>PMSX01000053.1 GCA_003167495.1 Bryobacterales bacterium | reverse complement strand
CGCGCCATGGGCTTCCAGAATGAAAAGGATCACCCCGAAGTCGCCCCTTCCCAATTCGAAATCAACTACGGCTATGCCGAAGTCGTCGCCGCGGCCGATCACATCCAGCTCTACAAATTAATCTGCCGGCAGGTCGCTACCAAGATGGGCTTCACGGCAAGCTTCCTGCCAAAACCCGTTGTCGGCGTTAATGGCAGCGGCATGCATACCAACGTTTCGGTCTCGAAAGACGGCAAGAATATTTTCTGGGATCCAAACGGCGAGGAAAGAGTCAGCAAAGAGGCTTGGTCTTTCGTCGATCGGATTTTAACTCACGGCCTCGATCTGTGTCTGGTCATGAACTCCAGCGTGAACTCCTACCGCCGCCTCGATCCGCATTTCGAAGCCCCCAATCAGCTCAAGGCATCGGCGGTAGACCGTGGCGCTATGATTCGCATTCCACTCGGCAACGAACGCAGCGCCCGCATCGAAGTTCGCTCGGTCGCTCCCGATGCCAACCCCTACATGACCTTATACTCGATTTTCAAGACCGGTTTGGACGGAGTCATCGATCAGACGGTGGACAATTTGCGCAGCGCGCCGCGCTATTTGCCCGACAACATCTACGACGCGATCGATCTCTTCAGCAAGTCCGATTGGACCACCACTTTGTTCGGCGCCGACGTCAAGGGCCGTTACGCCGACTTGAAGAAGGGTTCGGCAGACCGCTGTCCTCGTCTGCTCGGCACCATCGTCAAAGCCCCGGAAGTGCAGCACCACCACGAAGTCTACAACCAGTTCCTCTGGAACCAGTTCTAACGCCCGAGAAGGCGATAACGTGAATCAACGTCTTACAGACTTGCGTTAAGGGCCGCCCTGAGGGCGACGGGTGGTGGCGGGGGCATATCTTAAAGGGGTCAGACACCATTAAGCCCACGACCGCGCCATCCCTGGGGTGAGCGGCCCGCTTATAGGTGATTCGTAATTTCAAACTTGCCCAAAGAAAAAGGGCCGCATCGCCGCCCACACTTGTACCGAGGGGGGACATTCCGGGCTCCACCAGCCGCGTCCGCTAAGGAGGCCTTAACCTAGTGAGGCTCGAAGTTTCGGCCAAGTAGCACCAGGGGACTCGAGCGGTCTGTTCCAGCGGTAGGTGCTTTTGCATGTTCAAGTGAACTCGCCGTCCCTGCCGTACAAGATAAAGTCGTTGGCACTGTTCCAGTTTTCAATGACCTGTAAGCCCTCATGAATCTCGCGGCGCAGCGGCTCCAGCCGCAGGTAACCTTACAAGAATACGGTCTTCAGGGCTTTGCCCAGCTCACACAATGCCTTGTAGGTGGGGTGCTGCACGTTGTTCTTCGTGAATCGCTGTAGGATCGATTCGGCGTCCGCTGTCCCAAGTTGTAGCCCAGTGGCGAGTGGCTCTCAGCTGGAAATGGCTACATGCGGCCCCAAAGAAATCACGAGGATCTCGGTTATGGCATCAGATTCATTCCGCCATTGCCGATTTGTTCCCGCCACAATTGTCACCGAGTCGCCACGGCCTAGTGTCTGCTCACCGTCTTGCAACTTCAGAATAGCCGTTCCTTCGAATACAATCGAGAACTCGTCGGAAATGGACGGAGTAGCGTGTTTTCCCGTCAGACCGCCCGGCTTGATTGTAATCATGGATGCCCGGAAGTGCGAGCCCTCCGGCAGCGAGCCCAGCGAAGCAATTTCAGCCCGCGACCAATCGAGCGCCATATGGGCGCGCTCGCTAGCACGCACAACCTTCGCGGTCTGCTGATTTGCGGAAAGAAAGAACTGGCCAAGCGTCACCCCCAACGCATTTGCGATCTTCTCCATCGACGAGATAGACGGCGAGCACTGACCATTCTCTATCTGTGACAGAAAGCTCGGCGACACGTTTGTTTTCTCGGCCAGAGCTCGCAGAGAAATGCCCCGCTGTTCCCTGAAAAAACGGAGAGCGTCTCCAAGAGTCTGTTGAATCATCCTCTTTCATCTCGATTCTTATTACCGATTCTTGTTCTCTCGTCCCGCCGCAAACAAGCACTGTCGTTATTCAACCACAACAGCATCGATATCCCTCAAAAGGCTCCTCCGTTAAATGGTCACGGTTTATTTGGTCCTTTAGCGCCGTCTAGTATTACTTCATACCTCAGACTACGAACATTTGCGCCATTGCCTTTCTCTAGGGCTCCCTGATGCGCTCCCAGTACTACAAGAGCCATTAATTCCCTTCCAAATTAAACAAATGTGCGTTAGCATCCAAAGAGAGGTGATGTTAAGTATTTCTTAACATCTTGGTCGATCGATATGACCTTGGCGCCGTGATCATTTGCGTGATCAAAGGAGGATCTGTGGAAAAGGGCAAATTGCGATTCCATCGCATTTGGGCGCGCTGTTTTCTAACATTCGCTATAACGGCAACCCTTAGTCGTTCGCAAACTGCGGTTGGGCCGGTCGGTCCAGACTCTGCGCAACCGCGCAACCTCACGGCAGGTT
This sequence comes from Bryobacterales bacterium, assembly GCA_003167495.1. Lineage (GTDB taxonomy): Bacteria > Acidobacteriota > Terriglobia > Bryobacterales > Bryobacteraceae > Bog-105. The sequence continues at coordinate 3,487 of PMSX01000053.1, read as the reverse complement.
TGCTGCAGGCTTCTTCTGGCAGTAATCCAAAGGCTCTGTCGAACACCGGCGAGATCAGATCTCCAGAGCATGTTGCGAACTATATTCTCGGGCCGGAAGACACAATTGTGATCCGCGCTTTTCAAGCGGAAGAACTTTCCGATAAGCCAATGCAGATTGACGGCGATGGTTACATTAACCTGGCCTTGGTCGGCAGAGTAAAGGCCGCTGGCTTATCAGTCGCCGAGTTTGAAGCCGGCCTCACGCAACGGCTCAAGGATTACGTCAAGAATCCACAGGTATCGGTGCTCGTCATTGACTACCGGAGCGAACCAGTTTCGGTAGTAGGCGATGTGGCGACCCCGGGCTTGGTACAACTGAGAGGCCAGAAAACGTTGGTGGAAGTCATAGCGCTCGCCGGAGGGTTGAAGACGGACGCGGGAAACTCGGTCACAATAACGCGTCAGCTTTCAAACGGTCAACTTCCAATCGCCGGTGCCGTTGACAGTCCGGACGGAAAACTTAGCATAGCCCGGGTGAACTTACACGACGTCATGGACGGTCGAGATACGAACGATAACGTCCTCATCAAGCCGAATGATGTGCTCATGGTTCCGAAAGCTCGGCTTCTGTACGTGATTGGGGAGGTTCAAAAGCCTGGGGCCTACGTACTAAGCGAAAAAGACTCCGTGTCGGTCCTCCAGGCGTTGGCTTTAGCGGGTGGGTTTACGCAGGAAGCCGCCCCGAAGAAGGCGAAAATCTTGTATCAGCACGACGGCCAACCGAATCGCACCGAGGTGGCCACGAACCTTCGAAAAATCATGGATGGGCAAGCCCCCGATGTCAATTTGCATGCCGAAGACATTCTGGTCGTTCCCAGCAACTTGCCGAAAAAGGCGGGGGCTAGGGCCGTTGATATGGCGATCAATATGGCGGGAATCGCGGTGTGGCGGTTTTGAAAGGCGGCGCGGATCCGTTCGATCCAGAAAGTGGCTACCAGATGACAAAGGCACAGCTTTTAGGCAATTCGGGGCAAACTTTAGTACCGATCCAATCGCAAGCCGCGCTTGCCTTAGGTCGATCCAACGGATCGAGAATGGACGCAGAAGTTAAGTACCGTGCCCTTCTCAGGAGATACGGTCGAGTGATCGGCTTCATTCTATTGGGTAGTTTAGCCGCCAGTGTGTTAGCGACGTTCGTTATGACGCCGTCGTATAAAGCGACGACAGTGGTTGAAGTTTTGCCGGTCAACCAGGACTTCTTCAATAACAGAGACATCGACCCCAATATGTCCACCTCGACGATGGATAGTTATTTGGAAACGCAAACACGGCTTCTAAAGGGCGAGGCACTCTTAGATCGGGTGTCCGCCGTTCTTATGGCTAAATCGGTGGGCTACGCACAGAAGCCGGAGGGTATCGCTACAAAGCTTGAACGCTGGCTTGGTGGGCGAGCGCCGGCGAAGAGCGCTTTACCGTCGCTTATCGGGAAAACGCTGGCAAATCTTCAGGTCAAGGCCGAGGGTCAGTCGAGCCTAATTTCGATTACTGTGTCGTCCCCATCCGCGCAACTCGCTGCCGATGCCGCAAATGCGGTCGCTAACCAGCATATTTTGGCGCTTCAGGAAGCGCGGTGGACGATGGCAACTGACACAACGCAGTTTCTGACCGGTCAACTCAACTCACTTCGCGGAAAGTTGCGACAATCTGAAAACGACTTGCAAGCGTATGCGCAAAGGTTTGGAATTATCTTTACCTCGGATGCCGATCAGGAGAGCGTGAATGCGTCTAAGTTGCGGGAAGTTCAGGCAGATCTTGAAAAAGCCGAAGCCGACCGCGCGGACAAACAGTCCCAGCTGGAGTTGGTTAACTCTGGATCGGACGATGCCTTGCCTCAGGTTCTAGATGACGCAGCGATCAAGGAGGCTGAGAGTAAACTTGCCGATCTTAAACGTCAGGCGGCAAGCCTAAGCGATCTATACACGCCGAAACACTACAAAGTGACTGACGTTAAAGCTCAGATTGAAACGGTAGAGGAGCAGATTAAGCGTCAGAAAGCATTAGTGGTTGCCCGTCTAAGGAATGATTACCGAGCGGCTTTGCGTCGCGAGGAGATCGAGAAAGAGGCGTACGACCAACAACTGGGGCGACTCACCGATCAATCGTCAAAGCAGGTTGGCTATAACCTTTTGAAACGGGAGGTTGACGCGAATCGTGATTTGTATCAATCAATGCTACAGAAAATCCGTGAGGCTGGTGTGGTATCCGCGCTCCACGCGAGCAATATTCGAGTAGTAGACCCCGCGAAGCGACCTACTCTTCCCAGTCAACCCAACTTGCCGCTTAACTTGGGAATCGGAGCTCTGACTGGATGTATCCTCTCGGTGCTGTTCATATTGATGCGGGAGCGCTCGGACGGCAGTATAAGGACTGCCGGGGAAACGACCAAACTTCTGCGAACGCGTGAATTGGCGATCATTCCCGCCGCCAAACAGGACGTTCGCACACAGATTCTAAGTCCTTCGTGGAACGGAAGACCGCGATTGGGTAGGCTGTTTCGCAAGGTCTCGCCGCCGCCTGAAAATCCGACCGGGGACGTTGTTCAGAGTTGGAAGACCGCAGGTTCGATTGTAGCCGAGTCATTCCGTTCCGCCGTCGCGTCAATCATTATATGGGGAAGAGATGCGGGAAAGACCCGTAAAGTACTCGTGGTTACTAGTGCGCACTCAAATGCCGGTAAGACTACCTCGGTTCTCAATCTTGGTTTGGGTCTCGCGGAAAGCGGTAGACGTGTTTTGTTAATTGACGGCGATCTGAGAATACCGCGCCTTGGCCAAGTTTTTGGTTTTGGCGATGCGCCCGGTTTGACCAACCTACTTGTTGAAAGGCTGCACCCCGTTGTGGCAAGCGAGTTGATTCGGGAGTCGGGTTTGGAAGGTCTCGATATACTTCCGAGCGGGTCCCTCTACACGAATGTTACCGAAATCCTTCACCTAGACGACCTAAGAGCGTTTCTTGAACACGTCAGAGGTGAATACGATTTCGTTTTGATAGACTCGCCACCGGCTCTTCCATTGACGGATGCCCGTCTGCTGGCCCAACACGCCGATGGAGTCGTCCTGGTGGTCAGGGCGGGAGTTACGACCGTCGAACAAACTTCGATGATTCAGGAATGCTTCCGACAAGATGGTGCCCACATCTTTGGTTCGATTCTAAATCATTGGGACGCCCGCAGCGAAGATCCCTCCTACATGACGTCGTATATGAAGTATGCGGTGTCATCCAAGAACGGAAATATTGCAGCAGTAAAGCCCGCTCCTCGCCTCCTTCCCGCTGCGGCGGCCACGGAAAAGGCGCAATAAACCTAGCGTTGCGTCCACGAATGAGCTGGACAAACCTCCCGAGAAAAAGGGCGGCACCGCCGCCCATACTTGTACCGAGGGGGACACTCCGGGCTCTTCACACCCACTCCATTTCGACCGACACAGCAGGCGTGTCCCCTCTTTTTC
>PMSX01000117.1:2545-33902 GCA_003167495.1 Bryobacterales bacterium | reverse complement strand
AGTGGGCAAGCTGCCTTTGCAAATTCCGCCGTTTGTAGGTTTCTCATGGACGCCAACCGATGTTCTGAAAGTGATTCCAGACGGGTTGGGGCTGGCGTTTGTGGCGAGCGTGAACATTCTGTTGACCTCGCGCGTAGTCGAACACTTCCGCGGGCGGCACACGCATTTGAAGATTGCGGATGCCGACGGCGAGATTGGCGCTTACGGGATTGCCAATATGGTCGCGGGCGTCTTTGCGGCGCCTATGAGTGTAGGCATTCCAGCGCGCAGCCTAGCGAGTGTACGTTGCGGCGGAGTGACGCGCATGTCGAATCTTTTCCACGGACTCTTCATTTTGGGTTTTGTGATTTTGGGCAATAACTACATCTCCCATATCCCGATTCCGGCTTTGGCCGGCGTCACCGCGTATATCGGAATCTGCCTTTTGGAATGGAGTACGTGGCGCCGTTTGAACAGGATGCGGCGGGTGGATGCGGTCGCGTTTTTGTGTACGGCAACAGCGGTATTGGTCGTGAACGCGGTTTTGGCCGTGGGCATCGGGTGTTCGCTGTATTTGTTAAAGTACTTGGTTCAACGCGTTTACACTGGCAAACAAACAGCGAATATCGTCGCTGTTCAAAGTGCTCGGTGACGATTTTCGCTTTTTCTTCTGTTTCTTTCCATTCAAAAAATTGATTCACTGGGGCTTCAAACAGTGGTAATCTAACCGTAATTATCTCAGTGGCTCCGTTGCTCTCTGTTGTAGCAGTACCCGCCAAGTTTTGCGGATGCCGGGCTTTTGCCGGCGAATAGCTTTACTAAAAGGGATCGATACTAAGGGAGATTTACAGAATGCTTCAGAAGTTGAATCTAGCAAAAAAGGGCAGAGTTGCGCCATTACTGGCATTATTTGTGCTCACGAGTATAGGGGTTTGGGCGCAATCCACACAAGGCGGCGTACACGGAGCAGTTACGGATGCGTCCGGCGCCGCAGTACCCAACGCCAAAGTTACGTTGACGAACCAAGGCACGAATGAGGCGCGCACCGGCACAACGAATGGCGCCGGATTTTATGACTTTCCCGATGTGGTTCCTGCCACATACACGGTTGTGGCTGAGAGCACCAGCTTCAAGAAGTTTGAACGCACGAACGTCATCGTAGGTACGCAGGAATTTGTGGCAGTGGACATCCGGCTGGAAGTCGGCAATGTGTCTGAGAGTGTGCTGGTCACCGAGCAGATGCCGCTGGTGGAATCATCGAATGCATCGCAGGGCCAGGTGTTAGACAACCAGAAGCTGGTGGACTTGCCGAACCTCGGGCGCAATCCGTTCATGCTGTCGAGACTGTCGCAGAACGTAGTGCAAGTGGGTCCGCCCGCCTATAACCGCATGGAAGATCAGAGCGGTTCGTCGATGATTTCGATTGCCGGGGGCCCCGTGCGCGGCAACAACTATTTGCTGGACGGTATTCCGATCACCGATGCAAACAATCGCGCGATCATCATTCCGACTTTGGAAGCGGTGCAGGAAGTCAAGATTCAATCGAACACCTATGACGCCGAAATGGCGCGCACGGGTGGCGGCATGTTCAACACCCTGATGAAGTCAGGTACGAACGAATTTCACGGCAGCGCGTATGGCCACTTACGCCGTACCGATTGGGATGCGAACAATTTCTTTAGCAACGCGGCGGGCATTCCGATTGCGGAGCAGCCGAACACAACTTGGGGCGCGAGCTTCGGCGGCAAAGTGTGGATTCCGCATGTGTACGACGGCAAGAACAAGACATTTTTCTTTCTTGGAGTTGAGCACTACGACGATCGTTCTTCCGATTCCTCCGATTTCAACCTGCCCACGCTCGCNNGCAAACAACACCATTCCAACCAGCATGTTGAGTCCGGTTGGGCTAGCCGTCGCCAGCTATTACCCAACACCCACCTCGACGCCGGCTTATTACGGCGCGAACGACCTCGCTCTATCGTCGTCGATCAAAGCGCGAGCGGTGCAATATACTGGCAAAATCGACGAAGACTTTACAAGCTGGTGGCGTGCCAGTTTAAGCTACCTTCGTTACTATTCGCTGGAACCTGGCGATACCTGGTTCAACTCGCCCAGCACGCAAAGCGGGTGGCGTCTGCTGCGCCGGGTTGACACCACGCAGTTGAACAATCTGTTTACCGTGAATCCCACTACGGTGGTGGCAGTGCGGTATGGCTTCAACCGCTTCCCGAATTTCGATTACAACAGTTCCCAAGGCTTTAGTGTGGCCGCTCTTGGTATGAGCCCCGCCTGGGCGAGTGCCACGAATGGTCCGGCGGCGGAGTTTCCGCAGATTAACATGAGCTCACTGTACGGTTTGGGTGATTCCGGCGATTGGGATTACTATGACGAGGCTTCGCATAATTTTTCAGTGAGCGTGGACAAATTTATCGGTCGCCATAGCATTAAAGCCGGTTTTGATTACCGGCTTCTTGCGACGGCGGGCGCGGGCATCAACTGCACAACAGGCTGCTACACATTTGCTTCTGGGCAGACCAGCTATTCCGGAACGGATCTATCCGACCTGCTGCTGGGGTTGCCCTATAGCCGAGAAGCAGACACATCCTCTAAGCTAACCGACTACATTCATTATTACGCCGGTTTTGTTCAAGACAACTTCCGCGTCAACAGCAAGCTTACCCTCAATTTCGGCCTGCGCTTGGAACATGAGTCTGGTGTGACAGAAGCGCACAACGGCTTGATTGTGAACTTCAACACAGCGGCTACCAATCCGGTCTATGGAAATGGCGAGGTCGAATATGCGGGATTGAACGGCGCCCCTGACCATGTGGGTGACTACCAAGGCGTCAAGTGGGGTCCGCGCGGTGGTGCTGCTTACCAGTTGAACGGAAAGACCGTTGTCCGCGGCGGCTACGGTATTTTCTGGGCTCCGCAACTCTATCTAGGCGGTCCGTTTGGTACCCTCGGCTACGCTAATAACACGCAGTACACGGGCCTAACGTATGCCCAAGACCAGGGAGGCCTGTACAATCCGTTCCCGAACGGACTCCTGGCACCCGTTGGCAACTCACTAGGAGTCGATGCTGGTATCGGCACGAACTTGTCGCTAGTCGATCCCACCACTAAAGCGCCGATGATTCAGCAGTACTCCATCGACGTGCAGCGTGAACTCATGGGCGGTATCGCGTTGGAAGTGGGTTATGTAGGATCGCACTCAACGCACCTCACCTTGGGTAACCCGAACATCAATATCAACGCGCTCCCTGTCAGCGACTTAACGCAAGGGACCACGGCGTTGAATGCGCAAGTGACGAACCCGTTTTATGGCAACCCTTTGGTGGCTTCCGGCACGCTGTCGAGTCCCACCCTCTCCGCATTTCGGCTTATGCTGCCTTATCCCGCGTATACCGAAATTGAGCAGATCTTCGGCGATCAGAATCATGCCAGCTACAATTCCCTGGTTATCAAGGGGCAAAAACGCCTCAGCTACGGATTGACGTTTTTAAGTACGTTGACTGTATCGAAGAATATGGACGAAAGCAGCGGCGGCGTAGGAAGTTCGCTGAATGGCGGTGCACAGGGTGCTCCGCAGAATCCTTACAATACTCAAGCGGAATACAGCCTGTCTAACGTTGACACGCCGATTCGTTGGTCTACCGCCATCACTTACGACTTCCCGGTTGGCAAAGGCCGGCGGTACTTGGGTAACTCCAGTCGCGCGGTTGACTGGATCCTTGGTGGTTGGGCGATAAACACTGTCAGCGTCTATCAAACGGGTTTCCCCCTCCAGATTTACCAGCAAGACTTCAATTCGGAATACGGCTACGATGCCCAGCGGCCCAACGAGACGGGTTCAGCCATTGGCACCAGTGGAAGCGTGGTTCAGCGCTTGGGCGACTACATCAACGCCTCGGCGTTTTCTGTTGCTCCGCAGGGTACGTTCGGCAACACGCCGCGTACGATTGGAGTTCGCGGACCCGGCCAGAAGAACTGGGATTCGTCGCTCTTCAAGAACTTCCGGTTTGGCGAGAGAGCCAATGCTCAATTTCGTCTCGAAACGCTGAACACGTTCAATTCGCCACTGTTCCACACGCCGAACACGGATTTGTCCAGCGGTTCGTTTGGTGTGATTAACACCATGGACAACTTTTCGCGCCAGTTGCAGATGGCGATTCGGTTTACCTTCTAACAGTTAGATAAGCTCCAAGAACAAAGCGGGGCTTCGGTCTGAAAAGATCGAAGCCCCAATTTATTGAAGGCGTATCCTGAGAGGTAGGAAACATCATGCCCGTTCGCGATGGAACAAAGACGATTTTTGAAATGTCCAGCTAGGAACTGAAGGCAGCGATTGAAGCGGCAGCGTTGCCGCGCGAGCCTAGGTTGCGCGAAATGTATGCGTCGAGCATGAGCAATCTTCCGAAAGCGATGGATGCCTTTGCGCACTCGTTTCTCTATGACGGCAGCGGCCAAGAGATGGTTTTGCAGCTTCAAAGCCAAGGCGGGCAGATCGTCCTGGCAGAAACTCCGCTGGCTTCCTGGATTGAACGCGGATTGGAGGTGTTCAAGGCACTTCAGCGGGAACCTCGATAAGCTCCTCTTTATAGAAGGAGTATTGAGCACCACCAAAATGTGGTGTATTGTGGAGTTGGGTGCACATGAGCGCGATCCTGACCTCGACAAGAGCCATCGAAATCCATGACGCTCCCGCGCAAAGCGGACTCTTCATCACCCAACCATATGAGCAGTATTCGGAAGAAAACCACGAGGCTTGGCGGCGATTGTATGCACGCATGCTCCCTAAGTGGGAGCTCTACGCCAATCCGCACTTTCTGAAAGGCATCGGGGCACTCAGTTTGGACCCGCAACGGATTCCACGGCTCGATGATGTGAACCGCTTCTTGCGGCCGCTCACTGGTTTTCGAGCGAAGGCGGTAAGCGGCTACGTACCGGCGTTCCAGTTCTTCGACTGTCTGAGACAGCGCGAATTTCCGACCACGATTACGATTCGCCGTTCGGATCAATTAGACTATCTGCCGGAGCCGGACATTTTTCACGACATTGCCGGGCACGTGCCGATGCACACAGATCCGCACTTTGCCGAGACGCTGATGCGGTTTGGGGAGTGCGCGCGTACGGCGGCGAAGTTAGATGCGCCAGTCGAGCAGTTGACGAGTATCATTCGGGCCATGGCGCGATTCTTCTGGTTCACGATTGAGTTCGGTCTAATGCGCCACGGTGGCGGGTTGAAAGTGTATGGGAGTGGGTTGCTGAGTTCATACGGGGAGATTGAGCGTGCGATTGAATCACCAAGTGTGCAGCGTTATCCCCTGCGGTTGGAGTGGGTGATCAATCAGGGTTTTGAAATTGATCACTATCAACCGCTACTCTTCATTGTGGATTCGTTTGAACATCTGTACGAGCTAGTGGGCGAGTTGGAAGAGTGGATGGTGCAAGGTCACTTAGACAATGTCGCCCCTGGCGAGCCGCTCGTGCGAGAAGAGGATTTGCTGAGTTTCCGGGCTGACTAGCCAGCTTCCTAAGTTCTACATTTCTGAATCCGAGCCGAAAGCGTAAGCGACCTCAGTTTGTGAGCTAGACAGCCTGATTACCTCTTACTCCTGTAAACTAGTGAGGTAGCGCCGCCCGGTTGCGCTGCTCGCCCCGTCTGCGAATCGTATTGCTTTGAGAAAGGTTCAATCATGACGACCGAGCCTGCAGCGGGCACCGTGGAGTCGACCCACGTGTTGACGCTAGAAGAGATTGCCAAACTTGCGGAAGATACCGGGCAACCGGCTGAGACATTGGCCAATCTTGTCGAGTTGATCAGCAAACGATTTAAGACGGATGTTTGCTCGGTTTACTTATTAGAGCCCGACCGCGCCAACCTTGTCTTGGCGGCCACCGTTGGGCTGCGTAAACAGGCGGTGGGTACCTTACGCCTGGCGTTGCAAGAAGGGCTGGCCGGGTTAGTGGCCGAAACGCTTCGACCCGTCGCGGTCGATCAAGTCAAGAAGCACCCAAGGTTTAAGTACTTCAGCGAAGCCGGTGAAGACGCGTATCAATCTTTTTTGGGGGTACCGGTGATTGATCGCGGGGTGTTGCAGGGTGTGCTGGTTCTGCAAACAATTGACGCGCGCGTTTTCAAAGACGAAGAAATCAAGCTGCTTACCGACGCTGCCGCGGAAGTTGCGCCGGTGGTGAGCCAGGCGCGCATGTTGGACCGCTTTATTGCGCCGACGCAAGAACGCTTGTGGGCGCTCGCGCGAAATCTGTGGTGGAGCTGGGACAACGATTGCGTGAGCCTCTTTCGCGATTTGGCGCCGCAGCGCTGGGCGGAGCTGAACCAAAATCCGGTGGCGCTGCTGCATGAGCTACCCTTGAACACCATTGAAAAGCGCGCGAGCGAATTGATGTTGCACAGCCGCATCAATTATGCCTACCGCCGGCAGCAGGAATATTTGCAGGCAGACCGCACCTGGGGCGCGACAAATGCGAGCGTGTTGCGACCGCGTCCCGTGGCCTACTTCTCGGCTGAGTTCGGTTTGCATGAATCGCTGCCGATTTATTCGGGTGGTTTGGGTGTGCTGGCCGGAGACCATATCAAAAGCGCGTCCGATTTGGCGATTCCGTTAATTGGAATTGGTCTTTTCTATGGCCAAGGCTATTTCCGCCAGAGGCTGGATGAAAAGGGCTGGCAGCAGGAAGAGTATCTGCAAACCGACGTAAACCAACTCGCCATGGAGCCGGCGATTGGCAACAATGGCCAGCCAGTAGCCATCCAGATCGATACCCGGCGTGGGTCGATTCGCGCGAAAGTGTGGCGGGTTAAGGTAGGCCGCCTAGATTTATTGCTACTTGATTCGGATGTGGCCGGCAACGCACCTGAGGATCGCGAGTTAACGTCCCGCCTGTATGGCGGCGATGGGCGCGTGCGGATTCGGCAGGAATTGTTGCTCGGTGTGGGGGGCGTGCGGGCCTTGAAGGCCATGGGCGTAACACCCAGCGTTTTGCACTTGAACGAAGGGCACAGCGGGTTTGCGGTGCTAGAAGCAATTCGCGCTCGCATGGAAGAAGAAGGGATGAGTTTCGATGAAGCAGTGCCGCGTGTTTCGCGCGAAGTCTGTTTCACGACTCACACGCCGGTGCCGGCGGGGCATGACCGTTTCAGCTTCGACCTGATTGAAGAGCATTTGGGGCCTCTGCGCGAACAGCTTGGCATTTCGGCCGACCGATTGATGTCGATTGGCCGCGAAAACGTCAACAACTATAGCGAAGATTTTTGCATGACGGTGCTCGGTCTTAAGCTCTCGCGGCGGGCAAATGCCGTTTCGGCGTTGCATGGCGAAGTCTCGCGCCATATGTGGACGGGTTTGTATCCGGGCAAAGCCGAAGATTCCGTGCCGATTGGGCATATTACGAGTGGCGTACACGTGCCTTCCTGGCTGGCGCCGCAGATGTCGCGCTTGTATGACCGGCATTTGGGTGCGGGTTGGAATTCGCGCAGTGCGGAGCCGCGTATCTGGGAGGGCATTGAAAACATAGACGATGGCGAGTTGTGGGAGACACACCTCAGTTTGAAATCGGGCTTGCTGGAGTTTATCCGGGCGCGGGCGGTTGCGCAATCGAAGCGCCGCAATGAGTCGGCCGCGACGCTGCAGAGGTTAGCGCGGTTACTGACACCGGATGCTTTGACAATCGGTTTTGCGCGAAGGTTCGCTACTTATAAACGCGCGAACCTGCTGCTGACCGATATAAAGAAGCTGGCGTCGATGGTGAATGACGCGAACCGACCAGTGCAGTTTGTCTTTGCCGGAAAAGCGCATCCGCGCGATGAGCCGGGCAAGCGAGTCTTGCAGCAAATTGCGGAATTGATGCGCGATTCAGAGTTTGCGGACAAGTTCGTGTTCATTGAAGACTACGACATCAACGTGGGCCGTTTCTTCGTGCAAGGTGTGGATGTGTGGCTGAATAATCCGCGCAGGCCGTTGGAAGCTTCGGGCACGAGCGGACAGAAAGTGGTGTTGAACGGCGGGTTAAATCTGTCCGTATTAGACGGTTGGTGGGCGGAGGCGTACGATGGCTTGAACGGTTTTGCCATTGGCACGGGCCGCACGCATTCCAACATGAGCGTACATGATACGCGCGACGGCGAGGACCTGTACCGCGTGTTGCACGACGAAGTGATTCCGCTGTACTACCAACGTGACCGGGATGGATTACCGCGTGGCTGGATCAAACGCATGAAGCGCACGATTCGGACGTTGGGATGGCGATTTAACGCGGACCGCATGGTGATGGACTATACGCTGAAATGTTACGTGCCGGCGGCGGGCGGAACTTCGAGTGACATGAGCGGACGATGGTGAGTCGAAACCAACGCGAAGCAGAACTCATTCGATATATCAATCTGAAGCTGGCAGCGCTGGGACAACCAGTCAGCGAGGCTACGGTTGATCCGCATTTTTTAGAAATCGCCGGACCGCTGCTCCGCAACCACTACCAGAAGGACCGGTTGCTGGGTGGGCGCCTGTGTCCGGTGGATACGCGCATTCAGGTTTTTTTGGACAGGTATCTGGGCGAGGGTGCGCCGCGATTGCCGGGGCATACGCTTGTGCTGGATAGACCAGGCTTGGCAAGAGTAACGTCTTTGCCCGCAGGCGAGGACCGGATCGGGTCGCCCTATTTGCAGTCGTACCGGGTGAGACAGGGAGTGCTGCATAATCCGCGCAGCGATCGGCGCACAACGCAGGGAATTTTTCATGTCGCGGAAGACGGGCTGCCCGTTCCCGCGGATAAGATTGCCGTTCCCAAAATCACGTTTGCGAAGTTGCTGGCAGCCGCGTTTGAAGCGCCGCCGGAAGTGATGGCGCTGCCGTTTACCGCAAATCAGAAGCAGCAAGTGAATGTGTTTGCGTCGTTGCTTTTGCGGCCGCTCGTGTGTCCCGCGACAGGTAGTGAAGAAGCGAAGACGATGGAGACGCGTTTCTTCGTGCCGGGAAGTTTAGTAAGCAATCTTGATTTTGTCGAGAGCATCTTCGGCAATGGCGGCGATCCGGATTTGCCTGAGAACGACGCCGCGTTGGACGGGCTGCACTGGACGGGGCACACAGGCTGTGTCATTTTGGCGCCGCATCTTGCCGGCATGAAGAAGAAGGATCTCGGGCTGCCGCACTATGACCAAGCGACGCCGCGGCATCGCAAAGATGGTATGTGCTGGCGCGATGAAGCGGAAAAATATAACAACGGCGGCGCGTTCAAGCTCACTTGCCGGGATAAGAGCGGCGTGATTATCACAGTCATTGCCGATAACTACTATGGCTATTGCAAAAAAGAAGTGAAGACGCAGATCAGTTATGCGGCGAATCTCTACGGAATGTGCGAAGAAGAGCATGCCGGCGGAGCAGTGGCTTTTCCGGCGTATGTGTTAGGCGCGCAATTTTATGCGGGGCGCACGGTGCTGACAAAGAAAGTGACGTTCCGGGAAGCGATGCACTGGCTGGGTGATCGCGTGGCGATTCAGCCCGAAGGTTACGCGACAGACCGCAAGTATCCCGACATTCTTTATGTTCCGGAGAATGCGGAGTTCAGTGTGAAAAAAGGCACGGTGGAATGGCAGCGCGCCGGCGGAGACAGGCACAGTCTAACGTTACTGGCCAATGTGACCTACATGCTGCCGTGGGGCACGAAAATCCGGCTCGAGAAGCAGATTGAAGGAACGGCGTGGCGGCTCGTGGCGTCGCGCGCGGATGGCATTCTGTGTCACAAGCCATGTACCGTTTCGGGCGGCGGTAAGTCCGAGATTTCGAAATCGATTGGCAGCATCATTCTCAAAGGGCCTATTTTTGTGAGTGATTTTCGCGAAGATATGGACCGTGTGTCCGAGATCCTCAACAAAGATTTTTCGGATATCACGAAGCGGATGGTTTCAGCGGAACGCGGCAAGCGCCCTATTTTGAGTCATGAGCGTTCGCTTGGTTCGGTGATCAAGTTGATGACTGTCTCGCCTGAATATACCGACGCGCATAACGCCTGGATTCAGACGGTTCCAGCCAGTGTGCGGCAGTTGTTAATTACCGTGAAGCGCTACTACCAGCAGGATTGGGGCGACAACTGGCGGGAGCATTTCGGCGTGGACCGCATCAACGGCAAAATGGGGAACGAACTTAAGTTCGAGAACCAGAAGCTCACCGCGAACTATTTGCGGATGGGCTACGATCCGGACGGATCTTGGCGGATTTACAAGCTGCGGCCCGACTTCAATCCCGCGGATAAGGTGCAGGTGGAGGATGACATTACGGCTTCAGTAGTGCTGCCGAAAGAGAGCCTGAATCATCTCGACCCGGAGTATCGTAATCCAAGCGTCAAGCTGGTTGAGAATTGCGAGACGATGCTGTTCCAGCGACCGGACGATGCGATTCACCGTGGCTTCGATAAAGACGCCGAAGCGGATATGGCTGGACCGGATATTTTCATTTCGAATTTCGAGCCGTTGGATGAAGCCGCTGTTCGAAATATTTTGAATGGCGTGGTGGAGTTTGACAAATATACCGAGCCGATGAAGCGTTTACTGAGAGAATTTGCGGCCGATCCGCATCCTGCCTATGTGGTTTCGTCAGCCCATCCGCGGGTGGTGGATGGCGCGCCATCCAAGAATCCGCGGTATTTGCAGCGGCGGCCCGACCTGGTGAATCCGCGCGATGTGTATATCGGCGAAATGGGGACGCGGCTGGCGAGAGAGATTCCGGCGGACCAGCCAGCCTGGTTTCCGGTGAACGCGGTGCTCTCCGGACGGCGGAACAATCCTCCCGATCCGAAAACGGGTGTGCCGCCGTTAGCAGTTTACAATCCGATTCACTATCAAGAGCTGCCCGAGTTGTTCATGGATTTCATTTGCAGCTTGACGGGCAAATCGCCGTCCACCACTGGATTCGGCAGCGAGGGTGCGTTGACGAAGGGGCCGTTCAACGCGTTGCCGCCGGTCATTGATATTAATAATGCCTTCGTTTCGGCGATTGTGACAGGCTATGCGGGATTTACCACGGCTGCAGGGCACATTGGACCGAATTACCGCATGGATCACGACAACAGCATGCTGGTACCGGAATTGTGGTGCCGGATGCGTGTGTTTGAACGCGAAGCGCCGTACCTGATTGAGCAAGGATACTTCGAGAAAGTGGAAGACCTGGAATTCGAAGGCCGCAAAGTTCTGGCGAGCCGCTTGGGATACCGGATTACGGCGTCGTTTGTTGATCATTTTTTGGGGCGCATCTTCGAAGTGCCTGGCGCGGTGTTTCCGGAAGAGCTGTTGCGGCCGGAGACGCAGGGGCTGGCGCCGTTTGTGGCCGGCGTTGAGGCGATTGTCGAAGCGCAGCGGCTGGTGGCGCTTAATTATTTTGAGGATGGAAGTATTGAAGTGGCGTGTCCTCCTATTAAGGCGTTGTTGCACATAATGGCTTACGGAAAATATAACCGCATGACCGAGAAAAGCGAGGCGTTTCGGGCGCTTTTCCGCCGTGAGAGCGTGATGGAAAGCGACTGGTACAAGGCGCGGCTGGCTGCGAAGCAGGAGCGCGACAAGGCGCTCTGGTGCCGGCATAAGACCGCCCTTGATCAGTTTCTGGCGACCGGCCTGGACAAGAATGAAACCGGCTGGCGCAAGACTTTGTGCGCGGTCAGCAAACAACTGGAGCGGGTCAGTAGCGGCGAATATCTGAAAGAACTGAACGGGACAATTGGTTTAGAGCCAAGTATATTCGAATGATGCAATGGTGTGCGGTTCTGGTTGTGGCGGCATTGGCCGCGATGAGTCTGCGTGCTCAAACGGCGGTGGACGGGGGCGCAATTTTCAAAGAGCTCTGCGCCAGTTGCCATGGCCTGGACGCACGGGGCGGTGAGCACGGGCCCAATATCACACAGCTTGATGCGCAACAAGATCTGGCCGCGGTGGTTAAGGTGGGCATCGCAGCGCGCGGCATGCCGGCCTTTGGCAATTCTCTGAACGGCGCGCAGATACGCGCGGTGGTGCAATATGTGAGAAGCCTTGCCCCAGCAGCCCCAGCAAAAACATTTCACGCGGCGGATGTAGTTCTGAACGTGAAACCCGCCGATTTACTGGTGGCTCCTGTTGGCGCGAATTGGGTCTCTTACAACGGCGATTATACGGGGCGCCGATATTCCTCTCTCGACCGCATCACAACGGGAAATGTGGGCCAGTTGCGGCCGCAATGGGTGTTTCACGCGGCGAACTCGAATTTACTGGAATGCACGCCGGTGGTGGTCGATGGCACACTGTTTGTAACGACGGCCAACGATGTGTTCGCGCTGGATGCGAAGACGGGAAAACAGCGCTGGCACTATCAGCGGCCGGTTACGGAGGGATTGATTGACGACGCCTCGGCGCATCATAACAGGGGTGTGGCTGTGTTGGGAGATCGCATCTACGTCGAAACAGACAATGCGCATCTCGTGAGTCTTAATGCGCGCGACGGTACACAGATCTGGGACGTGGCGTACACGACCGGCAATAAGAATTACGGAGCCACGAGTGTGCCGCTCGTTGTGAAAGACATGGTGATTGTGGGGACATCCGGCGGAGACGATGGCGTGCGCGGTTTTGTAGCCGCGTTCGATGCGGCCACCGGCAGTGAGCGCTGGAGGTTCTGGACGATTCCGGGTCCGAAGGAGTTTGGCTCGGAGAGTTGGCCGGGCGACCTATATTTGCGCGGAGGCGCCACCACGTGGATGCCTGGCACTTACGATGCGGAGTTGAATACGATTTATTGGGGCACCAGCAATCCGGCGCCGGATTTCGATGGCGCGCCGCGGCCTGGCGACGATTTGTATACGGACTGTGTGCTGGCGCTCGACCCGGATAGCGGGAAACTGAAATGGCATTTTCAGTTTACGCCGCATGATCTTTATGACTATGATGCGGTGGAGACGCCGGTTTTAGTGGATCGCGGCCGACGCAGATTACTGGTGGAAGCCAACCGGAACGGCTTTCTGTATGTGCTGGACCGGACCAATGGGCAATTTGTGAAGGCCGCACCATTTGTAAAGAAATTGAACTGGGCGAGCGCCATAGATGAGGCGGGGCGTCCCGTGCGTAGCGGTTTGCAGCCGAGTAAGGAGGGAACCGTGGTGTGCCCGGATATGACGGGCGCGACGAACTGGTTTTCGCCGACTTACAATCCAGATACCGGATTGTTTTACTTTATTGCCTTCGAAAGTTGTCAGACTTACTTCCTGGAGCCGCAAACGTTTAAAGAAGGGCGGGAGTATTATGCCACTGGCGTGAAGCAGGTGCCCGGCGGGACCCACGAAAAAAAGCTGCTGGCGTATGATGCCGCCACAGGAACGCCGCGCTGGAGTTATGCGCTCCCAGGAGATGGCGAATCTTGGGCGGGCGCGATGTCTACGGCAGGTGGGCTAGTGTTCTTCGGGAACGACGCGGAAGAATTCGAGGCCGTGGATGCGAAGAGCGGTCAATCGCTTTGGAGATTCAACATGGGACAGTCGGTACATGCCTCGCCCATGAGCTATGCGATGGACGGTAAACAATATGTGGCGATTGCCGCGGGGAGCGATTTGTTTAGTTTTGGTTTGCCTTGAGAGGCTCATTGGATATCCTCTAAAGCAAGATGAAAATACTCTTGTTTTGCTTGATTGCGGCGTGGCCTCTAATTGCCCAGTCGCCGTGTGTTGTTAATTCCCAGCGAGCGGAGTTTCAGATTGGGCACGTGAAGGGCAATCCAAAGCTCACGCTGGATGAGAGCGCCCTTATCTGGAAGCACGCGGCGGCGCAAAAGATGTGGAAGGATTGCAGCCGGCAAATAGAATATCCGGAAACGACCACCACGATCAACGGCTTTTGGACCGATAGCGATCTCTATTTATTCTTCCGCTGTCCGTTCAAAGAGTTGAATCTCTTTTTGCCGGCTAATCATGCCGCCCCGCGGGTGGGACTCTGGGACCGTGACGTGGTGGAAATGTTCTTGGGCGACGATTGGCAAAACATCCGGCATTACCGCGAATTCGAGATTGCACCCACGGGGGATTGGATCGATCTAGCTATCGATCTAGACAAGCAAAGTGATGACCATAGCTGGCGATCAGGCTGGGAGACGTTGGCGCGGGTGGATGACGCGCATAAGATTTGGTATGCAGCGGCGCGCATTCCCTTGAAGGCAGTGAGTTCGGCACCGGTGAAGGTGGGAACAAAGTGGCGGATGAACCTATACCGGATCGATGGGCTGGGGGCCGATCCGCAGCGCCATTTTCTGTGCTGGCAGCCTACCTGCGTGCAAAATCGCGATCCAAATCATGTGCCGGAACATTTCGGCACGTTGCTCTTTGGGAGATAGTAAACATGAGGCTCGCCATGCTGTTTGTCAGTGCGGTGGTGTCTCTGGGCGCACAAGAGCCTTGCGTCTTGAGCTCTTCGCATGATGAATTCCGGATTATTCATGTGACTGGCCGCCCGAAACTGAGTCTCGACGAATCCTCGCCTCAGTGGGCCGATGGAGCTGGGCAGTCGCTCTCGAAGGATTGCTACCGCCAGATTGACTATCCCGAGACGAGGACAACCATCAAAGCATTCTGGACGGACAGCGATCTCTATGTGTTTTTTCGGTGCCCTTACTCGGAGCTAAATGTCTTTGAGCCGGCAAATCACGGCGCGGCTCGTGTTGGCTTGTGGGATCGCGACGTGGTCGAGATGTTTATCGGCGACGACTGGAAAAACACGGGACACTACCGGGAGTTTGAAGTTGCGCCAACGGGTGACTGGATCGACCTCGCAATTGATCTAGACCGGAAAAGTTCCGATCAGACTTGGCGCTCGGGTTGGGAGACTTTGGCACGGGTGGATGAAGCGCAAAGGGTTTGGTATGCAGCCGCGCGAATTCCGCTCAAAGCAGTAAGTGACAAGCCTGTAACAGAGGGAACGAAGTGGCGCGTGAACTTTTACCGCATTGATGGGCCAGGCGGCAATGAAACGCGCCATTTTATGTGCTGGCAGCCGACTTGCGATCGGAAACGGGGCAATCACACGCCGGAGAGTTTTGGCACGCTGGTGTTTGGAAGATAGAATTCACAAAGGAGTAACTTTCGTCCGGTATTATTGCGGCGATGGCCGCCTCATGTTTCGGCGGCTTTTCGAATCCAACGTTAGGAGAAAGTTATCAATGGCAACTACACCAGCCGAGCATCATAAGAAAGCGGCAGAGCATCACACGCACGCGGCCAAGCATAATCACGAAGCCGCCAAGCATCATGAAGCCGGCAATCACGAACAAGCGGCACATCATGCTCATGTCGCTCATGGGCACCACCTTAATGCGGAACATCATCTTCACGAAGCCGCAAAACATCACGCTGAAAAGCACGGGGCATAAATCCCGAGTCTAACGACTAGGGGGAACGTGGCTGGACCCGCCTTGGACCAGCCTCTCCCTTATTTGACATCAAATATTCATTTGATCCCACCCCTCTTTCCGCTCGATACTCGTGGTTTAGGCCAAATATATGACAGCCGCCCAGCCACAAAAGCAAACCAGTGTTGTCTCCATTGGCGACGACGGGGTCCTCAACCACGAAATCACTAGTGAATTGGCCGAACTTTGGATTGACCGTGATCTGAGCTGGCTCGAATTCAACGAGCGGGTGCTGGCGGAGGCGCTGGACAAGCGGACGCCGCTGCTTGAGCGGGCCAAGTTTCTAGCTATCTTTACGTCTAATCTCGACGAATTCTTCATGAAGCGGATTGCCGTCCTGCGGCCATCTTTGACCCCTCATCGCGAAAAACTGCTTCACGAACTGAATGTCCGCCTGATTCCCACGCTCGAGAAACAAGCGGCATGCTTTCGCGAGGAGATAATTCCCGGATTGGCAAGCCACGGCGTCTTTCTGCGCCATTGGGAGGAGCTGACCGAGGCGCAAAAAAACGAAGCCAACACCTTTTTTGACAAGCAAGTGTCGCCGGCGCTGACCCCGCTGCTGATCAATACCGGCGAATCGTTTCCGTTTCTCTCAAACCTGTCGACTTCGTTGGTTTTTCCTCTTGACGATGACGCCAGCGGCGGCCAACGCTCGTATGCCCGCGTAAAGGTTCCAGCAGATCTGAAGCATTGGGTGTCCTTAAAGGAGGATTTGGGGCCGGACAATCTTCTATATGTGCGGCTGCACGAAATCATTCGCGAGAACCTGACCAAGCTTTATGCCGGCATGAAAGTAGGGCCGACCACAATCGTGCGTCTCACGCAAGATGCCGAGGTCGAGGAAGAAGACAATGGCAGCGGCAACGTTTTGGACCAGGTGCGCGAACAGGTTCGCAAGCGGCGCTACGAGCCGGTGGTGCGTCTGGAATTTGGCGGAAACCCCGACCCGGCGATTCGCGACCTGCTGCGGAGCCACTTTCAATTGCTGCCGGCCGATGTCTACGAAGCCTCCGGCGAATTGGACTACACGACACTTTTCGAGCTCGGCGTGATCGATAAATCAGGCATCAGAGATACGCCGTGGAACCCGGTCGTGCCGCCCGCCCTGCGGCAGGATCATGCTGATATCTTCAGCGCGATTCGTGAGGGTGATGTATTCGTTCACCATCCTTACGAATCCTTCGAGGGCAGCGTCGAGCGATTCATCAAAGAGGCGGCCAACGATCCCCAAACCGTCGCCGTGAAGATGACCGTTTACCGGGTGGGCGACGATACGCCATTCGTGAAATCGCTGATTCATGCCGCGGAGGCCGGCAAACAGGTTGCCTGCGTGATCGAATTGAAAGCGCGTTTCGACGAAGAACGGAACGTGCATTGGGCGAAAGAACTGCGCGCAGCTGGCGCTCACGTTACGTTCGGGGTAAAGGGCCTGAAAACGCATGGCAAGAGCGCATTGGTTGTACGTAAGGAAGCCGATGGCTTGAAAGCCTATGCGCACGTGGGCACGGGCAACTATCACGTGAAAACTGCACGCCTCTATGCTGATTGTGGCCTGTTGACTTGCGATCCGGCCATTACGACCGATGTTGTCCTGCTGTTTCATTTCCTAACCGGGCATGCGCACGGACCCTATTGTCATTCGTTACTGGTCGCGCCCAGTTCCATGCGCACACGTTTTCTTGCGATGGTAAAGCGCGAGACGGACTTGCGCGAACGCGGTCGCATCATTGCCAAAATGAATCAATTGGAAGATCCGGAATTGATCGAGGCGCTTATTGAAGCCGCCCGAGCCGGCGTTTCGATCGATCTGATCGTCCGCGGCTTTTGCTGTTTAAAGCCAATTGAGAATATTCGCATCCGCTCAATCATTGGGCGGTTTTTAGAGCATTCGCGCATTTACTACTTTGGGGCTGGACAACCGCTCGGCGAGGGGGAATTTTTTATCGGATCGGCCGATTGGATGTTCCGTAATCTCTCAAAGCGGATCGAAGTAGCCACTCCCGTTAAAGCGAGCGGCGCCAAGCAAAGATTGTGGGAAATTCTGGAGATCTGTCTGAAGGACAAACGGCAGGCGTGGATGCTGGGGAACGACGGCCGCTACGCGCGTGATGAAGCGGCGGACGACCCTGGAGTGCACCGCCTGTTAATGGACTTGGCGTCGCGCTAAGCCAACCACCCCAGATGAGAAGAAAGCAGCCGATTGACAACTGCATTTCTTGCTAGTCTATAGGTAGGATTACCGTTTCAAATTAATGACAATTGACCACTTCGTTCAGTCCGCGCGCAGTGCCTTTGTGCACACGTTTGTTCGCTATGGTTCGGGTGCCGACCATTTGCGCGCAATAACCCAAACGAAATGGTGGAATACCGCTTCTTGGGTTCTGATCGTCGTAGGAATTGTCGGCTGGGCCGCCTTTATTTTCTGGCCTTATTGAGACCCCGATACAGTACGAAATCCTCCCATTTTTCATCCATCTGTAACGTTCGCCTTATATCTTAACAAGGCTGGGCTTTTTCCCAGGCGGAATTGGGAGGATTCTTTTTGCATATTTTTGGTCAAACAATACCGTTCGCCACGGCGATTGCTTTGTTGGCGGCGTTGGGCTTAGCGCTCGGTTTCGAGTTTGTAAACGGGTTTCATGACACTGCCAACGCGGTGGCCACCGTTATTTATACACACTCGCTGAAACCGGTTTACGCGGTCGTTTGGTCGGGAATGTGGAATCTGATCGGAGTGCTGGTGTCCACCGGTCTAGTCGCGTACTCGATTGTCTCTCTCCTGCCCGTTGAACTGGTTTTGAACGTCGGTTCGAGCGCGGGGTTCGCCATGGTTTTTTCGTTGCTCATTTCCGCCATCATCTGGAATGTGGGGACGTGGTACTTAGGCCTGCCGGCTTCTAGTTCTCACACTCTCGTCGGTTCCATCATGGGCGTCGGGCTGGCGAATTCACTTCTTGCCGGGCGCGTCTTTGGTGAAGGAGTGAACTGGGCAAAAGCCCGCGAAGTTTTCACAACTCTATTGGTATCGCCGGTCCTGGGCTTTTTCGGGGCCGCCCTGCTCTTGTTGTTGCTCAAAGCGATTGTTAAGAAACCGGAACTGTACAAGTCGCCAGAGGGTCAACCGCCACCCTTGTGGATCAGATCCTTGCTGATCTTCACCTGTACCGGTGTGAGCTACTTTCACGGTTCGAATGATGGTCAAAAAGGGATGGGTTTGATCGTCTTGATTTTGGTGGGCATCCTGCCTGGCGCTTTCGCTCTCAATCCTGCCGTTCAGCCGGCCGATATCCAAAACATTGTTATGCAGTCTCGCCAATTAGAACCGATTCTGGCGAAGCATTCGCCAGACGTGCTTACTACGCAAGATGCCACCGACGAAATGTCCTCTTATCTAAAGACCACGGGTAAAGCTAGCGACAAGACTTGGGCCGCTTTGGCCGGTAGGAGCCGTGAAGTCGCTATCGAGCTCGATGGAAAATCCAACTTCGACGATCTGACAATCGAACAACGCAAGGGCTTCAGAAGCGATATCTACCTTCTTGGCGAGACCATCGCGAAGCTCAACAAGCAGCACAAGATTACCGATCCGGCAGAAGAGAAAGAACTCACCGCCTACCAGACGTCATTACAGGCTCAAACCAAATACATTCCCACCTGGGTGAAGTTCGCCGTTGCTATTGCACTTGGGTTAGGCACCATGATCGGTTGGAAGCGCATTGTGGTTACAGTGGGCGAGAAGATTGGTAAAGAGCATCTGACTTATGCACAAGGCGCCTCTGCTGAGCTGGTAGCGATGACAACCATTGCTTTGGCCGATAACTTCGGGCTTCCAGTGAGTACTACGCACGTCCTCTCCTCCGGCATTGCCGGCACTATGTTCGCCAATCGCTCTGGGCTACAGGCCGATACCCTCCGCAATATTCTGCTTGCCTGGGTTCTCACGCTGCCCATCTGCGTGATTCTGGGTGCGGGCATTTTTTCAGGTTTTCTCTTCCTCCTGCTGCATGTCTTCGGAATGAACTAAGACTCCTGGGACAGTTAGTTACTCTCATTCGGTTGAGGTGCCACGAGTTCAACCATCAGACGTAAACTCAAGGGCTCTAAAAAGTATGCCAACATTGTCACACGAATGCAAAGTCCGAAAGCTAGAGTAGCTAGCTGGAGGTTATACCTAAATTGTTCATTTGTAGAAGATTTTTCTCGATTCTCGTAGCGGCGGCGGTCACCGGGTCCACCGCGTTGCCTCAGAACTGGGGCGGAGACGATCACGGCAAGATTAAACATGTGCTGTTGATAAGCATTGACGGCATGCTGTGGATTTTTTGAATTGCAGCAACGGCATCGGAGGGTCCACGGGGCCCGACGGAGGTGCGCCATACTGCCCGGCTCTCGCATCGCTGGGCACAACTGGCATCACCTATCAGAATGCCACCACTTCCAAGCCATCCGATTCATTCCCGGGTTTGACCGCGATCGTGAGTGGCGGCGGCCCCAAGAGCAATGGCGTTTACTATGACGTTGCGTATGATCGAGTGCTAGCGCCGCCCACCGTCCAAACCGGAAACGGACTGAATGGTGGAAATTGCATAGCGGGCCAAGCCAACGGAACAAGCACCGAGTTTGAGGAAGGAGTTGACTTCAATCAGAACTACTTGACTGGCGGAAACCCGAACGCGGCGAGTGGTTATGACGGCACCGCCGCTTCAATTGATCCGAAAAAGCTGCCCCGCGACTCGTACCAGAACTGCGCTCCGGTCTACCCGTGGAATTTCGTTCGCGATAACACAGTCTTCGGAGTCATTCATGAACATGGCGGGTACACCGCATGGTCGGATAAACACCCTGCCTACTCGTCTACAAACGGACCTGGCAACGGCAAGAACGTTGACGATTTCTTCGGACCGGAAATCAACTCCGTCGCCAACCCCGACAGCCCGACCGATACGGCGCAGGTTGCCGCCGCCAAAGCCAATCAGGCTGCCGTCTCGAAAATCACCACGGCACTTGATGAATCCTGCAGCACCCTCGATCTCGCTCCCAGCGTGAACCAGTGGACAGATAGCTTTTACGACATTCGTTGCTATGACCAGATTAAGGTGAATGCGATCGTGAACGAGATTAAAGGCATGAATCATCTGGGCACCGCAAAGACTAAAGTGCCGACAATTCTGGGCATGAATTTCCAGGCGGTCAGCGTTGGTCAGAAACTGATCGAGGACGGCCCACCGAAGATCGTTGGTGGATATCTTGATGCGGAAGGCACACCGTCGCCGACTCTGTTGCGCGAAATTGAGTTTGTCGACGCGTCAGTCGCACAGATGGTAAAGGCCTTGAAGACGGAGAAGATCTTCGATTCAACTTTAATCGTAATTACGGCTAAACACGGCCAATCGCCGATCGATCCCCATCTGTACTTACCTCTGCCCGGGAAAGCCAATAACGGCACCGATCCGGTTTCTCTGCTCGGTGCTTCGTTCATTCCGGACTCCGAACTGAATCAAATCGGACCAACGGAGGATGATATTTCGTTAATCTGGCTGAGCCCAGGCACCAGCACACTGAATGCTGTGAATATGTTGGACGGGGCGAGCAAAACGCCTGGTACGGCGACTTACATTGGTTTGGGGCAGATTTCTACGGAGCAAGCTTGGCCTCGATGATCGACACGCCAGGCATTCCGCCTTACAGGGATGCACCAACGACTGATGCCGATCCTCGCACGCCCGACATTATCGTAACTCCGAATGTCGGCGTCACCTATACCGGCAGCGCGAAGAAGCAATCCGAACACGGTGGCTTCGCGCATGATGACACGAATGTGATGATGCTGCTATCGAACCCTTCGTTCTCACAGAAGCTCTATAGCGGACCGGTGGAGACGATGCAGGTTGCACCAACAATCTTGAAAGCGCTGGGCCTGGATCCAAACGCGCTTGTTGCGGTGCAGATTGAAGGCACGCAGGTTCTGCCGGCAGTTCAGTTCAACGGCGAGCGCTAAGCGTTCGACCGAACCCTTTTAAAAAACTTGGCGGGCGTTCCAAAACGCCCGCTAACATCCTTCGATCCTTTTTCCCCGTTTTTCCGTAGGACGGCTAACCCTTGAGTTGGGCGGTGCGATTGTCTCCGGATGGTCGGTAACCCTTCCACTACTTTTGCTTCGCCATGTTGGTCTTTAGACAATCCACTGCGCGGTCTTCGTCGCCAGCTTATCTAGCGCCGTAATAGCGAACGCCAGATGCTCCTCGCGTGTGTCTTCAATTTTGTTGTGACTGATCCCACCCAGAGATTGCACAAACATCATCACACTGGGGATGCCCGCGCGGGAGACTTCGGCGGCGTCGTGGAGCGGACCCGAAGGAAGACTGTGAGACGTTCCGGCCGTTTCCTCGATCGCTTTTTGACAGAACTGCACCAGCGTAGGATGAAACGGCACGGGCTCAATGCTCCAGATGCGCGACCATTCGACGGTGCAACCTTCTTCTTGCGCGAAGCGGAGGCTCGCGTCGCGCGCCTCTTGATTCATAGCGGCAAGTACGGAGGCATCTAGATCGCGCTGATCGAGAGTGGTCTCGCAACGGCCGACCACAGCCGTAACAATTCCGGGAAATGTCTTGAGACTGCCCATCGTGGAGACCGCGTCACTGTACTTCTTCGCGATCGGGCGGATCTCTAGCGCCAATTTTGCCGCTGCGGCGAGCGCGTCCCGGCGCACATTCATCGGCGTAGAACCAGAATGCGCTTCCTGGCCATGAAACGTGACGGCATGGCGTTCCACGCCTTTGGTTCCCAATACCACGGCCAGCGGCAGGTGCAAACGCTCAAGCACCGGGCCCTGCTCAATGTGCAACTCAAGATACGCCGCGGCATTCTGGCGCTCGCGTTCGGCTTCTGGAAAACGGTCGATCTCCACGCCGCAGCGGCGGAGCGCATCTTCTAGACGAGCGCCATCACGATCGGTACGGACTCGGTCGGCAGCGATGGAGTGAGTGCCGGCGAAGGCGGACGAACCGAGCAGACTGCGGCCGAAACGAGCTCCTTCCTCATCGGCCCAATCGACCAGACGAATGGTAATCGGCGGCCGGCCATTGTATTCTTCGGTGAAACGGCGCAGGATTTCGAGCCCCGCCAGCATGCCGAGCGAACCATCAAGCCAGCCGCCGTTCGGAACGGAATCGAGATGGCTACCCAGCAAAAGTGCTTTCTCTGATTCGCCTTTAAGCGTGATGTAGTTGTTGCCGGCGGCATCATAGTGTTGCTCGACTGGCAGGTCTTGCCACTTCGTGCGAAACCAGTCGCGGGCTTTAATCCATGTGTCCGTCCAGGCGACGCGTTGCGCGCCGTTCTCGTCGGACGTGAGCGCGTGGAGTTCTTTCAATTCAGCGATGGCTCGTTGCGGGTTGAGGGGCATCTTGTTGGTAGTTATATCGTATCTGTCCCTGGGTGACCCCATAGCGTCCTGTAGCTTGACATCTGCGCCGTAAGCTTTTAGCATTAACCAAATATCGAAAGGAAGGTGTACTGTGGGTTGCAGAACTAACACCCTTGCGATTTTAGCTGTTGCGTGCTTCGTTGCACAACTCAAGGCGGACGTAACCGGAACCATTGTCGGCGCTGTGCGCGATGCATCTGGTTCTGCGGTGGTGGGCGCGCAAATAAGCGCCACCAACACCTCTACAAACTTCACCAGAGAAGCGAAGTCTGATGCAGCGGGCGACTTCAGCCTGCTGGCTTTGCCCCCGGGACCTTATCGCGTAACGGCCACGGCCACCGGCTTCGACCAATTCGTTTCCACCGGCATCGATTTGAAAGTCAACGACCAATTACGTGTGGACGTGCTGTTGAAGGTCGGCACCGTCAAAGAATCGGTCACGGTGCAGGCGAGTTCCGTGCAAGTAGAAACGGAGAGCACGCAGCTCGGCCAGGTATTCGAAAGCAAAGAGATTTTGGATTTGCCCTTGAATGGCCGGAGCTATATCGATTTGCTGTCTCTCCAGGCAGGAGTGGCGCCGACAACTTCCGGCTCGATTCAGCAGGACCGTCCGGTATCGGGCATTTCCAGTGCGGGGAACGTTTCGGTAAATGGGCAGCGGGAAACGGCAAATGCGTTCCTGGTCAACGGTGGCGATGTGAGCGAAGGCCGCAACTTGGGAGCGGGCCTGATTCCGAATCTCGATTCCATTCAGGAGTTCCGACTTATTACCAACAGCTTCGATGCCGAGTATGGCAAGTTTAGCGGCAGCGTCATGAACGCCATCACCAAATCGGGCAGCAATGGGGTGCATGGCGATGGCTTCGAATTCCTTCGCAACGACGATTTTGACGCCCGCAATTTCTTTGACCCGACGAAAGCTGAGCTGCGCCGCAATCAGTTCGGCTACGCCGTGGGAGGGCCATTCTGGCGCAATAAACTCTTTTGGTTTACCGATTATCAGGGCACGCGGCAAACACAAGGCGCCAGCACGGGCTTGGTGGAGGTGCCGACGGTCGCTGAACGGAGCGGCCAATTCGACCCGTCGACACTAACAGGGACGGTGCAAGGTTCCTACTGGGCGGGTGTTTTGTCGCAGAGACTGGGGTACCCGGTAGCAAACGGCGAGGACTATAGCACCCCAAGCTGCACGACGACGGCCGTCTGCGTGTTCCCCGGCGGGACCATTCCAAGCAGGGCGTTTGTGGCGCCCGCCCTGGGCATCTTGCCGTATATCCCCGTGCCGAACCAAGCAAACGGCTTCTATGCCAATTCAAGCCAAAAGAACACGGTGAGAGACGACAAAATCGGTCAACGCGTCGATTTCATCAACGAGCGGACAGGCAACTGGGGTTTCTATTATCACTTCGACGATTCGACCGTATACTCCGCGTTGCCCGCTGCGAGCGTTCCTGGCTTTCCGGCCACTACGCCCACCCGCGCGCAGATGGCCGTGATGAGCAATACCAAGACGTTCGGCGGATCGCAAGTGAACGAATTTCGCTTGAGCTTCTTCCGAACCTCGACCCATACCGACGAACCTAAAGGCAGCTTCGCCAGCTTGTCGAGTTTAGGTTTCGTCACGGGCGATAATACTCTCGGCATCATTCCTAGCGGGCCTGCCGGTTTCCCGCAAACGGTGCCCCCTATTTACTTCAACAACTTTTCTATCGGCGTGCCCACTCTCACCACGGGTCAGCCCGACAACACCTATCAGATCTCCGATGGTTTCTCAAAAATCGTTGGGAGGCACACCATGAAGTTCGGCGGTGAGTTCCGTTATTTGCAAGTCAACGAGCGTAATACTTGCGCACCGAACGGGGATTTCACCTTTAGCGGCAGTGAGACAGGCGTCGATTTCGCCGATTTCCTGCTCGGCGCTCCCACCAGCTACAACCAGTGCAGCCAGCAGTTTCTAGATTCGCGGACGCGCTACGGCGGCGCCTATTTTCAGGATTCATTCAAGGCTAAGCCCAACCTCACAGTGAACTACGGGCTGCGTTGGGAGGTGAGCATGCCGTGGTACGACACCGAAGGGAAAATTGAAACCATCGTTCCTGGCGAGCAATCCACCCAGTTTCCCACCGCGCCGCTCGGTTGGGTGGTGCCTGGCGATCCCGGCATCCCCAGCACTCTCGCGCCCACCCGTTATAACAACTTTGCACCGCGCATTGGCATTGCTTACTCGCCCGATTTCAGCGACGGGTTGCTTGGCAAACTCACCGGAGGTCCCGGAAAAACTAGCATTCGCGCCGGATACGGCATTTTCTATACCTCTATCGAAGACCTCAATCTCTTCTACGAAGTGGGCGATGCACCGTTCGGCTTGTATTGGGTGAGCCCGGATCAACCCATGTTCGCCGACCCGTTCCAAACACGCTCCGACGGCACCTCCCAAACCCAGCGCTTCCCGTTCACATTCCCTACGCCCGGCGCGGCTGCCAACAAAACGCTTAATTATTCGGTCTATCTCCCAATCTCCTATTCGCCCGGCTATTCCATTCACAATCGATTGCCGTATGCGGAAGATTTCAACCTGACGATTCAACGAGAACTATCGAAGACAACGGTGTTGGGTCTAGCTTTCGTGGGCACGGAGGGGCATAAGCTGATTTCGCAATATGATGCAAACCCGGGCAACGCCGCACTGTGCGAACAGTTGAACGCCGAAGGCGCAACACCAACCTGCGGCCCCTATGGCGAACAGCAAACCTACACTCTTCCCAACGGCCAGCAAGTGTTCGGCACTCGCACCACACTCGGTCCCGCTTTTGGCGCAAACAATAGCATCACCGCCAATATTGCCAACTCTAACTTTTTCTCGTTTCAAACGTCGGTCGAGCGGAAGGCTGGCGATCTCACTTATCTGGTTGCCTACACTTACGGGAAGGCTATCGACAATGCGTCTGCGTTCGGCGATCTAGTCAACTTTTCGAATTACCGCTTGACGCGCTCGCTTTCCAGCTATGACGTCCGGTCCAATTTCGTAGCCAGCTATAGCTGGGCGATTCCGTTCAATCGGCTTCTCAAGGCCGCACCCAGGCGCTTAACGACAGGTTGGCAGTTGAGCGGTATTACGCGTCTGGCAACGGGCTTCCCGGTGCAAATCAACCAAGGCTCCGGCGACAATTCGTTAGTTGGAAACTCGAGCACGGATACTCCGAACCTGGTTGGCCCGGTGGTGATTCAGAATGCCCACAATCCCGGTCCGAACGGCCCCAATACTTATTTCTTGCCGGGCGCTTTTACCTCCGAGAGCCTCGGTTTCTTTGGCACAGCCAGCCGCCGTTTTTTCTCTGGGCCAGGTTTCTCCAATTGGGATATGTCGCTGATGAAAATTACGCACATTCGTGAATCGATGGCGCTGGAGTTCCGCGCCGAGTTCTTCAATACCTTCAATCACACGCAGTTCAACAATCCGGACGGCAACTTCAGCAGCGGCACATTCGGCGTAGTCACCAGCGCGAAAGATCCACGTATTGGGCAGATGAGTTTAAAGTTTGTCTTTTAGCGTCTTATTTGCCGCTTGTTTGTTGACAACAGTTCCGCTGCTGGCGCAGGAGGCTGAAACCCATTTCAATCAAGGGATCGCTCTGAAGAAGAAGGGCGATCTCGTCGGCGCCAAAGCGGAGTTGCGCCGGGCTATTGAAATCAATCCGAATTTTGCCGCGGCGCGCTTCTATTTGGCGGAGACTTTGCTCGAAGACGAGCGGCCCAAGGAGGCGCTGGAGCAGCTAAAGGCCATTCCCCGCTCAGCGTCAGTCGATCGATTGCTGGGCCTGGCTTATCTGGAAAACGGCGACCCGGAACACGCCGCGGAGATCTTCCGGCAGCATCCCACTGGCTCCGAGGCTCATTACTATTTAGGCGTCGCGCTGGGCCAGCAAGGTCAACTACAAGCCGCCACGCGCGAATTCAGACGTGCTCTCGCTCTGAAAGCCGATTTTGGCGCCGCGCATGAAAGCTTAGGTGTGGCATTGCGCCGCGAGGGAGATTCGGCGGGCGCGCTGCACGAGTTTCAGTTAGCCGCCCGCTGGATGCCCAAGAATCCCGTGACTCTCTGCGATCTGGGAGTCGCGCTCAAGGAGAAAGGGAGGTGGGAGGAAGCCGAAAAGGCCTTACGGGGTGCGCTCGAACTAAAGCCCGATTTCGAACGCGCCCGTTATACCCTCGGCATCGTGTTGCGGATGCGTGGTGAAAAGGCCGCAGCAGCGAAGCAGATGGAGCAAGTGCGCGAATCGCACGAACAGCGCGCGACGGAGGCGCAGGGCCGGAAGCTGATTCTAGACGGTATCGCTGCGCTCAAGGTAAGCCGCGTGGACGATGCCAAGGCGGCCTTTGAGAAAGCGGCGGCACTCAATCCTACCGACGCCTCCGCTAATTACTATGACGGACTGGCCGAGGAAAAGCTCGGTAGCGCCGAGCAAGCCGCGGTCCTCTACGGCAAGGCAATTGCCCTGAAGCCAGATTATGCCGAGGCCCATATGCGGCTCGGCATTCTGCATGCTCGCGCCAAGGAGACCGACGCAGCGTTGGAAGAGATGCGCATTGCGGTGGCGGCCGATAGCGATTCGGCTGAAGCGCATTACAATCTTGCCAAGCTTTTGGCAATGCTAGACCGCACGAACGATTCGCTGAGTCAAGCGGAGGATTGTCTGGCGATCGATGCCGGATATCTGGAAGCGCGAATGCTCTTAGGAAATCTATACTCCGAGCGTGGCGACATTGATCGCGCGGCCGCAGCCTATCAAGAGGTATTGCGCCGCAAGCCCGATTTCGCCGAGGCTCACAATAACTTGGGCTTGGTTTGGCTAAACGCAGGGAAAAAGGATCTGGCCGAAGCGGAATTTCGCGTGGCGCTCAGGCTCAAGCCTGACTACGCCGAAGCGCAAGCAAATTTGCAGCTGGCAGGGCAGTCTATTCCACGGTAACGCTCTTCGCCAAATTCCTCGGTTGATCCACATCGCAGCCGCGCCGCACCGCAATATGATAGGCCAAAAGTTGTAGCGGAATCATCTCCAACAAAGGCAGTAACAATTCGCGCGTCACCGGAATCGTAATGAGGTAATCCGCCATCTTAGCCACTTCTTCGTCGCCTTCGCAAGCCACCGCCACCACAATCCCACTGCGTGCTTTCACTTCCTGAATGTTCGAAAGCGTTTTTTCATAGTGGACGATGCTCTCTTCCGATTGCGGGTCTTTGGTAGCCAGCACCACCACTGGCAGATTCTCATCAATCAGCGCATTTGGCCCGTGCTTCATCTCGCCGGCAGGGTAGCCTTCGGCGTGAATGTACGAAATCTCTTTCAGCTTCAACGCGCCTTCCAGAGCAATGGGAAAGTGAATTCCTCGCCCGAGGTAAAGGAAGTCTTGCGCCTTCGACAGGTGCTTCGCCATGTCGTCGTAAATTTCAGTTTGGCCAAGAACCTGTTCAAGCTTGCCTGGAATCCGCATCAATTCCTGCGTGAGGATAGACGAAGCTTCCGGCGACAGCGTACCGCGCACTTGCCCCAAATACATGCCCAAAATCACCAGCGCGGTGATCTGCGAAGTGAATGCCTTGGTAGAAGCCACGCCAATCTCCGGCCCGGCATGGGTAAGCAAGGTACCGGCGGCTTCGCGCGTAATCATCGACCCAACTACATTGCAGATCGCCAGTGTCTTCGATCCCTTCTGTTTGGCCTCGCGCTGCGCGGCGAGTGTGTCGGCTGTCTCACCCGATTGAGAGATGACAATCGTAAGCGTATTGGGTTGAATAATCGGATCGCGGTAGCGGAACTCACTGCCGTAATCCACTTCCACCGGCAAGCGCGCCAGCCGTTCGATGATGAATTTGCCCGTCAAGCCGGCATGCCAGCTCGTTCCGCACGCGACAATCTTCACTTGCTGCACAGCTTTGAAATCGGCTTCGGAAATATCTACTTCGTCAAGGAACACGCGGCCGGTTTCCTGTCCGACGCGGCCGAGCATGGTGTCCTTAATCGCGCGCGGCTGTTCAAACACTTCTTTCAGCATGAAGTGCTTGTAACCGCCTTTTTCCGCCATGATGGGATCCCACAAGATATGAGACACCTGGCGGCGCACGGTCTTGCCTTCCACATCTATCAGCTTGACGCCGCTTGGCGTGAGGACCGCAATATCGCCATCATTGAGAAAAATCATGTCGCGCGTGTGGCTGAGCAGCGCCGGCACGTCGGAAGCAACGAAGAATTCGTCTTGGCCCAGGCCAACCACCACGGGCGGGCCTGAACGGGCGGCTACAATCTTGCGCGGATCGGCTGCGGCAATGACGCCAATGGCAAATACGCCGGTGATTTGCTTAATCGTGCAGCGCACTGCGTCTTCCAGAGTGGCGCTCCCAGTCAGGTATTTTTCCACCAGGTGTGCAATCACTTCGGTGTCGGTTTCGGTGATGAACTTGTGGCCTTCAGCGGTAAGCTGCTTGCGCAGCGCCAGGTAGTTTTCCACAATGCCGTTATGCACAACCACAATGCGCCCGCTGCAATCGCGGTGGGGGTGCGCGTTCTCTTCGGTGGGACGGCCGTGCGTGGCCCAGCGCGTGTGACCGATGCCGTACGACCCGGCCAGCGGCTTATTCTTAATCACCTCTTCCAGGTTCCGCAGCTTTCCTTCGGCGCGCCGGACGTCCAACTCGCCGCAATCGGAAAAAACGGCAACGCCGGCCGAGTCGTAACCGCGATATTCCAGACGGCGCAGTCCGTCCACGATCAGCGGAACGGCTTCCCGGCCGCCGATGTAACCTACAATTCCACACATATAGTTAAAGAGAGAAAAGCTAGTCCAAGATCTCCAACCGGTAGTCTTCAATTACCGGGTTGGACAAGATATCGCGCGACACTTCGTCGAGCATTTTCCAAGCGCTTTCCCGCGAAACGCCGTCGGCCAAGCCGATTTCAAAGTATTTGCCTTGGCGGACACTCAGAATTTCCCGATGCCCCATGCCCTGCAATGCTGAACAGACGGTTTGGCCTTGCGGATCGAGCACGGTTGGCTTCATGGTAACGTATACGCGAGCTTTCATCTTTGAATTCTCATTGTAAGCCCCTGCGGGGCGGCCAATGAAGAAATTCGGTACAACAAATTGGGGATGAAATGTTGTAGAGTTGTTGTAAAGTAGAGGGTAAGCTGGACGATGAGTGAGATAAGGAGAATCTGAATCGTTAAGGTTTGTATCCTCGCTAGCAGCAGTTCCGGCAACTCGGTGTTTGTCGCCACTGATCGTACCCGGCTATTGGTGGATGCCGGCCTGAGCCGCCGTGAAGTGAAGAAACGGCTGGCCGCGATTGGTGAAGATCTGGCCGCGTTGGACGCCATTCTGATCACCCATGAGCACACAGATCACGTCTCCGGGCTGGTTCCGCTCTCGAAAGGCGAGGACGACCGTCCCATCCCGGTCTATGTTACACAGAGGACCGCACCTTACATCGATTGGGGCGAAGCAACGCCGGTGGTGGAAGCGTTTCAAGCCGGCTGCGGCTTCACCATTGGTGATATCGACGTCGCTAGTTTCACCATTCCGCACGATGCCGCCGATCCGGTCGGTTACACACTAACCGCGCATGGCGTTAAAGTGGCCATCGCCACCGATCTAGGTTATGTCACCGATTCTCTCCGCGTGCACTTGCGCAAGACCGATCTGCTGTTGCTCGAATCGAACCACGATCTCGAAATGCTGCGCGTGGGGCCGTATCCTTGGTCGGTGAAGCAGCGCGTCATGAGCCGGCGCGGGCATTTGTCCAACGAAGTTGCAGCCGGCTTCATCCAAAACGATCTGGACACTTGCGTCTCGACGGTCGTCTTGGGCCACATTAGCGAACACAATAACCACGTGGAACTGGTACGCAATCTGGCCATGAAGGCGCTGAACGGTCGCGCACTCTTTACACGCCTGGTGGTGGCAGAGCCCGGCGTCCAGTCCGAAGTGTTTACATATTGACGCCTTTAGGCATTGAGATCCCAGCGGGGCGCCGTCGCCCACCGTCTAACCTAGTTAAGGAATGATTTCTCGATACACCCGTCCCGAAATGGGCGCTGTTTGGAGTGAGCAGCACAAGTATGAGTGCTGGTTAGAAGTAGAGTTGGCGGCAAGCGAAGCGCTCGCCGATCTGGGCGAGGTTCCCCGTGAAGCCGCGCAAACCCTGCGCGCTAACGCCTCTTTCGACCTCAAACGCATTCAAGACATCGAACGCGAAGTAAAACACGACGTCATCGCCTTCACCACCAACGTCGCCGAAAACATCGGAGCGCCCGCCAGCCGCTGGCTGCATTTCGGCCTGACGAGCAGCGACATTGTCGATACCGCCTTCGCGGTGCAAATGACGGAATCGGCCGACATCCTCATCGCCGATGTCAGGGCCTTGCGCGAAGTCATCGCCAAGCGGGCGTGGGAACATCAATTCACGCCGATGATCGGCCGCAGCCACGGCATTCACGCCGAGCCGATCACCTTCGG
>PMSX01000117.1:0-2514 GCA_003167495.1 Bryobacterales bacterium | reverse complement strand
GTCGGCACCAGCGCGCATCTTTCCCCTCGGGTGGAAGCCTTCGTTTGCGCCCAATTGGGCCTGCGCCCCGCGCCCCTGGCCACGCAGGTGGTGCAACGCGATTTGCACGCCGAGTTCATCGGCGTCCTGGCCTTGACGGGCGCGAGCATTGAGCGGTGGGCCACCGAGTTCCGCCATCTCCAGCGCACCGAAGTGCTGGAGGCGGAGGAGTATTTCGCCCCGGGCCAAAAAGGTTCCAGCTCCATGCCGCATAAGCGCAATCCGATCACCGGCGAACGCCTGGCCGGCCTGGCGCGGGTCCTGCGCGGCCACGCCGTGGCCGCCCTGGAAAACGTCGCCCTGTGGCACGAGCGGGATATTTCGCACAGCTCAGTCGAGCGCGTAATTCTTCCCGACTCCACGATTTTGCTGGATTACATGCTGGCCACGCTGGCCAAATTGACCGGCGGCCTGATCGTCTATCCCGAAAACATGAAACGCAACCTTGCGCTCTCCCTCGGCCTATGGAACTCGCAGACGGTGCTGCTGGCCCTGATCAAGAAGGGTTTGACGCGCGAGGCGGCCTACGATCTGGTGCAGCGCAACGCCATGCTGACCTGGCAGGCCAAACATGAGGGGCGCCCGGACGCGGATTTCCTGCGCCAACTGCGGCTGGATCCTGTTGTCAACAAGCATTTTGCCGGGGGCGAACTGGAAAAACTTTGCTCGCTTGATTTCCATTGGCAGCAGATCGGGGCGAAATTTGAGAAAGTCTTCGGCCCGTCGCTCTCACCACAGGAGTCAAAATGAATATGTCACGACGCAAATTTGTCCGCGGCGCGGCCCTTGGCCTGGCGGCCGGGGCGGCCGCCGCGCGGGCGCAAGGGGTCCCGGAACAAGGCGAGATGCCGCTGGTGGTGGGCACCTGGCCCTTTAGCAAGTTCTCCACGGACGCCGCCCTGAAAATCCTGCTCGATGGCGGTCCAATCCTCGATGCGGTCGAGCGCGGCATCTGGTTGACGGAAGATGCCGCGCCGGAAAAATCGGTCGGCCTGGGCGGGCGTCCCAACGCGGCGGGGTTCGTGCAACTGGACGCCTGCATCATGTTCGGTCCCGGCCACAAAGCGGGCAGCGTGGCAGCGCTGGAAGGCATTCGCCATCCCATTTCCGCCGCGCGCCGGGTGATGGAGAAGAGCACGCATGTCATGCTGGCGGGCGAAGGAGCCCGAGTCTTTGCCCTGGAGCAAGGACTGGAATCGATCCCGGTGGACGACCGCGAATTGTACGAAAAGTGGCGCCAAACGCGAAGCGCCCAGCCGCCAAAAAAGCCTGGAAACCACGACACCATCGCGCTCCTGGCCTTGGGCGCCGACGGCACCATCGCCGGCGGTTGCTCCACGAGCGGCCTGGCGGGCAAGTTGCCCGGACGTGTCGGCGATTCGCCCATTCTCGGAAGCGGCTTGTATGTGGATAACGACGTGGGCGCGGCCGGCGCGACGGGCGTGGGAGAGAACGTCATGCGGTACTGCGCCACGTTCATGATCGTGGAATTCATGCGCCAGGGGCTGGCTCCGCATGAAGCGATCGTGAAAGTGATTCAGCGCATCATCCAGTCCGAGCGACGCGATGATTTGCACATCAATTTTATCGCGCTGGACAAGCATGGCCGGTATGGCGCCGCCGGAACCGACGGCAACTTCAAGTACGCGGTGGCCACTCCTGGCAAGAGCCTGGTGCTGAACAATCCGGGTCTATGACATCCGGCAAAAAAACTCCGGTCAGCGTCGGGATGATCTCGCTCGGTTGCGCCAAGAATCTGGTCGATGCGGAGATCATGCTTGGCTCGCTGATCCAGTCGGGCTTTCGCATCACCAATGAAGCCGCCTCGGCCGATGTTCTTATTGTCAATACGTGCTCGTTCATCGATGCCGCCCAGGAGGAAAGCATCGACGCGATTTTGGAATCGGCCCAGGCGCGCCAGCGCGACCATCCGGGCCAGGCACTGATCGTTTCCGGCTGCCTGCCGCAACGATTCCGCGACGATTTGCCCAAACTTCTGCCGGAGGTGGACGCCTTCATGGGCATCGACCAGGTCGCGCAGGTTTCAGACATCGTCGCGCAAGCCCTGGCGCGCCGCCGCGAGAAATTGGGCGGCGGCGCCGCGGAGGCCCCGGCGCGGACCGAGGTGGCGCGGAGGCTCGCCCAATTGGAGAAGGAGCCGCCGCCGGTCCACGTCCATCTCCGGCCCAGTTACATCCCCGATTTTGCCACGCCGCGCTTTCGCCTCACGCCGCGCCATTTTGCCTACGTCAAGATTGCCGAAGGATGCAATCATCCGTGCAGTTTTTGCATCATCCCGCGCATGCGCGGCTCGCATCGCAGCCGCCCGCAAGGCGACATCGTGCGCGAAGCCCGGCGACTGATCGCCGAAGGGGTCAAGGAACTGAATCTCATTTCGCAGGATTCCACGTATTACGGCCTGGATTTGCGCGCCGGCCAGTCGCGGGCCATTTCCTCGCCGGAGAAATTCACCGC
>PMSX01000182.1 GCA_003167495.1 Bryobacterales bacterium | reverse complement strand
AGCAATTGCTGCAAGACGCCCGAAGCTATGTGCCCCTGATTCTTGGCAAGCAAATCTAACGCACTTCTCGGCGGCGATGCGTCTGGACGAGTGCCAAATCGCCAATGCACTCACAGACAACTGGTCACGAGAGTGTTTCGTGGCGGGGTGGCGCACCCGTTCACCCAGCATTGCCGGACGAAAAGCAGATCATGGAAATGACAGAGTATGGAAAGCATGGAGGGCCATGATGCCGGCCTCCCACCCTTCCCACGCTCTTTGCGAATCCCTTCGGGATTCCCACATTCCCACGGTCTCGACGACTGGAACGAGGCGATCACCGGTGAGACGATTCACGTCGATTGTGGAGCACGGTTGGTCTAACTCTTTGCTAAGACACGACATCCTGCAAAAATGCTGAAAGCCTGCTGGGATGGGCTTAGGCCCGGTTCGTCGATCATGCCTTGGCTTCCAAAGCTTGATCGAATTGGATCGCTGCTTGTCTGACCGATAGGCAATATGTCCTCAAAAGTTGGCCTGTCGACTGGGATCTGACTTCAGCTCGCGTACTGCAGATTCCACTTGGCCGTAAAACGCGCTAGTCGTTGAAGTGAACGCGCAGATTGTGTCCGGTTGGTCACTCGGAAACAAACGAAATCTCGTCGTGGTCGAAACACGGGTTCATCGTACAGTGACGCCCGGCGCGGTGGGCCGACGCATTTTGTGCTCCCGGCAAGATTATGGGGGCCAATTCGCACTCCTGGCAAACTTATGGGTCCAATCCTTGTTTCATTCAGATTTTCGATGGACCAAGAATCAAGAGCTTAGAAAGCTATCCCGCGGCAAGGTTATGGGTCCAATTCGGCAGAGTTATGGGTTTTGTCACAGTAGCGCGTGAAGTCCAAGCGCATCGCGACGCCGGCATTCGCTTTCACGAAGAGCGGGCCGAGCATGCCCTGCAGGGGTCCCGTCCAAGCCCGTTGATCGCCGGGTACTTTCTCGTCGCAGCTGGGATTCTGTTGCTGCTGGTCTTTCTGGTGCGCGGAGGACACTAGCGAATGCTGCAGTTATGGATTGCTATCGCGCTCCTAGTGGCAGGCCTCGCCCTTTTCGCCAAGCGGCTGTATCACCGGCGGCAAGCAGCACTCCCGGGCGGTACTGCAATCGCCTCCGACACCGCCGAACACCCATCCCCCATTCTCATTTCGCGACGCTACGGATTAAAAGGAAGACCTGACGCGCTGCAGACTCCCGCGGGTGTAATCTCAGGACAGCGCGGACGGCAGGCATCTGCGACCGGTCCCATCACATCCGGGCTAAGTGTCGCTCGTGTGCTCAACGCTCCAATTGCGACCAGGCCCTCGTTTGATCTATCGCTTCAGAAGCCGAACCAAACTGGTCGCGAAAAGTGGATCTTTGCTTTCTGCTGTCGTCCCATCCTAGATGGGATGAGAAGGCCGGTCCTCAGTGGAAGAGCGATACGCTTTCCAGTAAACGCACTCGATTAGGTGCAGAAAGGACCGGCTTATGAAGAAGAATAACACCGTGAAACAGAGTCTGAAGAAGGGCACCAAGAAGACCACAAAAAGTGCTCAAGAGTTAATCACCATTGGCATCGACCTGGGAGACAAGGCAAGTCGCTATTGCGTCCTAAACGGCACTGGTGAGGTAACAGAGGAAGGCAGCGTGCCAACCAGCAAGAAAGGAATGATGCAAATGTTCGGCGCGTTGCGGCGCTGCCGAATCGCCATGGAAGTGGGAGGACACTCTCCGTGGGTAAGCCGCTTGCTGATCGCTTTGGGACACGAAGTGATTGTGGCGAATGCACGGCAAGTGAAGTTGATTAGCACGAGCAGCCGAAAGAACGACCGATTGGATGCGCGAGTGCTCGCTCGCCTGGCGCGCATGGACCCGGAGCTCTTACGACCGATCCGGCACCGTAGCGAACAAGCGCAATTGCACTTGCTAGAGATTCGCGCACGCTCGGTCCTGATGGAGGCGCGGACCAGTCTAGTGAACGCGGCGCGCGGATTGGTGAAAGCACTCGGCGAGCGCATACCCAAATGTGATCCCGACCAACTCGGTGTCGAGCAGTTGAAGTCACTGCCGGCTCCCTTGAAAGAGACACTGCGGCCGTTACTGGAAGAAGTGGAATCCTTGACGGAAAAGATCGACGTGTACAACGAACGAATTGAGCAGATCGCCCGGAAAGAGTATCCGGAAACTGAACTCCTGAAGCAAATCAAAGGAGTAGGAACTTTGATCGCTCTGACGTTCGTACTGACGGTCGGAGATGCGGGGCGCTTCGAGAGCAGCCGAGACGTGGGTTGCTACATAGGGTTACGGCCCAAGCAAAAGGATTCGGGAGATCGTCAACCGCAATTGCGCATCACAAAGGAAGGCGATAGCTATCTTCGAACAATTTTGGTGCAAGGAGCGCATTACATACTGAGCGCGCGTGGGCCAGACACCGATCTGAAACGCTGGGGGCTCAAGTTGGCGGAACGCGGAGGTAAGAATGCCAAGAAGCGTGCGGTTGTGGCGGTGTCACGCAAACTGGCGGTTCTGCTGCATCGACTGTGGGTGACCGGGGAAGTCTACGAACCGCTCCGCAACAGCAACGCTCGAACGGCCGAAAAGAAACCAGCGGCTTGAGGATTTAGTTTTTTCGCAAATCGCCGAGTCCGGGTGACTGCGACAGCAGCTAGGAACGACGTTCTTCTCGGAGAGGGTCAGTTCGAATCCCTAGATGGCAGCACCCGAACACAATATTGAGGACCCCAACTGGCACCGGAGCAAACTGCTCCACAAAGAGTGCGAATGGAAGCAGGGCGAATCGGCGGTTGTGAAGTGAAGTAATGGAGCGGCTATAGACCGAGTTCATAGCCTGCGGTAGCAAGGAAGGAATCTTTAGTCCCCTTTCCCGTTTCCCCTCAGGGAAAGCCGGGGCGGGGCGGGTTCCCCCCACGCCGCAAAAACGGCGGCTCCCCCCGCAAGAGGGCAAGCCCCCTTGCGCGATCCCCCAAAAAAATCGCGCGAGTGAAAGATTTTTGTTGACAGAGGAAGGCCTTCTCATGGAAGCTGGCTGTCAAGGCCAAGGTGCACTCCGCTCCGCTTCGGCCTTGACTGACGCCAGCTCCTTCGGTCCTGTGCAGAAAGCACACGACAAAAGGAGATCACCATGCAATCAGACACACCAAAGAAGAAGACTCTCAGCGCCGACGAGCTGGCGCAATTCACGGGAACAGAACAGTGGTACCGGCATTCCGTCAACCGAACTGTTCTCTACAGCGAGGGCGCGCAGCATGTCGCCGAGCACGGCGAAGCCTATTGGCTTCTTGACGAGATCGCGCTGATTCAGCCCTACGACAAGAGCGTTGCCGCCGAAGAGTTCCAAGTCTGGAGACTCAACGTTCGGCCCGACAAGACCGCCAGCCTCACCTGTGACGACGGCAACGAGAACGTGGTCTTTAGCAAAGAAATCCAGTACACCGATTTCCCGCTCGAAACTATCACGCTTTATTTCGCCAACAACGTCATCCACCTGCCCAGTGAATATTGACCATGCCAGCACAGGCCACGTCAGGAACATCCCGGCGTGGCCTCTTTGTCATTTAGCTTTAATTGGCGGTAAGCCGAGATGCGTGCAATATGTACACACAACCGACTTAAGTTGTTGATTCAAAGTGAGGCCCAATCCACTGGCCAGACGGGCATTTCAGCTAACACGGTCAGATCTATGTCTCTGAAAATAAGAAGGATGAGACCCTGTCCCCTGTTACCGACGAAGGCGAACGTCAGCGTGAGGCTAACCGACACAGAATCATTGGGTTAGATGAGATGCGTGTACATCTTGCAGGCATCTCGGCTTACCGCCTAGAAGGTGAAAAAAGACTCCTGCGGGCATTGATTAGATTCGCTCAGGATTAGATAAGATGTCCGAATGCGATTTCCATATATTGTGTTAGCAGCCGTGCTTTTACTCGGCTCTTGCTCAGATCCTAAGAAAGCTAGTGATTCCAATTTCAAGAAAGCGATTCAAGCGAAGCTCGACAAGGAATCCGTTTGCATCACTGCTATGGCGCCGGAGAAACTAGCAGACGTTGGCGGGAAGCATTCAAGCACTCCGATGATCGATTCACTCGTGGCGCTTGGCATGATCGCCGGGCATCCCATAACAATCATCGACAAAGATTTTGGATTTACGAGTTCCCGCCCGGGCATCGAATACGTAATCACGGAGAAGGGGAAACAGTTCGAGCGCGCTGACAAAAACGCAGGCATGTCGTTAGGCGGCGGATCGTATACAAGTCTTTGTTCCGGCAAAAAAGAAGTGGTGGACATCATCCGGTACTCCGAACCTTCAGCGATGATGGGTCAAACGATATCCCAAGTGACCTACACATATAAGATCACCGACCTCGCATCGTGGATGCGTGACCCGGCTTTTCTGAAAGCTTATCCGGTCGATCTGCGGGCTGCTGACGCACCTGTAGAGGCAAAGATGGGGCTGATTCTAATGTCGGACGGCTGGCGGGTGCCAGACTCCCTTTTCTAAGGGTGCTAACGCGTGCCATTAGGTTATAAAGGGCGACCATGGACGCACTGGAATCTGGATTCTTCTCCTGGGTCGGCGCAGCCATTTTTTTAGTCGCGCTGTATGCCCTGCGCGCCGGAGGACGCTAAATGCTTCTCCTCGTCACT
The DNA here is from genome assembly GCA_003167495.1 of Bryobacterales bacterium. Taxonomy (GTDB): domain Bacteria; phylum Acidobacteriota; class Terriglobia; order Bryobacterales; family Bryobacteraceae; genus Bog-105. Next base: position 54,149 of record PMSX01000182.1, on the reverse strand, counting down.
GCCAGCGCGCTCCTCCTCGCCGCCCTCGCGCTGTTTCTCAAACGCCGCTATCAAGTGAATGTTGACGCTGGTAACAGGCCATGCTCAACCCAGGGTGTGGCCTTTTCACAGAAAAGTTCCCCATAGCGGGTCGTCCCATCGCTCAAGGACGACTATGGGCCTGCGAAAAAGTGAGAGCACAGGCACCTTTCCGGTTCACCGCCTGTTCTTCCGTCACCCATCCCAGCGGGCCGTTCCCTCCCACAACGCCCTGTACCCTCTAGGCATCGTCCTCATCTTCCTTTGCGCGATATTCCAGTACTTCAACCGAGAGAATGCGGTCGACGCGCTTCACTCGCCGCACCCTGTGGTCGCCGATCAGCTCGGCCAGTACCAGTAATCCTTCGCCATCGATTTCCACTTTGCGCGAATGAAACTCCAGCGTAAGGCAGGTATCCGTGCCGATGACGTTCTTCAGCTCATGATACGGCAGCACTGCCCGGCGCGCGCCCGTCATAAACGTGATAGCAAAAGGATTGCCGGCTTCTTTGGCGAGGCATTCCCACTCAGAAACCGAACCGACGACGTCCGGCGGTGTGCTGATGATCGTTGACATTTTGTTGTAAGACTCCATCATGTACTTTCACTTGCTGCTGCGGCGCCGCGCCCGGCCCACTATCCTGATTCACTTGGCGGTACCGGCGGGACTCGGCGACATCTTCCGCCTCACTCTGCGCCCAGTTGGGAGACAGCGCAGTGGGTTTGACGAAATGCTTCAAAAGCGGCGACTGTTCTCCCATCAGGAATTCTTTGTCGTCTGTGACGACCATCAACTCCCGTGCCGCCCTGCTGAAACCGACGTAAGCCAGGACCCGATCGACCAGGCCCCGGACTTTCGAATTGCCTGTATCGATGTGGATGGCGACGCGATCAAACGTTAACGACTGCGCGCTGTGACTCGTGGTGCAATACCCGAGCCCCATATGCGGAAACTCGCGGGCATCCCATTGAACGCGCAAACCCTTCTCAAACTCAACGACGCCCGCACCCTCCGCGTTCAATTCGCGAATGACGCCAATCGCCCCATTCGGTACTTTGTGCAGCCGCCCTTGCTCGTCTTCCGCGACCCACGGCCGCGTTACCCGCACGCGCTCGCCAACCGCGAACGCCCGCAGCTCCGCCCGGTAGACTTCCCCTTGCGCCGCCGTTGCCGCATACTCGACTTCGCCCAGGCGTGTCCGGATCTTCAGGCGGTTGTTCGCCGGATCGATCCCCACGACTTCCGTATACTCGCCGCGCTCGATTCGCGCGTTGGGCCCGAGGACGGTTCCGGTCCGGCCGCCCAGAGTGGTACTTTTGCCCCAGCGAATCACATCGCCTACCTCGTAGCGAGTCGCCCGTCGCAGGTCCGCTTTGCGCATCTGCTTGATGCCCGCCATCATGGGAAGATCTACACGGGTGTCTCGGTCTAGTTCGCCCGTTCGGAAAAGTGCTTCTTGCACTGCATCGTTGACCGCCCGCCTGGTCGCGTTGTCCGGAGCGATAAGCAGCGTACTTTCTGGATCCACCAGATAGAAGTCCACCATCTTCTCGATCCGCCGGCGCCTATGGCCGTTCTCTTGGATGGCGTCCAGGTCTCGATCGAGGATCCGCATGGCCGAGAGAACCAGCTTTTCCTTGCCTCGCTGGAATGACCCATGGATGTGCTCGATGGCCGACTTCAGTTTTGGGTTTGCATCCTGCCGGACGATCTTATCGAGGTAGATGGTCGGAATGCCGCAGTCCTGCATCTGCCAGAACACGCGCCCCGCTCCCACGGCTTGATGCTGATTCTTGTCGCCAATCAGAATCACGCGGTCGATCCCCGGCCGTACAATTCTCGTGAAGGCGAGAAAATCCACCGTGGCCAACATCCCAACCTCGTCGCAGACGTAGTAACGCGCCGGATCATTTTCGGCGTCGTGTCGCTTGAGATTAAACGCCGCGAACGTCTGACACTCTATCCCCACTCCAGCCAGATTGTTGGTCGAAATCGTCGTAGGACCAAGGCCGACGATTTCGAACAGGTGCTCGGAGTGGCTCTCGATGACAGTCTTCACCAGCTTCAGTAAGCTCGTTTTGCCGACACCGGCGGCGCCGTTGATCAGCGTGTACTGGTTTGTGCCCTTCACGATTTCATGGACCGCCCACATCTGCTTGTCGTTGAGCGGCCTCTTTTCCCCGTTGGACATGATGATGTCCCGCATGCCGCGCAGCTCCTCGCGCGTCAACCCCGTCAGAGGCTGCATCGTGCCAAGGCCTCGGATCGCCGCCTGAATACATTCCTCCTCGGCCCGCTGCATGGCTGTGGTGGTGTAACGCTCACCTGGGCGTCCTGCCCGGTAGTGGTCCGCTAGCACCATCCCGCCGTTCTCACCGTAGCTCTGCCTCAAACGCCGCTCATAAGCCGCCTCAATGTCATTTGGGCTGAGATAGCCGTCGAGCCGGTATTGAAACGCCTTGGCGAGAATTTCGTAATCACTGAGCACCGCCTGATGCTCCATCTCGGCGGTGATCGCCCAGTCGATCGCGTGCTCGGCCATCAGAGCGCGGTGCTCTTTGTCCCAGCCTTGGTAGCCGCGCTCTTCGGCCTGTTTCCGTACCGCTTCGAAATCGTCACCCGTGGTCTTCGCGGTCTCGCGCCAGGCATTCAGGAGCGCTTCCGGTTTCCAATCTTCCTTTTTGCGGCGGAGGCGTTTACCAACGATGTCGTCGGCCTCCGCGCCCTCCATCCCGAGACGTTCCTTTTCGGCGTTGATTTCTTCGGAACGCAGCGCCATCGCCTTCAGCAGCCCGGGAGAATAGCCCGCAATCTCTGACCATTCGCCGCGGCCGTGGGGTTTCGGATCGTACCCGCACCGCCGAGCTACATTCGCGACCGCGCATTGAAAACGGGCGTCCAGATATTTCTGCCGGGCGAAGATATCGTTTGGATCCATCGAGCGAATCTGCCCGTCTTCGCAAAGCGTCTGGTTGAAAAAGAAGCAGTGGTAGTGGTTGTGCGGATTCGGCGCTACCCCCTCAACCGGCCGCGCCGTCAAGTGATGGAAGACGGCGGCCGCCCACTTCCCGGTATGCTCGTGCGGTCGATTGCCGCCCAGCCGCCCCATCACGCCGAACTCGGCTTTGTCCAAAGTTCCGAGCGCCGCGGCTTCAATCCCTTCAAGCAGACGCGTATCCCCACCAGCGATCGCCGCCAGCGAATAGCTCTTCGGCGTGGCGAGAACCATGTCCCACCCCGCGGTGTCTTTCCGGTCCGGCCGCGGTATCACCTGCAGGTACCACTCCAGTTCCCTCGCCAGCTCCGGCCGCAGATCTCTCGCCGCGGGTGCCAACATCTCCCGCATCCAGGCGAGCGCTTTCTTTTCGTCAACGCCCGCGGACGTGGCAAATTTGACGTTTGCGCGCCCCGCAAGCCATTCGACCAGCGTTCCGGGATTGTTCACCCGCTCCTTAAGTGCAGCGCCGCCATAAGCCACGGCGTATTCAAAGGAATCGCTTTTTTGGGCGGCGGGTTCCAGATTGATCGCCTGAGCCCGGAGGCCTGCAGCCAGGAGCTGAAGGATGTGCTTTTCTTGGGCGGCTTGTCCCTTGTCGAACTCATCGACGCCCGAGTCTAGGCACAAAACCACATCGCTGCCAATCGCCTTCAGAATCGCGATCTGTTCCCGCGTCAATGCCGTACCGCAAAGCGCCCGGGCATCCGTAACGCCTGAGTCCCAGTTTGCCCACGCATCGAAATAGCTTTCCACCACCACCGTCCGCCCCGTTTGCGCGGCTCCCGCATCCGGCGCGCCGTAGAGAATTTCGCTCTTCCGGTAAATCGGCGATTCCGCGCTATTGCGGTATTTGGGACCATCCGCCTCGTCGCGCAGCTTGCGCCCGGCGAAGGCGACCACATCGCCCTGCCGGTCCCAGATGGGAATCATGAGCCGGTCCTTGAATTTGTCCCGCCATTGCCCATCGCGCCAGTAGACCAACTGGGAGTCCTTCAGCTCCTCGGCCGTGAAGTCCTTCTCGAGCTTTCGCGCCAGGTCATCGCTTGAATCCGAAGCCCCCAGGCGAAAATGTTTCCGCACCGCCGCGCTCACGCTACGCCCGTCCAGATAAGCGGAGACCGAGGCCCCGCTATGCGCAGCCAGCTTCGCTTGAAAGTGCTCCGCCGCGATCGCGTGCATCCGCTTCAGCCGCGCTATGTGTTCCGGCGAAACATTCTGAGCCGGCTCCGGTTTTGGATCCGGTGCGCGCACGACTGCCGGCGTGAGTCCATTCCCGGCGCCGTACTCTTCCCGCAAACGCTTCGCCGCGTCCCAATCGGAACCCCCCCACGCCAACGCGGCTAGGTGAATAGTCCCGCCACCTTCACCAGACACGAAATCTTTGAAGTTGTTTCCCTTCTTGCCGACCGATACGTTGAAGTCCTTCCCGTCGCGCCAGAACGCGCGCCCGCGGCCGTCTTTGGTGAGCCTCCCGCCGCCCAGATCGTGCCACAGTTCCCGGATGTCGATCGCGTTAGCGTCGAACTCGCCCGCTTTCGGCTGATACTTGGGTTTGCGCCGGGACCTCGCCTCTTCATCCGTACTGGCTGCATTCCGCGCCGCCGCAAAGTCCGCGTCGAGATTTCGGGCTTGGGCCGGTTCGCGGGCGGGCCGTTTCGCACCAGGCGCGATTTCCCGCAAGAGTGCGGTTTGCTTTTCCGTCTTGCGCTTCCACGCCTCACCCGTCGTCCATTTCAGCCGCCCTTTCCACGCGCTCTCTGAAAATGGATCCGAGTCGGCGTACTTGCGGATGTGCTGAACACCTTGCGGATCCTGCCCGCGTCCTAGCATTTCAAAGGTGCGGTCGTCGACCGGCTTGCCGATGAGATCGTAATGCGCGGCGAGATGGCCGTGCCAGCCCAGGGTGCGGCCTTCCTGTTGGTAGTAGCGTTTGGGCGAAGCGTATCCGCCCACACCTATACCCGCGCCGGCAACGGCTGGAGACTCAACCGCACGCCCCTCTTCTAGGGCTGCTATCGCATTGAGGAGCGCGCGGTCATAGTTGATTTGATCCTGCCCGGCGAGATGCTTTCTGTGGTACTCGATCAGGCGCGGAACGTCTTGGTGAGGCTTCGAGATTTCGACGGAGCCCACGGACGCTTACTTCCTTCGCTCCGCGTTTCGCTTTCCAATAATCCGATCAATCGGCGATTCGATCCGGCCAGGCACTTCCGCCCAGCCGTTGCCGCGCTTTTCGTAGTGGAACGGATGAACAGCATAGCTGATCGCGCTCACGGCCCCAACCAAAACAACCAGGCCGAAAAGCACCAACGCCCCGCCCAAAACCAGCCGGGGGAACGTCGCGCCGAATTCATAGGCCAACCAATACTTAAGCAATTTGCACCTCCTTTTCCCGCCAGAAATTTATACAGCACGTGACGTGCCGACTACGATAACAAGATTTACTTTTCGCCACTTTCACTCCTTTTCTTCTCACACATTTCCTTCTCACGCAACCCGCAAACCGTTCCGGCAATGGAACACACTCACCGCCCTACTCCCGCCGGTTCCGTATGCCGAAGAGCCGGTCCCAACGGCAACTCACCCTGCTTCCGGGTGTTGATGAACGCCAGCACGCGCAGCATCTTCCGCTGCTTCGCCTCCGCCGCCACGGCCGCTTCGATTTGTGGCTGCACGGCTTTGTAGGGGATGGCCGGACCTCCGTCAATCTTGGCTACCGTTTCGCCTTTCGGCGGAACGCCCGGCTGTTGGACTGGTTCCTCGTCGGGATCGTCGTCAATCACTAGCCGGATCTCGCGACGTTCAAATTCTTGCTTGGGCAATTCACGATAGGAAAGCAGAATCGGTACAACGAATCCACCGGACCGTAGATAGCCATGACGGTCCTTTAACCCCTTGATATCATCGGCCGTCACCAGCGCCCGATCCCTTTCGGTGTCCAGCGAGTAGTTCAGTGATCGGTGGCCGCCTTCCGGTTTCGGCGTGGCGTTTTGTTTGAGCACCCAGACGTCCTGCTTGCCGAGCACCGCGGAGGCATACTCAGCGCTCTCGTTTGAATCCGTTGGTCCGATCAGTTGCAAACCCGGCTGCCCGACGATAACTTCGGTTCGTTCGTGGCCGTAGATCTCCCGCAGCGCGGCGATCGCGTGCGCGCCGAAGACGATCATCACGCCGAACTTTCGGAGGTTTGTAATAGCCGCCTCGAATTCGTCAATGTGATTGAAGTTGGTCACGATCTCGTCGATCGCGATGACCAACTGGCGCCGCTTGCTCACGTCGTCTTTCGCGTCCCGCAAGAGCGCCAGTATGTAATTCAAGACCGCCGTCGTCACCGGCTTGATCGCCTTCTCGGTCACGCCCGATGCCGGGAACCAAATCCACCCCGGCTGCTCGCCGCGATTCAGTTTTTCGACCCAGAGCCGTGCGCAAAACTCGTTATGCCCCTCGCCCGCGCAAGGCATCATTCCAAACCCGTTCGAGGCCGAGGCGAACATGCCCTCCATGCCTGCGAACTGATCCCCGCTTTTGGGGTTCATGCGCGCCGCAATGCTCGTACCCTTTGCGCGGCGCATTATGTGCTTGCCCGGATTGCGGAGCCACTTGGCCAAGTTCCGGGTAGTGGCCTCTTCTTTGTCTGGCATGCCCGGCGCATTTGTGGATGAGTAGCGATATATGATGTCCGCCAGTCCCTCCTGAACCGCGTCGGTGAAAAACTTGATTTCCCCCGGCCCCATCGGGAAAATGCCGGCCGTCAATCCGCGACCGGCAATCGGGTTTACGATCTCCTTTTCCGTCGCCCAAGTAGCACACAGTTTCAGCGTCGGATCGATGATATAGTCGCCGCGCTCCGTCCGGTGAAACTTCTGCATCAACTCCGCCCCGGAACAGATCACGACCCAGTCGTTCTGCTCCGCGATTTTGAGAATCTGGGTATGGTTGATCGTCTTGCCGCCTCCGGTCTTGATGAACTCCACCATGTGCGTGATCATCTTCTTCGTGGAGATATGGGCACAGCCCCCATTGGCACTCACCCGAAGGCTCATTCCGAGTCGCTGTCTCATCCACCAGGGACCAATGGATTGGCGGTTCCATTCCTTCAACGAAACCAACCGCGCGCCACGGCGATACACCCCATCCATCGCCCGCTTCCGCCGCCACCAATCCCAGGTGCGACCGGCCACATACAGCCCCGTCAAAGTGACCAACTCGCACACCAACAGCAGGGCATACCGGAGTGCCAGCGGCCCGTGGTACACCTCCCGGTCCAGCCACGTGACCAGCCGCCCAGGCTCGACACTCATCCACACTCGCCGTGTCCCATCGATACGATCCACAACCGGCTCTTTCCCACTCATCCAGACCGGCAACTTGATCGTCCCATCCGCATCCCGGCCCGCCGCGTATTCGGGCGGCTCGACCCGCTTCACGAACTGGTAAACCGCCCTAGCCACGTTTGCCTTCCCCTCCGGCGGCGCGATGCTGAACAACACAAGCGCCAATTCTCCCGCGATCCCCGCAAAACTCAGCGCCGATCCGATCACAACGGCGGCAAACTTGGTGAGGAATCCCCGCTCCTTAGACCAGTGAACGATGGCTATACCCGCGACCAAAAGCGCGAGCCCCAACCCGAGCGCAATCCGCCAGTCCACGCCGCCCGTAACCGCTCGTGCAAAGCGGTCCTCAAACCACGCGGCGAGGTAGAGTCCCTGACACTCCCGGCGCATATCTCCCGAGCGTCCGAACCAGATCAGAAACCACGGCCAGAAGCAAACCAACCCGGCCCACATTCCGGCCCACACCCCAACCGGCAAACGGTACAAAAGGCCACCCCAGCGGTTCCCTTTTTCCGTCGCCGCCCGGGGCAACCGTTCCTCTATCGCAGCGAGCCAGCAGCCGAGCTTGTGGGTGTAGTAGAGCTTGTTCTGCCGGGCGTCGATCGCCAGGTCTTTGCCCCACAATCCCGGCGTCCGAATCGGCGAAATCCCCTCGCGCTTTTCCATCTATGCCCCCGCTCCGACAGGCTCCGGTTGCTCCGCTTTGGCACTCACTGCATCCCTCACCATTTTGGCGGTCGGATCGTCCCCCGGCAGGTTGATCTGGACACACGCATCGAACCGTTCAGTAAGTGCGACGATTGCATCCACGAGCAGGTTGTTCGACTCCTCCAGCGCCTTCAGCCGTACATTGTCTTTCCGGTTTTGCGTCCACTCCATCAGGGCCGCTCGCATCGCGTCCGCCGGCTCCAAACCAGCCGCGTCGCACGCGTCCTTGAACATCTTGTCTTCGGCTGGATTCAGCCTCACCGATCGCTGTGCATTCTTGGCCAAACTCACGTTTGCCCCCCATCTTTCTCTTGTATCGGAAGCCGCTACGAAACCATGCTGATATTTTGGGACGCCACCCCCGCTAGGAAAACATGCCGAAACCAGTCTGGTTTCGCCTGGTTTCGTGGAGGGGGGCGATATATAACACTAGAAGCCAATCTTCTGTGATGCGACGGTGACGTCTTCCCGGATCTGCTGCTTTTGCGCGATATTGAACGATCCGCTGTCTACCTGAACACCTAGCGCCCGCGCTTCTTCAAAGAGCGGTTGCATCCCCTCATTCACGCTCTCTTTTGTCGTGGCGGCCAGCCGCTCGTTTGACTCCATCGAGACGCCCTGTTGGGGTTCGAACCACTGCGTCATGTCGACCGCTTCCTTGCCCGAGCGAACCTCCGAGGCGAACTTTTTAACAGCCGCCCCGAGGCTCGAATCGGGAGCCGCGCCGACCGAGGCGGCATACAGTTCGGCCTTGCGTGCGAGTCCCTCGCGCCGGTCTTCAGGAGTGTCCGCCGTGAGCACGCGCAGCGTCTCAGGATCGATGTCATTGGCGGTTCCGTAAAGCACGGCCGAGACCTCCGGTGATTGTCCGTTCGCCGCCACTTCGAGCGTCCTTTCGAGCGATGACGTCTCGGTCATCGTCGCATCCGCGTCGGATATCCCGGTTGGGTTCTGCGCTTGGGCGGCGAGCACGCTGGCTTTATCCAAAAGGACGGCGGTGGAGGCTCCATTCTGGTGGCCGTTTTCGCCTCGCTTTATGTGCTCCATGGCGGTCTCACCGAAGCGTGCATCGAACGCATTGGAGGCTTGAATCTGTTCGACCGTTAGCCCTAGATCCGCCGCGCGTTTTTGCTGATCCGCAAGTGTCCTTCTTTCCTCGTTTCGAAGCCTCCAGAGTTCGTGCTCCACGTCCACGCCGGAGCGGTCAGGCGCGGCAACACTGGAAGCGTCCGGCCCTAGGCCCGCCGATCGATAGGCAGCATCTTCACGCGCAGCCGATTCTCCGACAGATACAGGCGCGGGTTGGCCATATTGCAGCCGTCCAATCTCTTCGATAGACTCCCGCCTGACACCCAGCCCGGTTAGCGATTCGGCTACCTCTTGACGTGCGATCTCGCGGCCTTGCTCGGCAGTCTCGGCATACTGCGCCCGGCCCGTCGTTTCGTGAGCGTTGACCATCTCTTGGTAGCGGTCAACGGCCTCGGTGGGTTGCACCCCAAGCGCCGTTGCAATCTCGTGCACGGCTGGGCGGTTCGCGTGCGTCAAGTCCTCCGCTTGGGGAGTAACCACCGGTTCCTCTTCCAACTCTTCGGCGTTTTGTTCCGCCAGCCACTGTTCCCCCGCTAACTGGTGCTCAGCAGCCGCTTCGTTGTAGTCGCGGATGTGGTCATTAATGTAGCGTTGGGCCTCGTCGGCCGTTCCGAACTTTGCTAGTGTCTTTGGAGAGAACGGACCCTGCTCAATGTCCTTCGCTGACACCACGCCCTTCCCCTCTACCGACAGATAGTTTCTACGGTATTGACGGACCTCAACGCCATTCCCGTCCGCGGTTGGCTCTATTTCCAAGCGTGTTCTACGCTCGGCCATTCCCAGCCGCGACTCGCCAGGAATCGCGACGTTTGAGGTATAGACACTGCCATACTCACGGCCCCTGATTTCGGCCCGTTCACTTTTGGCCGCCTCATACGCCGCCAAGTCGGCATCTATCTCTTCTTCGGTGATGGCTGTCCTCGCGATCCCAAGCGGCTTATCCATCACGATCGCTTCGCCTTCGCGTGTCATCCCCCCGGCGAACAATCCCCTCAGCCTGTCAATCGGTCCCATTTGTTCGGTCTCCTTTGTAGTAGCTGCGCGGGCCTCCCAAGCAGCCTCCAGTGGCCAATTTCGCGCCGCCCTTTCCGTGCTGATCGGTGCGTGCCCCTTGCCGATGTCTTCTTCGAATCCAGTCCGCGTCAAGTACAACGCACCACCTGGAAAACTGTGAATTAGAACCTCGTGATTGTCGGCCCTTTCTAGTTCCCGCGCGTATCGGTTGGGGGCATCGAGAGCCGCTTTGTAATCCGCATCGCGGGCCATGTCCAGCTCCGGCGCCCGGTGACCGTTTTCGATTTGTTGAGACAGCGCATCAACCTCTTCCTGGTGGTATTGGGCGTCAACCGTCCAATCGGCTTCGCCCAACACTTCTCCGGTTCGCACGCCTTTGGCTTTAGTGCTCGCGTCCGGATGAAGGTTATAGCTAGATTCGGCCCGGATCTCTTCCGCGATGGCGAGCGCCCGATCTCTCTGCTCTACGTGCGTGTGTCGCTTCGCTTCGAGAACCGCCCGCACTCCTTCCGGATCAGCTTGTCTGGAGTACTCTTCAAGGAAGTTTCGATACGCTTCGAAATTGCGGTCTCCCTCGATTTGGAATCCTTTGTTTCTCTGCTGGATAAACATCTCGCGCAGGTTATCTCGGACGGCTTTGCGCTCGTTCCCGGCATCGATTTGATTGACGGTGGCCATCAATTGCACCGCCAGTCGTTTAGGAAAGCTCGTCGCTCTCGGCGGCGAATTCCGGTTTGAATCTCACGCGACCACGCGCAATTTCCCACTGGTCGACGAGTTGTTGCTTGATCTCAGGCACGTACCATTTCTGCGACGCCCAACCCGTACACAGCAGAGCGGCGCTCCACACAACAACGCCGATCAGCCGGTGTCCCGGCCGCATCTTGTCATGAATCGAAACGGCAGACCCCCAGAAGATGGCCGACAAGATAAACCAAGCGACGCAGTAGGCTAAACAAGTGCCTGTAAGACGCCCCCAAGGATGCCGGAGCGACCAACGCTTTAGCGTCTCGCCGCCTGTTTCGCTGGTAGCCCACCAGGACAAACATGGCACCAACAGTACAAGCAGAGATGCGAACCCGAACGTAATTACGGAGCTCACGTCTCCGATCGCTTCCTCCAGGCTCACCAGATCGAGCGCTACCCCTCCGCACTGGGGCAGCGATCCTTCTGGGACCGCGCACGGCTTGTCCACAGGGCAGTGGGCAATGGCGCTCCTGAACTGCTCGTCTTCCGCCGCCGTGCACGGTCGCTCGCTGCGGGCCGTTTGAATGAGTGAGTGTGTGCCGAGGGCGAGAGAGCCTACGATAGTCATAGCCGCTGCCGTGGTGATAAGAATTTTAACTGTCATGGAGTTCCTTTTAACCTGCGCGGCTATGCTGTTGCAGCGAGGGGTTCCCCCTTCGGCGAATGCTCGTCCCGCTTGCCAGGTTTGGCGGTTTTGCCACTGATCGGTTCGGGCCTCTCGGCCGTCTTCGGCTCCAGCTTTTTACGCAGCGCCTCTTCGCTCTCGCATCCTTGCTCGATAAGCTGCCCGATAATGTAATCGACAGTGCTGTTATCGAGCAGTTCCGCCGTCATCCTGACGCGCTCAAATTGTGAAGCCGTGAGATTAATGGCGACCGATTGATTGGATCGCTGATCCTGGGGCTTGATTGTAAATCCCATGTTTGGTATTTGTCTCCTTTTTAAATGAAATAGAACTTCTTACTGCTGTACGCCGCCAACCGGCATCAGCGGTTTCCGGTCGTGGTACGGCCCATCAAATTGCAGATCGCGATCCAATTGGAACCCGATCACCGCCCCAGCGTTGACGTGAATCGTGACGGGAATATGGATGGCCCGTCTCGTGAGTTGGCTGCCGGTTTCCATCACGCTATTCGCCGCGCCCGATTCCGCCGCTTGCGAAGCGGATGGATAATAGCCAATACCGCCGCCTGCTGCGCCACCACTGCGGTTCAAGAGCAACGCCTCCCCGCTCGCCACTAACGCCTGCAGCATGGTCGCGCTGATGATTGCCTTGTAGTGGTTATTGGCTTTGCCGCGAATCCCGCCGGCGCCTTTGTTATCTTGCGCGGCAATGGCTTCGAGATCCATTGAACTTGTGTCGGGGAAAAGAATCCGTGTAAAGAGAGCCTCGACACGGCTGGCTCCCTCGTTCCCATACGCCGCCGGTTTGTAGCTCCCGATCATTCTTGACCCATCGGGAATCAGAACGTACATTCCCTTCCGGCTATCCTTCACGTTGTGCGTCACCTGGCACTCCACCATGCCCGGTGCCTCGGTGTCCATTTCTTGCTTGAGCGCGCAGGGAATCGTATCGCCAGCCTTGATTTCATAGGGCGAGGTTGGACCGGTACGCCAAGCGGCCATCGTGTCTTGCTGCATCCGCTTGATCACGGCATTCGCGGGAGAGGAAGACGAGTCAGGAGAGGACGATTGCGCCGTCATGCCATCACCTGTCGGAGCCGAATGGTTGGGCGCGGTGGCGCTTCCACTTCCCTGCGGCAACGAGCCCGCCTGAGCAGCCACGAGACCCTTGGCGATTTCACCAAGCTCGCGCAGTTCGGAGCCAGCGGACGCTGCCGGACTTGTCAGCGTGAGCGGGGAGGCGGAAGAGCTTTGTTGATATCCAGCGCCTGTCGCCGGCGCACTCGAAACGGCTGCTGCGCCATCAGCCTTTTTCAAAAGGTCTACCCGAGTCGGCGCTAAGCGAGCTTCGCGTTCAAGCCGGCGGTACATCTCCGCATCGGATTCGTGGTGCTCGCCGCCGCCGTTGCTGTTGACCTGACCGGACCCGTTGGCGTTCGCGTTCGGGAAAAACGATCGACTAAACAGGGACGATCCGCCGCCTTGTCCACCCCCTTGTCCACCTTGTTGCGCGCCGGCCCCAGCCTGCCCAGTGTTGCCCGGTGCCGTGGCCCCATTGCCGCTGCCACTCTTCAGAAGATAATCCGGCGGCGTGGCAAACGGGAAGTCGTGCTTAAACTTATCGAGGGCTGGATTCTGTGATACGCCCGCGCTCTGAGTATCTGGCTTCAGCCGGTTCACATCCGAGAATTCCTGGCTTGCGTCCGTAGTGGAGATATCCCTTTGGGGAGTGAAGAAATCGCTACTTGATCCAGCCTGTTTCTTCGCCGCCGCCTGCTGGCCGGCGGATCGTTGCAAGAATAAAATCCCCACGAAGCCACCGGCCACGAGCAGTGCGCCGCCAATCAACAGGAGCCGCCGCTGAATCGGAACTTCCGGCTTTGCTTTGCGGCCCAGTTCGATGGACCCCTTTGGTTTCTCAGTGGAGTCTGCCGCGGGAATCTCGCCGCCGTCCAGGGGGAGAGCGTTATCGGACACGGGCTTCCTCCTTTGCGCTGCGGTCGATATGAACGTCGTTCTTGATGTCCCCTTTATTGCCGCCAACCCTAAGCACCGCCGAATCGATCAGCTGGTCAATAACGAACTCACCGTCCGTGTAACGGTAGTTGGTCTTGACATAATCGCTGCCTTCCTTGACGAGTACGATGGGCAAGTTGCGGACGTTGACGCAAGACGGCATCTCAATGACGGTTGAGCCGGCGCTCTTAACTTCGTAGACGGCACGCGGCCGCAAGCATTCCCGCTCGGCCTTCTTGTTCGCCGTCACGGTGAAGCTGAAATCCATCGACCGGATCGCTTTCTGGATTTGCGCGGCATTGTCCTCTGGCACCGGAGGCGGCTGAAACAGGGAAGCGAGCGAAACGCCCGTGGCTGGCGGTGGCGGTGCGGCGTTCTTATCTCGGATCTCGCGCATTCTCTTTTGCTCATCCAGTGGATACACAAACGACACCTGCGGCATGTACTGTTTCTCGTCGCTCGCGAGCCGGATGTAGTACGCGCGCCGGTTGGTGGCGACAATCAGGTCCGTATCCAAGCCGCCGAAATCGGGCTTGATGATAAATACTGGTGTTTCGCTCCCATCGGTGGCATCCCCGAAGTATTCGAGTTCTACATGCCATCGAACGCTGTCGCCGATGTGCGGATCGCCGCGCAACTTTTCACCCGGTTCGAGTTCGATCGCGCAAACACCCTTCGGCGCGCAAACAACCGTCGGCAGCGAATCGCCAAATGGAAACTGCACGCGGCCTACTTTGTCTATCGTCACGGGCGTCTGTCCGTGTAGCGTGCCCGCCCTCCATTGCTCGGAGAGTTTGGCCGCAGCCTTTCCCGATTCCGACAGCACAGGCGGTTTCGGAGACTGCGCCTTCTCGGAATCGGTTTTTGCGGAGGACTTCGAAACGGGCGGCGCCGGTTCCGCTTTGGGCGGACCAGGTACGCTCGTGGCTGGTTGCGGTGTTGGGTTCGGCGGGTTGCTGGTCGCCGCAGTCTGCGCATCTCCGAGCGCGGAAAACACAATGGATAGAAGAATAATCGCTCCGGAGAGCGGCTTGCGATGGGCTTGGTTCATTTCGTTTGGGTCCTCTCTTTGCTTTTGTGGTTACTTTGTTGGCGACCAGCTGAGATCGTCGACAAATACCCCGAGCGCGTTGTTGTCCGCCTCCTGCTTGTCTTTGGGTGGAACAATGGAGATCGTTAGCGCGGCTTTCCATTCGGTCCGCTTGGCGTCGGCCACCCCGGCGCGCTCCGTTTCCGTCCATGAAATTTCGTAAGTGTTTTCGCCGATGCGGAGCGAGTGGAGATTGCTCGCATAGGCGGAAATGCCGCGCGCCGATTTGTCGGTCGGGGGGTCCGCCTTCCAGTAATCGAGGATTGCGCCGTGCGCCTTGCTGGAGCGCGCGCCAGTCATCATCAGGGCGCGCACGGAAGCCCTTTTCTGTAGTTCGATATCAGGAGTCACAAGCCGCCAGTCCTCAACAAAGGATTCGAGCGCCTTTTCGAGCTGCACTTGGTCGCGGGTTGGATTCGCACCTTCCGCCCCGGCGATGCGCCGTCCGCTCTCGGCGTCGACAATGGCGACATAGGGCTTCACGTTCTGCACCCGGTAGGAAAGGTATGCGCAAATGCCGACCGCCACCAGCGCCACCGCGAGCGCGCCCAGGGCGATCCTCTTGAAGTTTTCCGCGCTACGGATAGGGGAGCCGAAGCGCTCATCCCATTCGAGCCGTGAGGCCAGATACGGGTTGTAGGTTCCGTCGGAATTCAAGGCAATATCTGAATTGGTTTTCACTGTCTCTTCCTTTCGTTGTTCGAAAATCCTTTCTTCTAACTGCGCTTTGCCGCCGGCGGATCAACCGCAGTCGATGCGCCGCCGCCGGACGAACCATTCGAGCCGCCCGACCTTCGGTATCCGCCGCGAGATCCACCGCCGCTACCGCCGCCTGAAGCTGCAGCAGCCCCACCTCCGGCGCCACCAGCGGCCGCCCCGGCCCCTCCAGTGGCAGCCGCTGCCCCGGCGCGTACCGCCGCACTTATCGCAAATGTGCCCATCGCAATGGCCGGTGAAATCGCGGTCATATAATGCCCACCGACGACTCCAGTCAACATTGCGGAAAATGCTATTGGGATGAGCCAAACGCAGAGCATGATTAGGAGGCAGCCGCCGACAATATCGAAAGCTTCTAACAGCGGCGTCGCCGAAGCGTCGAGTGTCCTCATCTCCGCGGTCCACCCGGCAATCAGAACTTGCGAAAACTGGAGAATGCCGTAAACAATCATGATTTTGACGCCTATTCCGATGGCGAGGCTGAGATAGTTCTTTGCGTAAGGCGACGTCCAGCGCGAGCCACCGAAGCCCAGGAAGATATATCCATAACTGAGACACATGTACGACTCCACTGCTGTGACGATAAGTTGCATTACCATGAGCCCGAACGCAATCAGCAAGATCAGTCCGCCGATGGCAAGAACCAGCGTGGTCGCCGGATCGATCAGCCACGCTGCGCCGCCCGCCTCTTTAAATAAGATCCCGAAGAGGTTGAGTCCTTGATTCCAAAGCATGCTGGGACTCAGTGGCGCGGCCAAACCAGCCGCTGTGTAGCCGATTTTCTGGAAACCCGCAATGATCGACGGGACCCAAGTAGTACCGAACATCAGAAGCGCCAGCCAGAAGCCTCGCTCAAGCACCCACCAAATGAGCACGCGAAACCATTCCTTAAGATCGCCCCCCAGAGCCGCTTGTGCGAAAGCATAAAACGCGTCGATCACGAGCAAGAGATAAAACAAATAATGGGCATAGCCTAAGATAGTCGGGATCCACGCTGCCCCTGCTACATCCAATGCGGCATTGATATCGCCTGGAATTGTACTGCTATACGGCGGTGGATCTCCGAACGCCATCGCACTGCACAGTACGAACAAACAGATGGGCAAGTAAACGCGAGAGATCCAGCGCTTATTCATGGCTTCCCCTCGCCTCCGAATCCCCAAAACGATTCCTCCCGCACTGCTAGACACAGGCGTCCTTCCGTGGTCTCCTGCCAGGTGGCGTCGACGCCCGCAACGCTTTGCACTTCGCGAGAATCTCCCGCGCCGTGCCGCCTTGATTCCGCGCCCAGACCCGGATCGACGAAACCGTTGCTAGGCGTAAATTGCCACCGCCGCGCCCTTCAGCGAACGCAACAATGGGACTCTCTCTTTCGGTCGCTTCGTTTCCGCACCCCGATAAAAAGAGCGCCGCCCCAATCAGTAAACTCGCCAAAAATACGCTGTGTCCTCGCATGTGTTTAAAAAAACTTTCCGTTTGTTGGATCAAACACTCGTCCATCCGTGTTGACCGCGCCGTTATTGCCAAAGAAGACGACGCCGGCCGCCGACTTCGCATCCATGGCTTGCTGTTGCAAATTGCCGTAGGAGGTCACAGCCTGCGTGTTCGTAAGCATGATCTGCTGCAGCTTTTGTAGCGAGTTGGCTTGAAACGAGCCATATTCGGCGAGCGTTTCAAGAATTTGCTGCGCCCCTTGTGCTCCGGCCGCATGAGAATTCAGTACGCTTAAGAGACCCTGCGTGCTGTTGAGGTCGTTCCCGAGTAGATTCAGGTTTCGGTACGAACCCATGATGGTGTCCCTGTTCGTCTGTGCCCACGTTGTGTACTGGGTAGCCCAACCGTTTGCGCCCCCGCCGCCGAATCGCGCGAATCCCGGGAAGCGGGAGCTGAATTGGACGTCTAAGTTTGCCACCGAATAGGCTAGGGCAAGACCGCCCTGCGCCAAGCCAGCAGCCGTCGTTAAGTAGCCCGCTATGCTACTCAGCCCGTGAAACCCGTTGTGAATCAGGTTTTTCACCATCATGGCTTCCTGGTTCACGAGGCTGACGAGCTGGGCCGCTTCCTTGATGTAGCTGGCGACGAGCTGGATGTTGTTGAGGATTTGGGTAACTTCCGTGGCCGGAATGAAACCCGCGTCCACCCGTCTTGGTGTCATCAGCAGTCCGCCGGTGGCGACGCCGGCGATTCCGCCAGCGACCCGGCTCATGAAAAACCTTCGGTTGATACTCGTTCCTTTCATTGCGTCTCCTTTTTGCAAATTCGCTTACTTAGCCGCGCTCATCGCGCTCATCAGCGGAAGACCCTCATCCATGCGCACCGTACCGGTTTGGTTTTCCAGATACGTTGCCCACTTCGGCAGCGCCTCATGGCGCAACCAGTCAGACCGCCAATCTCTTCCAGCGGCGTCAGATGTCGCAATAACATTACGGAACTCCTCCCGCCGCTCATCGCCGTTGAGCCCGCAGAAGGCGAGCAACACCGGGCCAAAATCGAAATTCACAACCGCCGTGCCCAGCGACGAATCGATCACGTAGTCGCGCTTAGGGACCGCGGAGCGGATCGCTTCGATCTTCTTGTCGTTCAGCCCGAGGGCGCAGTAGTAGTCATAGGGGCCGGGCATGCCACCAATTCCTTTAGTGAACGCATCGGGGTTCGGGCAGAAGATCTTCGTCGGGCATTCCCCGAGGAGCGTACTGGAGATCGCCGAGTTGACGAGATACGCTAATTGCTGGACAGCCAGCCCAAGAGCCACGTTCTCTTTGCGGCACGTGCACAGCCAGGTTTTGATCTTTTCCTCAAAAAGCGAATGCCCGAGGAGAAAGACTGCTTCGTCCAGTAGGAGAAGCGTCGGGCGACCGTCAAACATTTTGTCGATCCGGTGCGCGATGTAGAGAATCGCAGGCACCCGCGCTTTATCGTCTAGATTCATCAGATACTGAGTCTCGATCAGATTGAAGTACTCGCTCTCTTCGAACGACTCGCGCTCGGCATCGAACAGATGCGCGTATGCGCCATGACCCGAGAAGTGCCGCAGAACGAGGCGGATCTCTTCGTCCTGAATAAGTGTCGCCGCATTACTCAGTGTTCGTAAGCGCGGTTCACGGCTTGCTAAGGCGGTCAGCCCCTCATGTAAATAGGTTCGCTGTAGATTGGACAGCTTCAGCCCGTTCAACTCGCAGAGGTTTTCGAGCCACGCTGCCGCCCATTCGATCTCGCCTTTTTCATCGAGTTGCGACAGTGGACAGAAGCCCGCGTTCCCTTCACCCGGTTCATAGAACGTGCCGCCCACCGCCTCACACAGCGGCCACATCGACAAACGGCGGTCAATAGCGATCACGCGTGCTCGGGGATACTTTAACCATTGGACTGCCATCGCAGAGAGAAGCGCCGATTTGCCGCTCCCCATGCCGCCGGCTAAGATGAAGTTCCCGACGTCGCCGACGGTGTGGGCGTGATATCGGAACGGCGCATCGCCCCGCGCCTTGCCGATCAAAAGAGGCGGAGAGTTTTTCGGAAACCGCGGTGATGGATTGTGCTCCCGTCCGGTCCAGGCGGCGGAGGTCGGAGCGAGGTCGGACAGATTCAGGGTGTCCATGAACACGCGCCGGATGTTCGAATAGCCGTCGCCGGGCAGAGTGCCGAGCCAGCCCTCCATAGTGTTGACCGTTTCGAGACGCGACGAAAACCCCTCCTCCAGTTCAATGCACTTCATGGCTTCGCGCGCCATCCTCCTCAGTTCGTCCGCGTTTTCGTGCAGAATGACAATATCGCCGTTGTAGATGCACGTCTGGACATTGCCGCTCCTGACGTTTGCACGCGCAGACTGGGCTTCCACGGTGCGCTCAACCGCATCAGTGTCCACCATGCCGTCGCCCATGCCAAGTTTGTCGGCTGTGCTTGTTTGCGCCGCGTGATACTCCTTATACAGCCTTTCGAACACCTTGCCGCCTTGCTCGCGACTCAGCAAAATGGCGCGCGTCGACCAGCGGTATGGAAAGCCAAGAGAATCCAAATTGACAAGTATCGAAGGGATGCTTTTCGAGGGAAATCCGTCGATTGAAACCACGGCTATTCGCTGCTCTCCTACCCGTGGCCGCTCTCCGGTGGTCACATCTCGCCCGAGGATGTCGTTCAAGTAAACCGGAAATTCCGGCTCGACAAAGGGCGCTTTGACGTGAGTGAGGCACCTCCGGTAATAGGCAAGCAAGTCATTAAAGCGGATCTCCCGGCCGCGCCGCATCTCCGTGCGCGAGCCAAGGCGCTCCGCGTGGAAAATCTCGCCGAAAACATTCTCGAAACGTTCCGTCGTCGCTTGAAACGTAGCCAGCGACTTTGCCGCCGCGTCGTCGCCTGCGCCATAAAGAAACTTTTCCGTCGCATATTCCGACTTCGTGGGGGGCAGATAGGTGAGCGATGCGAAGAATTCCGTTTCGAGCCGCGCGCCGATTTTCTCGGCCTGGGCAGCCCGCTCCTCTTCAATCAATGCCGCAATCGGATCGGGAAAGTTATTTGATTTCCGATACGGAGACGCGGGGAAGCGGAACACGTGGAAATGAATCATCCAACCGGCCCCGAGGCGGATCACACTGTTGAGTCTCTCGGACAGACTCGCCATCTTTGCTTCGGTTTCGAGTTGCAAGTCAGGGCCTTGATACTTCCAAGCCTTGATAAAGCTCCCGTCGCGCTGCATCAAAATATCCGGCGCAACTAGGCCAAAGGGCAGAAGCACTTCGGCGAATCCGTCCGGGATCGTTCTCGCAAGATTTCTAAACATAGATTTTTAGATCCAACTTCGCCGCGCAACCTGCGTTGCGGAGCACAGTGATGTTTTCGCGGGGTAATAATCGCGGTAGCGCGCCGCCCGCCAATACACGTGAAAAAAATGCGGGTCCCGCCTCGAAAAGGAGCGCAGGGCCCGCAGGCCAAAAAAAAACACCACCGGACAGACCACCGCGACCAGCCACAGCTTCAGGCCAATAGAAAACAACTCGGTCACCGAACACGAGCCAACCAGCGCTGCCATTAGGTACCAGTTCACTCCCCACCACTGCCTTGGTCGCATGCCAGCCTGAAACAGCGGGATCTGCCTCGGTGTACTGTTATCGGTGTTGCTCATCGTCTTTGTCTTTGTCTTTTCTTGTTGGTTGAAGGGTTAGACCACCGCCCCGGCGATGGCTGGAAAGAACAGCTTGACGATCTGGGCGGCACCGAGCACGCCCGTGATCGAAAACGGAATAATTACCATCGACTTGTTAACCTGCATCACGTCCGGGCGATGCCCCAGTTCCCAAAAAGCAAAAAGGGCCGCAGCGATGGCAATTAAAATTCCCACCGGCCCCAGTAATGAGTTAATGATCATTCCTGCGGCGGCCTCCCAAGGAAGTCCCGTTGCAGCCGCGCTCATGATTCCTTGGGTTAAAAGAACGATGAGCGTAGCTCTCATCAGTCTTCGTATTTGGCGTTGGCATTGCCATTCCTCGTGCGACGGCAGGGCAACACAGTTTTGCGAACTCGCTTCGCTTTGATTCATTTCGTTCATTCGTTTTAAAACTCCCTTTCTTTTTCTTGTTTCCTTTTCACTCAGGGCCGCAAAATCAGTAATTAGCCGACTGCCATTAACACCTCCGCCAGTTGATATTTCCCACGCGAGTAGCCCAGCACGCGGGCGATTTCCCGCACGCTGCGGCCAGCGGGATAAACGTCAAGATTGCGTTCAGCCGACATAAACACTACGACCTGCACCGCTTCCGCGATCAGAATCTTGGCATTCCGCACCGACACGCTCGACTCGCGCACCAGATTTTCGAGACGGGTCAACGTCTTTGCAGCGCTCGATGCGTGAATCGTAGCGAGACTGCCCGGATGTCCGGTATTCCAGCTTTTCAGCATCGCGTTCGCTTCCTTGTCGCGAACTTCGCCTGTAATAATGCGGTCCGGCCTGATGCGCAGGGACCACTTCAAGCAATCCAGGATGGTGAACTCTCCCTTGGCGTGAAGATTGGTGAAGTTATCCGAGCAAGATCGAATTTCCAACGTATCTTCGATGGTGATAACCCGATCCATCGGACATCTTGAAGCGATTATGGACAGCAGGGTATTAAGCAGCGTTGTCTTGCCCGACCCGGTACCGCCGCCAATGATAAGGTTCTGGCGCTCACCCACAGCCTTCTCGAGAAATTCCGCTTGCTGTGCAGTCATGATTTTGTCGGCCACGTATTCGACGAGCGTAAATACGCGCGTTGGCGTCCGGCGAATGCAGAATATGGGCGCGCTTGTAACAGGAGGCCGCAATCCCTCGAACCGCAAGCCTTGTTCTGGCAATTCGGTTTCCAGCACAGGATTTTTTTCGTTTACGACCTGCCCGCGCAGACCAGCAATGCTTTGCATGAGCGTGTGCGTATCGATATCGCTCATTGTGCCTACACATTCCCAATCGCAACTACATTCTTTTACCCACAGCCGTCCGTCTGGATTGCGTGCGATATCTTCAACTCCGGGCTTAACGATCAACTCGCGCAGGACGGCCCCGAAGACAGAGAGAACAAAATCTTTAGAGGAAGCAGCAGCGCTCGTTACTGTGCGAATGGGAGTTGGAGCCGTCAACGTTTTTCCTCCAGCGGCAAATTCGCCGCAAATACGCTCTTGATCCCGGCAAGCCGCGCCCAACCGTTTAGGCTTGTCCGCTGCAAAGTAGGTATTGTAGGATCGCCCGCAGTCCAGTCATCGTTAGCAATACCGACAAGTTCCTGCGGATGCTCATTCAAAGCTGTAATTGCGGTCCACGGAATGACCATCTCGTAACAGACAAGGACCGCTGTTTTTACGCCCTGCACATCAACCGTCGAAGGCGCCAACAACCGGAGCGCGGCACCTGAATCCGTAAATGGTTTCCACATCGCGACAGGCACAGGAACGCGCTCATCGAAAAACCCGACTTGAGCCCCTCGCAGCAGGAAGCCACTGCGGTAACGCTCACCGGGCCCCGGCATGACCCCGCCTGCGATCAACACTTGGCCAGATCGAGTCAGGGAATTAAACTCGTCCTGAAAAAACAAATCAGTAAACGGAGAAGCCACAGGGAAGGTGGCTTCGGGCAGAACAATCACTGGTACTTGGGGATACGCGTAGATCGCTGCTCGAATCTGTCGCTGGTATTCTGGCGATTCGCGCAATAGCGGGCTACGGCGCAAATCCACTCCCGCGAAGGGCGCACGGGCCGTCCCTCGAACTTTGTGCGGATAGGCAATATTGAGGAGGCTGGATGAAACAGCGAGCAGTCCAAATGGGATCAGGTATTTTGGTTTGTTGACCGCCAACGTCCCACACATCAGAACCACGAGAAGGGCAGCTATCCCAAGGAATCCCCAACACGGAAACAACCACCCCGCCGCACTCAACGGCGAATACCACCCGATTAGTCCCAAGGGTGGAATCGCGGTAATTAGCACTGCGGCAATGCAGCGAAGGTTACGAGCCGTGCGGCCCCACAATAAAACCCACGGGAGCGATAGCAAGAAAATGGCGCACGGATAGAGCAGCAGCATCGCGTCCGAATGCCCCTGATAAAAGCCGCGAATTGCAGCAGGCATGGACTCCAGCGCAAACACATAGTACGTCGTCGCCAACGAAAACGCCTCGACCCGGCTGTCAGGCCGTGCGGCCAACAGACAAGCCGCGAGGATCGTCAGGCACAGCGAAATTGGTGTTGCAAAATGGACGGCGTACCCGAGCAGGGCAAGCCCGAGCAACAAACCCGGTGAGCGAACGGCTTTCCTGTTTCTTGTTGCCGTATCTTCGTTGAAAGTTACTTCTAGCGCCGTTACTTCCATGTCGTCCCCGCTTTCAAATAGCCCAGAATCAACCGCGTCGAAATCGGTCCGTAATAGCGCGAATCAAAACTCTTCGGCATTTCGCCCATCACCCAAACCTCTCCGTCTTTGAGGCGATAATCGCCAATCATGAACGGCTGCAACGGCCGGTGGAACGAATCGAGCGGCAGCGGCTTGCTCATCGGGATCGGAACGCCGTTCACGGCTACGCCAGATTCCGACTCGCTCACCAGATCGCCAGACCGCGCCACGATTCGCTTGAGCAGCGGTTCGCCACCATCGGGGCACTCATCGCCAGATCCGGTGCGATAGTGACGGACCAGAGCCAAGGTACCCCAGGGTTGCGGTAAGCAGAACGAAGTCAGGTTGCTTTCAGCGCTGGTGGATGGAACATAAAAGCCAACGGGCAGCGACGGTGTAGTGTTGAGACGAATGTGCGTATGCAAGTGCCGCCCAATGGCGGGAATCGCCGCGACGAGGTCCGCGAGAAACACAGCGCAGCAACTGTATAAAAACCAAAAAGTGGCGCGCGGAAATGGGCGAGATGGCGGAGCGAATCCCCGCCCCATGATGTTAAGCATTTAATTATTTGTCTCCTTTGGGTACTGAGCTACACCGGCTACGCCGTCCTTCGCGCTAATCGCGCGACCCAACGAACGCGAACTATTCGAACGTCGATTCGAAATTCTCGATCAGTCTTCAGATCGGTGGGCCGCCGATAAGAGCAGCCCACGTACGAACGCTACAGATTATGGGTCGATACACCTCCCGACTTTGATTTCGATCACAACATCCCAAGAGCACAGGTTGCTCGCAAAGTTAGACGTCGCACCAAGTGGTGGGCTTTTTGTTAGTCCGTTGACCATCAGCAGATAGCGTCCTGGGATTTGTCGACCACTTTGTCTTTTCTGATTTAGACACAACACAAGCTAAGTTGTAGTTAGTTACTCGTGTAAGTACCTCTTCGTTGGCAAATCGTCATCTGACGACCCCACCAATAGAATGTTGCACCATGCGCGCATCGATCTGATCTGCAAGGGTGACGCGGCGTTTGCTGTACATTTCGTCGCTCCTGTTCTATAGCGGCAATTTTTCTGGAGAAATCTGAGAGGGTACACGAAATTTTTTTGGAATCTGTCGAGTGAACCTTTAGATGCACTTCGTCTACTAACAAACGGCACGATGGCTCAGACCGCCGTTAAGCGTTTCGTCTGCCCATACCAGTCGCAATTGCCTTGGGCCCTTCTCGTCGGCTGTCAAATCTATAGCCCATACGCCGCGGGAAGATTCGCCGCAAGTGATCTCCGTACCGACGATCAACTTTCCAGCTGCCGTATTGCTTCTTCGTGATTGATCATCAGCGTCGCAAGATTCTGCGCTGCAATGTCACCGCTCACCCGGGTGATCCAGCGGCCTTCGGGAGACATTCTCCGGAGAGGAGCCGTGTCGTTACGCCATTCTGAATCCGGATGCGAAGTTCAATGGAATCGCGGAACGCTGGGTCGGAAGTGCCCGCCGAGAGATCCTCGACCATGTGATCGCGCTCACTGAAGGCCATCTTACGCCGGCTACTGGGAGAATACATCGCGTAGCACCAAGAGGACCAGATTCATGATGCGCTCTGGAAAGACACGCCGAACCGTCGCCCATCGAGAACGGGCCTTCTGCGACGGCGATGGTCGTCTCCAGTGCCAGGCTCGGAGGTCCTCATCATCGATACTACTGGCGCGAGGCCGCGTCATCGGACGGCGCCTGGGAATTGTTGAAAGTCAGTCTCCGATTTCCGCGCACCGATTCTCTCGTATTTCACGGATGATCGAGCACTTCGATAGATCGACCCTCAGTGCGAGAAGCCAACAACGAACCTCGCTGAAGTGCAAAATCTCCGAGCTCCGAAAGGGGCTCTGCCCTGGGCTCTGCCCCTGCGACCCCGGGATTTAGCGCTAACATCGAGGTTGCTGACGTGGACGAGGTAATCCGGCTGCTCGCGGGCACACCTTGCACGACTTCCGCCAATGTGGTGGATCGACTGGCGACCCAATGGTGTCACTTGTACCCAGGTACTAACTTGACGCCGTTTACACAGTTTTCACAGTTCGTGCAGTATTGAAAACAGGGAACTTATTGGTTCCAAAGGTGCTTTGAGAAAACGACTCCCATTAGCTTCCGCCAGATAGTCACCTTCTAATCCGGGGCAATGACGGGCTCTAGAGCTAATCAAACCCGCTGTGGCTTTGCGTTTACCGACACCTCACTTCGCCCGCGATTGTCGCTTCGTGGCGCCGCGCCGTTTGTTTATGATCGCTTGTGAGCAAAGGGCGTACGCTTCTTCTCTGTGACAGCCGCATCCAGGCGTGAGGCGATCACGGGAAAGGCGGCGGTTGGACCGTTCCACTTCAGTTCGTCGACATCCTCGAATAGCAGCACGTCAGTTCTGAGCGTCGCCAGCGTTCGAAACAGCAGGGCAAGCTCTCGTCCCTCAGAAAGCGTCTGGGCTAATGCGCTGGCCTTGGCGGCATTCACTCGCCATTCGCGCCAATCTGCAGGGATCGATTCGAGATGAGCGTATTTGGCGAGAACCGCCGAAGCCGATTTTGCTCCCCAACCCGCTAGACCCGGATATCCATCGGCTGCGTCCCCGACGAGCGCAAGGTAATCCGGGATCGACTCTGGCGCGACGCCAAATTTCTTCGTAACCCCTGCCTCATCGAGTACGACCGCTGTTCGGCGGTTCAATTGGACAACCCGGGTTTCGCGCACGCATTGGGCAAGATCTTTATCCGGCGTGCAGATGATCACCTGGGTCACCCTGGAATCTCCGGATGCCTTTAGAGCTGCTGCGGCCAGCGCATCATCTGCTTCAAACTCTACCATCGGCCACACAACAACGCCGGCTGCGGTGAGAACTTCCTCGAGAAGGGGAAACTGCGCAAGCAGGGCGGGTTCAATCCCGTCCCCAGTCTTGTAGCCCGCCCAGAGTCCATTTCGGAAAGACTCAATCACGTGATCGGTTGCCACGGCGATGTGAGTCGCACCATCTTTGATCATTCCCAACACGGACGCGAGTACTCCTCTGACTGCAGCGACGTCAAAACCTTTCTCGTCTAGCGCGTTTGGCAGAGCATAGTAGTGCCGGAACAATTCATATGTGCCATCAACTAGATGAACGTTCAAGACCGGCTCCCGTTCAAGTTTACGAAACGGATCTTCCGATCAGCCGGAGCTCAGCCTTAATCGTACGCATCGCTGAAGTTAGGAGCAAGACGCGCGGCGGCCCGCATCGATACGTTGACCTTGTTGTAGATGTGCTGGATGTGGTGATCGGTGGTCTTGGGCGAGATGTACAGTCGGTTGGCGATCTCCTGCGTGGTAAGTCCTCGCGCAGCCAAGCCGCAGGACGTCGACCTCGCGACGGGAGAGTCCGCCCGGATTCTGGGGACAGCTGAGCCTTCGGCCGAACTGTGACCGGCGGCTACCAGCAGGGCATTGGCCGCACGTGGCTCGCGCACGCCTTGTGAAGCGAGCTTACGTAGTTCGGCCGCGGCATCTTCGGCAGCAAACGCTGGCCGGTCGGCGCGGTCGGTGGTCATCCCCACCTAGATTTCAGCCGCGGGGAGCACGCAGGCCCCAGGATCGGCGGTGGCGGCGCGCAGGCGTTTGTGGGAGCCGGACCCGTCCGCGGCTTGAGACCAATTTGCAATGGGAGACGCCAACGCATCTATTCCAACGCCACAACCGGTACATTTCTCATGGTGCGCGGACGCGACCGGATTCAAGGCCGCGAGCGCCACCGAACCGCGCGGCATCTGCTCCGTTACGGCCGGCAGCGCGAGCACGGGCATGTATCGCGGACTCAGGTTCTGGGCGAATGCCGTGAAAGAAGCGGGCACGCTCGATCAAAACGCCGTCATCAACGCGCTGGACCACGCCAAGATCGCGGAGGGACCTGGTGGTCCCGCCGAAATGGTCCCCGGCCAACATCATGCGCGGATGCACATGTACATCGCCCAGGCAAACAACGGCAGTTTCAAATCGTCAGAGACTGGGTGTGATTGATCCCAAAGAGCAAATGCACGCGGAGCACGTGTACGCCTAATTGAGCTTCGGGCGCGGGTCGAGTTCGGACGGAAGAACGAGGTGACTCACGCCGCAACCCAAAATGAATTCACCTGTTGCTAGGCTAGTAAAGACATCGCGACTGTCGGAAACTCGGAACGCTCACCCATGGTTCCGCTCTATCCAATGAGATCAATAAGACGCGTCCTCCTATCTTGGAGCAGCGGTAAGGACTCCGCATGGGCTCTCCATCTTCTCCGCCAAACGCCCGACGTTCAGGTGGTCGCGCTTGTCACTTCATTCAACCGTTCCGCCGACCGCGTGGCGATGCACGCCGTCCGCCGTTCGCTTGTCGAAGCGCAAGCAGAAACAGCCGGCTTGCCTATCTGGTCAGTTGAACTTCCCGCTCCTTGTTCCAACGCGATCTATGAGGAGCTAATGAATGCGATTTGGCAGCAAGCCGCAGCAGAACAAATAACGGAAGTCGCGTTTGGCGATTTGTTCCTGCAAGATATTCGCGAGTATCGCGAACGCCAACTCCGCGGGACGGGTCTTGCGCCGATCTTCCCCGTCTGGCATCTGCCAACTCGCGCCCTCGCCCGCGACATGTTGCACGCGGGCGTAAAGGCCAAGGTCACCTGCGTAGACCCCGCGAAACTCGATCGCTCCTTTGCCGGGCGCGAATTTGATGATGCGTTTGTCAATTCGCTCCAACCGTCGATCGATCCCTGCGGCGAGAACGGCGAGTTTCACACATTCGTGTACGATTCGCCCGTCTTCTCAAATCCCATCCCTGTCGCCGCCGGAGACATCGTCGAACGTGAAGGCTTCATTTTCGCCGACGTCCTTCCGGACAGCCCCGCAGATAACCTGAAAGCCGGTTTGTGTGCAACGTGCGTAAACGCGAAAGTCATTACGTCCGACCGTGGGTCTGTCTTCTTCAGGTGTATGGTTTCAGACAAAAATTCAGCGTTTCCAAAGTATCCAAGGCTCCCCGTTTTCAACTGTTCAGCCTGGAAGCGTTCTGAGCCGTGACCGCCAGGGAGCGCAACGTTAGCCGCCGTGTTCGCCCCACTTCTGTGTCGCACCCCACTCCATGGGCCTCGCCAGTGTAGATCCGCCAGCGCAGTCACGCAGCCGCCATCCTCGCGATCCACGTCGAAATGGAAGCCATCACTGCCCCCGTAAAGAAGCTGGAAGGCGAATAACCGAGGCTGGCCCACCCGCCGCCGCCCCTGCCCGCTCCGCAAGCCTCGCAAACGCCTCCTTCAATTCCTCCGGCGCGCGCACGACTATCCGGCAACCCAGGCTCAACAACATCGCCGCAAAAGCCTCCAAATTGTCGCGTCCGCAGCGCAGCGTCGTCCCACCGTTCTCCTCATTCATCGAAACCCGGTGAAGCGGGAAATGCGATCGCGTCTTTGCCTCCGGCATATCTACCCACACTTCCACGGCAAATGTCGATTGCACAAACGGCATTCCCTTGTTCAAATACGTCCTGATGTCAAAATCCGCAGCAGGCTCAAATCCCTCCTCGCCGATCTCCGGATGCGCCACTCGATCCAGGCGAAAAGTGCGAAGCGCCTGCCGAAGCAGGCAACGGCCCACCACATACCAGCGGCCGTCCATGTGAACCACTCCATAAGGCTCAATCTCCCTCTGTGACGAAGTCCCCGCATGCGACTCATACCCAAACGTGAGTCTGCGCCGCTTGCGGATTGCACTGGCCACACGGATCAAAGACTCCGCCGCAGTGGAAACCACCCATGGACCGGGTTCTAACGCAACCACCTCCTCCACCATCTGAACGCTGTTGCGCAATGGCTCCGGGAGAACGCGCGCTAGCTTCGCGGCTGCACCCTCTGTAGCGGGAGCGAAAGCCGACAAACCTAAGTGCCGAAGTCCTCTCAGTCCCAGCACCACCGCAAAGGCCTCTTCATCGGTAAACATCAACGGAGGCAGACGAAAGCCAGGCTTCAACCGATAGAACCCACCCACCCCGCGCACCGATTCGACGGGCACACACAAATCCTGAAGTCGCGCGATATAGCGCTGCACCGTTCGCAGGTTCACCTCCAGCCGTGCCGCGAGTTCGCTGCCGCTGACATGGTCGCGAGCCTGTAGAATTTCGAGCACCGTCAGTACGCGCATGATCGGGTCGTACATCAAATTCATCTTGTCATGGAATTACGACATGATCTGTCGGCAATCGCGGTTACAGTTGATTTTGGGCGCGAAAAGGGCGCTCAACATATAAAGGAGATCTGCAAATGGCATCGACTGCAAACGCATTGGATATAAATTCCTCAACCGTTATTACGCCGGAAGCGCTTCTGGCGCACTGGCAAGGACATCGCCGTCTCACTCGACGGGTCATCGATGCTTTTCCGGAAGACAAGCTCTTCAATTTTTCTGTCGGAGGAATGCGCCCGTTTTCCGTACTGGCAATGGAATTCTTGAAAATGGCAGTGCCGATTGTGCGCGGTGTCGCGACAGGCAAATGGACGTCGGCGGACGACTTGCCCTCGCCCAGTACCAAAGCCGAGCTGTTAACTCTCTGGGATCAGGCGACGGAAGAAATCAACGCACTCTGGCCCACGATTCCCGCCCACCGTTTCGCGGAGGTCGACAAAGCTTTCGGGCACTGGGAGAACAGCGGCATTGGTACGATTCTTTACGGGATTGACAACGAGGTCCACCATCGCGGTCAAGGGTACGTCTACCTGCGAGCGCTAAGGATAGAACCTCCCGCTTTCTATGATCGGAGTTGATGGGAGGTCTTTCGAAGCCGGGTAGGAAGCAAGTAACCTAACCTTGTTTCCTACCTCCGTCCATCTTCTACGACCTCCAACACCTGATCCGCCTTAATCCCGCTCAGTGTCTGTCTCACTCCGCTCGGCCACAAAATCTCAATCTTATCTACTACTCCAACACCTCCCAAACCAAAATGAATCCCACAATCGGCGGACGAAGCATATCCCACTGTCGTTGTCATCTCCGCATACTGTCTCCCAATTCGTACCACTGCGCCAATCCCGTCCCGGTTCGATTTCACCCCGCGAAGCCGCAAAACAATCCAGTGCTGCGCCGTCGGGCTCACATTCCTCCAAAGCTCCGTCGGCTCTCCCAACGAAGTCACTACCGCATCCACTCTCCCGTCTCCATCCAAATCCCCAAACGCTGCTCCGCGATGTGCTTTTGTCAGGTTCAACCCCGCGTCGTCGGAGACCTCCCGAAACATACCTCCGCTATTTACAAACACACTGTCTTTCTCCCGATACACCTGTGACTCAAATTGTTCCACCCTGTCATTCACATGCGAATTCGCCGTGAACAAATCCTTCCACCCATCGTTATTAAAGTCGAACAGCCCCAGCCCCCAACCGCTGTGCTTCACCGCCGCCGCTCCCAGGCGAGTCGTGTAGGTCGCATCCAAGAAACCACCCTTACCGTCGTTTCTGAAAACCGGAAACGTTTCGCCCGCCAGTGCCGTGACAATCAAATCCGGCTGTCCGTCGTTGTCGTAGTCTTTAAACTCCACCCCCATACTCGCTACCGGCTTGCCCGTATCGCGCAGAGCGGTCCCCGTCGCCAACCCCACTTCTTCGAACGTACCGTTCCCTTTGTTGTGAAACAGAAAATTCGGCATGTTGTCGTTCGTGACAAACGCGTCGGGAAAACCATCGTGATCGTAATCCGCAAACGCCACACTCATGCCGCGCCCGGCAAACCCAGCCAAGCCCGCACGCTCAGTGACGTCTTCAAACGTGCCGTCGCCCCGATTCCTATACAGCGTACTCGGCAAACCCTGAAAATATTTTGGATGACAGTACACCCGTATGCCCCGGTTCGCATCTCCGCAATAGCGGTCGTCCGGCAGTTGCCATTTCGTGTAATGCACCACCCATAGATCGAGCTTTCCATCCCGATCAAAATCGAACCAACCCGCCGCAACCGCCCAGCCTTTATTCTGGATGCCCGCTTTCGCCGTTACATCTTCAAACTTTCCATTGCCTAAATTGTGGTAAAGCGTGCTGCCATTCACGCCCGCCACGAACAAATCGGTCTTTCCGTCGTTGTCATAGTCGCCCACTGCCGCGCCCATGTCGTAGCCTTTTCCCGCCACTCCGGCCTCTTCCGTCACGTCGCGGAACCGCATACCGCCTTCGTTGTGATAAAGCCGGTTCCAGTATTTGGGCGAAGTCTTGTTGAGCGATGGCACCTCTGCCCCATTCGTAAAAAAAATGTCGGGCCGCCCGTCGCCATCGTAATCGAAAACAGCCAAGCCGCCCGCCATCGTCTCAATCAGATGCTTCGTCTCGGTCGGGTCGTTTTCCAGCACGAAATTCAGCTTCCCCGCAGCCGCCTGTTCCACAAACCGAATCGGCGGCGGCCCGCCCACGTCCGCACCCACAATCGATAACAAACAAAGTCCGAAACCGAGCCGGAAGCGTAAGCGACCTGGTTTGGCGTTCGCCCTAAGATGCGCTAGCATGAAGTCGTCGCATGCAATATTATGCCCTGCCCCCGATTTTCCTCCTTACCGTCTTGACCGCCTCCGCCGCCACTGCCCCTTCTCCTGCCCCCACCTTCTATCGCAACATCGCCCCTATCATCTATCAAAATTGCTCCACCTGCCACCGCCCCGGCGAATCCGGCCCCTTCCCGCTGCTCAACTATGACGACGTCAAACGCCACGCCGGGCAAATTGCCACCGTCACCCGCCAACACTTCATGCCTCCCTGGCTTCCCGAAGCCGGCCACGGCGAATTCGAAGAAGAACGCCGCCTCACGCCTGCCCAAATTCAAGTCATCCAAACCTGGGTCAAACAAGGCGCGCCTGCCGGAAGTCCCACCGACGGCCCTCCCTCTCCCGAATTCACCTCCGAATGGCGGCTCGGCACGCCCGACATGGTTCTCCACGTCGCGCAACCTTATAAGCTCGGCCCCGACGGCCCCGAAATCTTCTGGAACTTTGTAATCCCTGTCCCCGTCAAGACGACTCGCTGGGTCAAAGCCATGGAGGTGCGCCCCGGCAATCCCAAGGTCTTTCACCACGCCAATGTGATTGTCGACCGCTCCGGTTCCTCCCTCCGCAAAGAACCTACTCCCGGTGCCGGCTTCCCCGGCATGGACCTCACAGTCGAAGAAGACACCTTCGATCCAGATGGTCACTTCCTTTCCTGGAAACCCGGTAGCCCACCCGTGGTTGAACCTGATGGCATGGCTTGGCGAGCCGAACCCGGCATGGATTTGGTGCTCAACGTTCATCTCCGCCGCTCCGGCAAAGAGGAAATCGTCAACCCCACCATCGCTCTCTATTTCACAAATCAGCCGCAAACCAAATACCCCTTGCTCCTGCAGTTGGAACACGACGGCGCCATCAACATTCCCCCCGGCGACCGTGACTTTGTCATCACTGACGAACTCCGCATGCCTATTGACGTTCAAGTTCTCGCCGTCTACCCTCACGCCCACTACTTGGCCACTCTCATGGAAGCCTGGGCCACTCTTCCCGACGGCTCCCGCAAATGGCTTGTTCGCGTTCCGCACTGGGATCTCAATTGGCAGGGAGTCTTTCGTCTTAAGGATCCACTCACACTCCCCAAAGGCGCGCTTGTCTCCATTCGTTACCATTACGACAACTCCGCAGCCAACCCACTCAATCCCAGCCACCCTCCCAAACCCGTCAAAGGCGGCAACCAAGCCGCTGACGAAATGAGTCACTTCTGGCTCCAGGTCCTTCCCGTTGCCGACGGTGATCAGCGCGCGGTTCTGCAAGAAGCGCTGATGCGCCACCGTCTCGAAAAGTATCCAGGCGATTTCTCCGCCAACTTCAATCTCGGCGATCTGATGATGAATCAGGACAACCCTGCCGCTGCGATACCCTGCTTCCGTCTAGCTGTACTCGCCGACCCCGCCAGTGCCATCGCCGCCGGTGAATTGGGCGCCGCCCTGTTCGCTCATGGCGACATCGCCGAATCCAAAGAGCAATTCAAACGCGCTCTCGAACTCGACCCCAAATATACCGACGCCCGTTATAACCTCGCCAGCGTGGAAGCCAATAACGAGGAGTGGCCCGCCGCTGTCAGCGATTTTCAGCAGATCCTCGCCACCAACCCCACCCACAAGAATGCCCTCCAGCATCTCGGCGAAGTGCTCTTCCTATGGGCCGACGATCTAGCTAAATCCGGCGACCGCGAACAAGCCATCCAGCGCTATCGCGATTCTCTCGTCTATCGCCCTGACGACCCCGATTTGCACGCCCACCTTGGTGCCGTCCTCGCCGACTTAAAACGCTGGCCCGAAGCTAAAACCGAGTTTGAAAGTGTGTTGCGCATTGATCCCCAATCAGAGGAAGCCAAACAGGCTCTGATTGCTATTGATGCACGCCAACGCCTGTCCAGCAAATAAGATTACGTCCACGAAGTCATCGCCGACCACCGAAAAGCGCAAACCGAGCCTCGCGCGTAAGCAAGCATTTCTTCCGGGTCGCCATCTACCTGCGAAATCCGCATAAAGCAATGATTCTAAGCAACAATGCCAGTCGCACAGACTAGTTAATTCGCTGTAATATATTTCCAAATAAGCCTCTTCAGGGCCATAAAGGTTGGTTTTCGCAGTCCATGTCTCGCTGCCTCCACTCCGAGTTAAAGAGAATTCTAAATTCAGGGGAAATTAATGCCTTTAACCTCCAGAAACTTGAAACGATTAACCCCGCTTCTCGCGCTCGTTGCTTTCTTCCTTGCCTCGCACTCTGCTCTTCGCGCGCAAGGTCTTTACGGCTCACTGGTCGGCACGGTCACCGACCCTAGTGGTGCTATCGTTCCTAATGCCAGCATCACCGTCACCGATGTCGGTACTGGCCAAATCCGCCAAGACACCAGCGACCAAAGCGGCCGCTACAATCTCGTCAATCTCGTTCCCGGCACTTACACCGTCACCGTCTCAGCGCCGGGCTTTCGCAAAGTCGAAGAGACAAGCCTAACCATCACGCCGAACACCATCGCACGTTTCGATGTGCACCTGGTAGTCGGACAACAGAGTGAGCAAGTCACCGTCTCGGCCGAGGCCGTGCAACTGCAAACCGACAAAGCCGACACTCACTCCGAAATTAGCTCCAAGGCTGTCGTCGAGTTGCCAATCTCCGGCTCGGGCTACCGCAATTATCAATCGCTGATTGACCTTACCCCTGGCGCGTTGCCCTCCAGTTTCTATAATTCTCAAACTGACGTCCCTGGCATTCCGCTGAATACCCACATCAACGGCGGAAACGGCCAGACTAACGTGACGACCATCGACGGTGCTGAAAGTATCAACGTTTGGCTGCCGCAGTACACTGGCTACGTCGTTCCCGCCGAAAGCGTAGACGTTGTCAATGTCGTCACCAGCGCCTCCGACGCCGACCAAGGTCTCGCAGGTTCTTCCTCCATCACAGTCGTTACAAAATCGGGCACCAATGCTATCCACGGCAGTGCCTTTGAATTTCACAACGACCAGCACCTGAACGCAAAAAATTTCTTCCTGACACCCGGCACCGCTAACCCTGTTGGCATCTATAACAACTACGGCGGAACTATAGGCGGTCCCGTCAAGAAGGACAAGATCTTCTACTTCGGCAGCTTCGATGCGACAAACCAGAAACTGAGTGCCAACGGATTGTATACCGTACCTACCAGTAACCAGATGAGCGGCAACTTCAGCCCCTATGCGAACACCGCCATTTACAATCCGAATACTGGCAACCTTGACGGCTCTAACCGCACGCCATTCGCGAACAACATGATCCCTGCGTCAATGATCAGCACGCAAGCTATGAAGCTTCAAAGTTATTTCACGGCGCCCAATCTTCCCGGCACCGCCAACAACTACTCCGCCACAACCGGTCCGATTCTCGACCGCTATCAAACCGACGTTAAGGTCAATTACAACCGGACTGAGAAGCACGTCATCTTTGTCAAGTACGACAACATGGACGCAAAGTCGGGCGGCAACGGCATCTTCGGCGTCGCCGCCGGCCCAACTCCGCTGGGCGACCCAGGGCTCGGCCTCACCACTATTCAGGTAGCCGCCATCGGCCACACTTATACGTTTTCCCCAAACCTTGTTTTGGACGGAAGCGTAGGCTATGAGCGCTTGAACCAAAACGTCAAAGGAACCGATTACGGCACCAACTACGGCACCGTACTTGGAATTCCAGGCTTGAACGGTTCCGACATCCGCGACAGTGGATTTCCCGATATTAGTCTTGGCGCATACGCCGGTTTTGGCGTCCCCAACTGGATGCCCTTGTTCCGTACCGACGAGACTTACACCACCAGCCACAAGATGACCTGGACGAAGGGCCCGCATGAGGTGAAATTCGGTTTCAATCTAGTGCGTCACCATCTCAATCACTGGCAGCCCGAACTAAGCGCCGGAGGCCCGCGCGGCTACTTCGATTTCGGCGGCGGCATCACCTCCGAGGTTAATCCCGCCTTCGCCGTGAATCAATTCAATGCCTACGCGCAATTCCTGCTTGGCCTTTCCGATAACACTCAGAAGGGCGAACAATACATTCTTATGACGGGCCGCGAATGGCAGATTGGCGCGTTCATCCAAGACCGCTGGCAGGTATCTCCCAAACTCACAGTCACTCTCGGCTTACGCTATGAACTCTATCCCCTGATGACTCGATGCTGTGGAACGGGAATTGAAAGCTATGATCCCACTACCAACGACGTCCTCATGGGAGGTCGCGGCAGCGTGCCGCTGAATGCCGGCGTAACAGTCAGTCACAAGTTATTCGCTCCGCGCGCCGGTATCGCTTATCGCTTGAACGACAAAACCGTCATCCGCACCGGCTACGGCCTCAACTACGATCCGCTGCCCTTCTCCCGTCCGTGGCGCGGCTTCTATCCTCTCACAATCAACGACAGTTACAGTGGCGTAAATACGTATCAACCCGCAGCGGGCGCGCCTTCCCTCGCAGCTGGCATCCCTCCGGTGATAGGACCCAATCTGTCAACCGGTATCGTCCCGCTCGATCCCAACGCTGAAGAACGTGCTCCGCTCGCTGGCGAACTCAAACGCGGCTCTATTCAATCTTGGAACTTCACTGTAGAACGTAGACTGCCCGGCGAAATCGTCGCTTCCGTCGGCTATGTCGGTCAGCATTCGAGTCACTTGCTTGCCGATTATGATCTCAATGCCGGTTTTCCTGGTTCGGGCACCACCCTCACCCCTCTCTATCAAAAGTTCGGCGACGTGAGCCAGGTCTACGATTCCTCCGGTTATCTCAGTTCCGAATACAACTCTTTGCAGGTTGCCTTTAACCGGCAATTTTCCAAAGGCTTGATGTTGAAAGGCGCCTACACTTGGTCGCACGCTATCGATTACACCGACGACGATGGTTGGGCTGAAATGGATTGGTACGGGAACCAGTTCTCACGCAACCGCGCCACCGCCGGCTTCAACGTCGGCCAAGTCTTCCAATTGGGCTGGGTTTACGAATTGCCCTTTGGCAAAGGGAAAGCCTACTTCAATAGTGGCGGCGTCGTTTCGAAGGTGGTCGGCGGATGGCAGTTCAGTGGCATTGAATCCTGCTACACCGGCACTCCCCTTACCATTACCGCCAACGGCACCTCGCTCAACGCGTTCGATCAAACGCAAACGGCAAATCAGGTGCTTCCCAACGTCGCCTTCCTCGGCGGCATCGGGCCGGGTAACTACTACTACAACCCCAATGCTTTCGCCGCCGTTACCACGCAGTCATACGGTAATGTTGGACGAAACACACTTACTGGCCCCGGCACTTGGAATACCGATGTGAGTATTGTTCGCGATTGGCTTATCAAGGAACGGTTGAAGTTTCAGTTCCGTTCCGAATGGTATAACCTGCCGAATACCACCCACTTCAACGCTCCTGATACCAACGTGAACGATTCCACCTTCATGCAGATCACCAGTTCGAACAGCCAACGTAACATACGTTTCGCGGCTCGCATCACGTTCTAGAGCAAATTTTTCGCAGCATCAAGAATCGCGCCGATTGCAAAATCGGCGCTTTTTTTTGTGCGTAATCTAGGCCACAGATCAAGTATAAATACCAGTACCGCCCGCTCATCGATTCGCTGTAATATCTACAGATAACCCTCTTCGGTCTAGAGGATTCTATTTAGCCGCTCACGTCTTGCTGCGTTGCACTTGGTTTTCAACAAAAACTTTTAAGGGGAGCCCATGAATCACACTTGTGGCCTTGTTGCTTTGAAACGACTAATTCTGCCGCTCGTCGCTTTGTCAATCGCCTCATGCTCACTTGCCTACGGGCAAGGTCTTTACGGTTCTCTCGTAGGCACGGTCACCGACCCCAGTGGTGCTATCGTTCCTAATGCCGGCATCACTGTCACCGATGTTGGTACAGGTCAAATTCGTCAAAGCACCAGCGATCAAAGCGGTCGCTACAGCTTCCCCGATCTCGTCCCTGGCTCCTACACCGCCGTCGTGTCGGCAACGGGCTTTCGCAAAGTCGAAGAAACAAGTATCACCATCACGCCCAATACCGTCGCCCGCTTCGATGTCCACCTCCTCGTAGGTCAGCAGAGCGAACAAGTCACTGTTTCTGCCGAAGCCGTTACACTTCAAACCGACAAAGCCGATACCCACTCCGAAATCAACTCCAAAGCTGTAGCGGATTTGCCCATTTCTGGCTCCGGCTATCGAAATTATCAGCAATTGATCGATTTAACTCCGGGCGCCATGCCTTCTACGTTCTACAACTCCCAAACGGACGTCCCGGGCATTCCGTTGAATACCCATATCAACGGCGGCAACGGCCAGACCAACGTCACGCAGATTGATGGCGCCACCAGCGTCAACGTTTGGCTGCCGCAGTACAGCGGCTACGTTGTTCCCGCCGAAACCGTCGACGTCGTCAACGTGGTCACCAGCGCGGCCGACGCCGACCAGGGCACCGGCGGCTCTTCCTCCATAACGGTTGTGACAAAATCCGGCACCAACGAAATCCATGGCAGTGCGTTTGAGTTTCACAATGACCAGCACCTGAACGCCCGCAATTACTTCTTGCAGCCTGGCACATCCATTCCGGTCGGCATCTACAACAACTACGGTGGAACAATCGGCGGCCCAATTAAGAAGAACAAGCTTTTCTATTTCTTTAGCTACGATTCCACTAACCAGAAAGAGAGTGGAAACGGCTTGTTCACCGTGCCTACCGACGATCAAAGGAACGGCAACTTCAGCGCATACAGCGCCTCAACCACCATCTATAACCCATTTACCGGGAATGCGGATGGCTCGGGGCGCACGCCATTCGCCAACAACATAATTACCCCTTCTCTTATTAGTCCGCAAGCTCTCAAGCTGCAGAGTTACTATCCCCAACCCAATCTTGCTGGCGTGGCGAATAACTACGCTGCCACCGAAGGGCCAATTCTCGACCGGAGCCAGTACGACGCCAAGGTGAATTACAACCGAACCGAAAAGCACGTCATCTTTCTGAAATACGACTTCATGGACGCAAAATCGGGCGGCAATGGAATCTTCGGCGTCGCTGGTGGCCCAACCCCCAGCGGCGATCCAGGCCTTGGCCGCACCACCATTCAAGTGGCCGCCATTGGCCATACCTATACCTTTGGCCCAAACCTTGTTTTGGACGGAACGGTGGGTTATGAACGGCTGAACCAAAACGTCAAAGGAACCGACTATGGCACCAATTACGGGACCGTACTCGGAATCCCTGGTCTTAATGGCTCCGACATTCGCGACAGCGGCTTTCCCGACACTGCCGTTGGCGCGTATACCGGCTTTGGCGTGCCGAACTGGATGCCTTTGTTCCGTACCGATGAGACATACACCACCAGTCACAAGCTCACCTACACTAAAGGCGCGCATGAACTAAAGTTCGGTTTTGACTTGGTGCGGCACCATCTCAATCACTGGCAGCCGGAACTAAGCAACGGCGGCCCGCGCGGCTATTTCGATTTCGGCGGCGGTGTCACCGCGGATAACGCTACCGGCGCACCGGCTACTACTCAATTCAACGCCTATGCGCAATTCCTGCTCGGTCTCCCCGACAACACGCAGAAAGGCCAGCAATACATTGAGATGACCGGTCGCGAATGGCAACTCGGCTGGTTTGTCCAAGACCGTTGGCAGGTATCCTCAAAACTCACAGTCACTCTTGGCCTCCGCTATGAACTCTTTCCCCTCATGACCCGCTGCTGTGGAACGGGAATCGAAAGCTACGATCCCGCTACCAACGATGTGCTTATGGGTGGCCGTGGCAGTGTCCCGTTGGATGCGGGTGTCACCGTCAGTCACAAACTATTTGCTCCCCGCGCCGGTATCGCTTACCGTTTGGATGAGAAAACCGTCATCCGCACCGGTTACGGCTTGAATTATGATCCGCTTCCGTTCTCCCGCCCATGGCGCGGCTTCTATCCGCTCACCATCAACGACAGCTACGTTGGCGCGAATTCTTATCTCACCGCCAGTTCGGGCAGCTTAACCCTCGGCATTCCCCCCGTGATTGGACCCAACTTATCAACGGGTGTCGTTCCTCTTGATCCGAATGCATTTGAGCGCGCGCCTCTGGCCGGTGAGCTCAAACGCGGCGCCGTTCAATCCTGGAATTTCACCGTAGAACGCAGACTCCCTCTTGATGTTGTCACCTCCGTCGGCTATGTCGGTCAACATTCCACGCATTTACTGGCCGATTATGATCTCAACGCTGGCTATCCAGGATCAGGTACCACCGGCTTGCCTCTCTATCAGAAGTTCGGCGATACCCAACCCGTTATGAATTCGTCCGGCTACTTGAGTTCCGAATACAGTTCCTTGCAGGTTGCCATTAATCGCCAATTCTCCAAAGGCTTGCTACTTAAGGGCGCGTACACTTGGTCGCACGCCATCGACTATGCCGATGACGATGGTTGGCAGGGCATGGCGTTCTACGGTGACCAGTTCCAGCGCAACCGCGCCACCGCTGGTTTTGACCGCACTCAAGTCTTCCAACTCGGCTGGGTCTACGAACTGCCTTTCGGCAAAGGCAAGGCTTACTTGACTGACAGCTTTATCGGCAAGATCATTGGTGGATGGCAGTTAAGCGGCATTGAGTCTTGCTACACAGGCACTCCTATGACCATCACCGCCAACGGCACTTCGCTGAACGCGCCAGACGAAGTCCAGACCGCCAATCAAATCCTTCAGAACGTCGCATTTATTGGCGGCATCGGGCCTGGGGCTCATTACTACAACCCGAACGCCTACGCCCCGGTCACCACGGTTTCCTACGGTAACTCCGGGCTAAATGTTCTTCGCGCTCCTGGAGTCTGGAACACTGATCTGAGCATTGTTCGAGATTTCCGGATCAGAGAGAATATCAAATTCCAGTTCCGTACGGAATTCTACAATCTCCCGAACACGTCGCATTTCAACGGCCCGGACACTAACGTGAACGACTCCACCTTCATGCAAGTTACGAGTTCGTACGGCGAACGTAACGTTCGCTTCGGCGCTCGCGTCCAGTTCTAAACAATGTTTGTAGTGTCACCAAAGCGGCTTGCTCTGCAAGCCGCTTTTTTTCTTGCTCTCACCGCACCCCTTGCTGTCTCCCAAACCGATGACCTCGCCGCCGAATCCCGCCACGCCAAGGAGCTCATGGCCGATCGTCATTTCGCCGAAGCCATCCCCGTCTACGAACACTTAGTCAAAGCTGTCCCCGGCAATATGGGCCTGCTCCTGAATCTCGCCCTCGCCGAGGAAATGGCCGGCTATCACGCTCGCGCCATCCCGCATTTTGAGTCAGTCCTCAAAGCCCAGCCCAACAACGTGCCCGCTCTCGTCTCCCTCTCCATGGCGCGCCTGCAGCTGAATCAGT
Organism: Bryobacterales bacterium; assembly: GCA_003167495.1. Classification (GTDB taxonomy): domain Bacteria; phylum Acidobacteriota; class Terriglobia; order Bryobacterales; family Bryobacteraceae; genus Bog-105. The sequence goes on along the minus strand of PMSX01000182.1, from coordinate 13,029 downwards.
CTCGCGAAGCCATCGCGCCCCTGCGCAAGCTAATCGTGCTCCAGCCCAAAGATCTGAATGCGCTCGGTATGCTCGCCGGCGCCGAACTCAACCAGAGTCTGTTCGACGACGCTGCTCAACACTACCGTCAACTCACAGTCGAAGATGGCACCGATCCTCGCGCCTGGTACGGCCTCGGCAAAGCGTACGAAGCCTTGGCCGCTCGCACTTTCGATCGCTTGAACAAGCGCGCTCCCCAATCTCCTTACGTTGCCATTCTCCTGGCCGACACCCGCCTCCAGCGTCGTCAATTTCGCAGTGCCTTCTTCTTCTACCGCGAAGCGCAAAAAACCTTGCCCGACCTGCCCGGAATCCACGCCGGTCTGGCTCTCGTTTATCGCGAAACCGATCACGCCGACTGGGCAACCGCTGAACAGAAGCGTGAAGAAGCCATTCCCCCGCCAGATTGCACAGAGCAAGCTTCCGCCTGCGCTTTCCTATCGGGCCAATTCCTCGACGCCGTCAAAACCGTGCCCGCTGCCGCTCCGCCGGCCACTCTCTTTTGGGTCACGAAGGCCTACAACCAGCTCGCCGTCAACGCCTTTGATCATCTCAGTCAATTGCCGGAATCTGTCCAGATTCACGCATTGAAAGCGCAGACCTTTCACGATCACAGACAGTACCTCGAAGCCGCCAACGAGTGGCGCGCGGCCCTCAATCTCTCGCCCGCGGACGTCAAGCTCAAGCACGAATTAGCGGCCGCGCTCTTCGATGCGAAAGACTATCAATCCGCCATGCCCTTAGTCGAAGAGCTACTGGCGCAAGAGCCCAAAGATCCCGAACTCAACTACCTGATAGGGGCCAGTCTCTGGCGCACCGAACAACCCGACAAAGCTCTGCCTTATCTGGAACTGGCTGTTCAGGGGCATGCGGACATTCTTCCCGCCGATGCGGCAATGGGACTGACCCTGGCCGCATTGAACAAGAACGCCGAAGCCATCCCGTACCTCAAGAAAGCGCTCGCTCTCGACGATGACGGCAGTCTGCACTATAGCTTGGCCCGCGCCTATCGCGCCGCCGGCCAGACTCAGCTCGCAGGCGAAGCCATGCAGCAATATCAGAAGATTCAAAAGCAAAATCAAGAGATCAACGACCAGTTAGCCAAAGAAGCCGAGATTACTGGTCCTACAAGTCCCTAACGCTGACTCACGGTTGCACTTGTAGCGCCAAAAAAGGTTAGGATCATCAGGACCTCTCTCGACTGGGGCGTCGCGCCTGGTTCGACATCATCGGGAGCACCCGTCGGATGCCAGTTCGAAGCAAAGGTCGCGGCTGTTGCGTTGAGGGCCGAATTGCTTGAAGCGAGCAACTCTATATCCGTAATTTGGCCGGAGGAGGATCTCATGCCGTGAACAGCGACGATCTGCGCGGAGCCCGGGGGTAAAACTTCGGACGGTATGACACTCCGCACGCTTAAAGGAGGCGTCATGAGACTACCCATTCCTAATTGACTCAAACCACTTTGCTGAAAAAGCGAGGAGTCTGTGGGAGGATCTGAAACGCTGACGGTCTGTGCTTCAATGATCGTGCGGCCGGCTTGGAAGATTGTGAATTTATTCGGGATCAGCCGGTCCTGGAAGTGGACCGCCTGCGAGTAGTCGTACTGAATGTAAAGACCCGGTGCGGGCGAGTACGTAATCATGGCGCCGGAGGCGGCATCGAGGCAGTACTCCTCTTCCTCCCAACGACGACTGCCTGTCGCACCCTGAGCAGCTCCCATGTGAGACAGCAGGACGCATTCAAGGGTTGTTCCATTCAGGTTCGCTGAGGCGGTGCGAAGAGTTGCCCGCGGACCTACAAAAGGGCGCACAAAGAACATGGCCGTGCGAACCTGGGCCAGGCGGACTGGGATAGCAACTCCTGGCTGGTTACTGTAGAGCATCTGATTGGTGTACAGGTTGATAGCCGAGTAGGAAGGCCCCTGAGCCGTCCAACGATAAAGACCACCGCCGGGCGACATATCCTCAAGCTGCCAATTGCCGTCGCTAGCAGTGGATCCGAACGAAGTGAACGTAGTTTTTCGGTAATAGGGAAACGCGCGAACGTTGGAAAGGCTGACTGACTTAGTAAGTGCGTTCATGACAGCTGCGCGCTGATCGGCGTTCTGAACCGGCTGAGCATCCCCCGTAATTAGTTCGAGTGGATCGGGAGGGACGGCAGGCTCAGGGAGTTGCGCGCGGACTTTTGGGGGTGTTTGAGCGCAAACCAATACTGCGGAAACCATTAGAAGGGCCGCTGAAATAAAACGCAAGCAAACCTCCCTGTAGAGCTAGAATATAGGCAAAACAGCTAAGTTGTATTTTATTCGATCCCTATTTATGCTGCTTTGCTTGTTGCGCCGCGAGTTCCTTGCGAAATGCTAGCTCCCGTTCGTTTACGTACGCGCGATAGCCCGCAGGGTCGATGAAAGGATTCGGCCCGCCCGGCTTCCACCGTGCCAGCTTTGCATCCATATCGAAATACGCCCCATGCGCGCCAAGAAAGAGATCGCACGGAAGCGCGCGCAGTACGCGGAAACACTTTTCGTAATCGGCGGCGATCTGCGGATACTGCTTATTGTTCACAAGCCGATAGCCCGTATTGACGTTCGGGCTCCCCACAATCACGGCGTGCAGCGTCTTGCCCGCATCTTTCACATCCATCGTCCAGGTAGTGCATCCTTTGGTGTGACCGGGCGTGAGATGCGCCGTCAGAGTAACTCCGCCCAAGTGGACTAGCGAGTAATTGTGCAAAACTCGATCCACCTTGACAGGCGTCCAGTGTTGCGCATACTGAAAATCCCCGGCTCCTCCGTGTTCAATAACAGCCACGTCCGCATCCATCACCATGAGCCTGGCGCCGCTCCGCTTCTTCGCAAGTGCGCAACCAGCGGCATGGTCGTCGTGTGCGTGGCTGATCAGGATGATCTTGATATCGGAGAAATGAAAGCCAAGCTTTTCCACGTTCCGCTGAATGATGGGCACCGATTCCGCATAATCGGGATTGATAAGAATGTTCCCTGCCGTAGTCGTGATCAAATACGACGCCAGATAGTTCGTGCCCACGTAATATAGGTTGCCTTCGATCCGGAACGGCGGAATTGGTTTATTCCAATCGGGAGTGAAGTCGGCAACCGACGCCGACGCAACCACAAGAAGAGCTAAGAGCCGAAGACACATACCCCGCACTCTCATTTTGACCCAATCGGCATAAATCCAACAGCCTTCGATCGAATTGCGTATACAGATTTGCCTGCCGTGATATAGAGCGTATGATAGTCCTTTCCGCCCCAAGCCAAATTCGCGGGTTGCTCCGGAACCACAATTGTGCCAAGGTGATGGCCCTCCGCATCCCATACCCAGATCCCTTTCGGTCCCACAATGTATAAATTGCCAGCCACGTCTAACCGCATGCCATCTGGCACGCCATCGCCCGGCTCGTTTTCATCGCCAAACACGCGCTCGTTGCTGACCTGGCCACCGGCGAAATCAAAAACTCGGATATTCCTTTGCTCGCTATCATCAACGTAAAGGCGTTTACCATCGGGTGAGAACGCCAGGCCGTTTGGCTGCGACATATCCTTCACCAGAAGCCGCACTCCACCCTTTCCATCAAGCCGGTAAACTCCTTGAAAAGGAATCTCCTGCTTCTCTCCCTTCACCAGGTCGAGTGTGGGATCGGTGAAATAAATCGCGTGATCCGGCCCAATGACGACATCGTTCGGACTGTTGAAGCGCTTGCCCTCGAAACGGTCGGCCAGCAGCTCATACTTCCCATCGCGGCTCACGCGAATGACGGCGCGCAGCACGCTCGCGCAATCCAGAAGACGCCCTTGTTCGTCAAACGTGCTGCCATCCGGATCTCCTAGTTCGATGAGCGCTTCCTTCCTGCCATCGGCGTACACCCGATAGATCTTGTTCTGCTCCTCGTCACTCACATACAGGAACCCAGCGTGATCCCACACTGGCCCTTCTGTGAACCCGAATCCTGTGGCCATGCGGGAGAGTGTGGCTTTGTGATCGATGAGCGTCCAAAACGCCGGCGAAAAAGCCTGTAGTTCGAACTTTCGCAGCGGTTTCTCCTGTGCCGGCGCACTCATCGCCCCCGCCAAAAACAATACACTTATTGCCCTTACAATCGTTTTCATGTGCACCTAGTGAGAATGCGGGCTTACCGCCACCAAAGAAATTTGCTCAACCCCAGGATAAGTATCATCGGCTTTTTTGCTTCGATCCACCGGCGCGATCTGTTGAACGGTCGTCCGCGCCGGAAAGACTCCGCTGAAGTAAGTGGCATACAATTTGTTCATCGACGAGAACTCCGCAAGATCATCTAAATAAACATTAGTCGATACGACATCCGCAAAGCTCAAACCCGCTTCTTCCAGATTGTCAAGAAGATTTCGCATCGTTTGACGCAGCTGCAGGTCGATGGCCGGCGTAAAGATGCCCTCGTGGGGGCCTGGGATGAATCCACTTTTCGCCGAGCAATATAAAGTGTCACCCGCGAAAACACAGGGACTCGCAGTTGGGCTCGGAGGCATATTCTTCGGCCGGATCGCCAGTCTTTGGCTGAGATCGCGAACCGCCACGCCGGTAAATTCAATCTGCGACCCCTCAGGCAGGCTCGTCACTTCAATCGTCGCGCGGGCCGGCGTATTGCCGAACTGAAATCTCTTGGCATATAGTGCGTTCATCTCTTTCAAGTGGATTTTGGCAGTGTGAAATGGATTCACAAACACCACGTGGTCCATCGTCAGGCCCGCTGCAGTCACCACAGACTTAACTCCATCCAGCGCAGCGTCCACCTCCTTTGCCGGATCTGACGCGGTCGAGCGCAGCGCCGAAATGAAGAGGCGGTCTTTCGTCAAAATGCCGGCAGAAAGAGGCTCGTCAACCGTGTAGCCGCTCACCGAGACGGCCTTCTTCTCCGCTGCATCGCTCACGGCAACTGCGTTGATTTCAACCGGCGTCCCACCCGGCAACTTTGCCACTCCCAGCGTTGCCCGGGCTGGCGGAATGTCTCGGAAATATTGAGCATATACCTCATTCATGGCCTTAAAGTGCGCCATATCATCTAAATAGACCTGCGTATAGACGACGTTCTGCATGCTCAGCCCCGCCGCCTCCACAACCGACTTCACATTCTCAAGTGTCTGTCGTACCTGGTCTTCAAAGGTGGCTGGCATTGTGCCGTCTGGCCGCTTCGCGCCTTGCCCGGAAACGTAAAGATAATCGCCGGCGAAAATGCCTGGTGAGAAAGGGCCTATGGGAGGAACACCGTTCTTCGGATTGATCGCGCGTTGGTCTGCCCCGCAAATCGCAACCGAAGCCACCAGAATCAATACAGCGCTTTTCCAAACCATCTACTTTTGAGCCTTCGCGGCACTCAGTATCTCACGGAGTCTCTTCCCGATGATCAGGTCTTCGCCGTCCTGCAGAGTCATGGAGACGATCTCAAGCTGATCTTTCGGTGCCTCATGCTTGCCGCCAATACCCTCTTCAACCACCGAAACCAAGCTTGGGTTGAAGTTGGTCAAAACCTCAATACGGGGTTCGCCCGCGCGCAGTTGTGCGTCGCACTGGGCCACTGTAAGTTCAAATGCCTTCTCGTCCCAATTCACTTGCAGCGTGGGATAACTGTTCCCCTCTTCCGGCACATAAATTCTCGTAGTTACGCCGGGAACCGTTTCAACCAGCTTGGCAATGCGCTGCACTTTGCTATTCCACTCCCGATTCAGCGCACTCACGTCCACTTTCTCCCAGGTCTCAATCGCCGTCAGCATGCCGATGATTTCCTCTTTGCCCACCTTCATCGCGCGGCAGATCGCCCCTTCATTTGGGTTATAGTTCTTCAAAGCCGCATCAATGAGATCCTTCCGGCCCAGCAACACACCCGCGCATTGTGGCCCGCGCATCCCTTTGCCCCCGCTGAAGCAGTATAGATCCACTCCCATGCTCGCGTAACGCCGCAGATTCTCAAAAGGCGGAATACCAGCCGCATCATCCAAAAGCAGCGGCACCTTCTCCCTTTTAGTGATGGCGAGAGCTTTCTGAAGGTTGTCGTCCCGCCATGTCGTATACACCATCGCCGTTTGATTGTTGATCGCCGAAGGCAGCTCTGTCAGACTGTTCGCCATCACCAGCTTGGCCCCGGCTAGCCGGATCGCGCTATCAAAAGCAATCCGTCCGCCCAGCATCACCACTTCGTTCTTCAGACCCGTGGTATCGGGCAACTGCCAGATGTGTCGCGGATCTGTTCCGGCAATGCAGGCCGCCGTGGCCGCAGCCATTGCGCCCGCCGAACCCGAAGTGATCATGCCCGATTCCGCGCCCGAGAGAGCCGCCAGCCGCTTGCCCACCGCCGCCTGCAGCTCGAACAAATCCACAAACTGCCGCGACGCCGCATCCATCGCCTGGCGTACTTCAGGCAACATTAGCGAGCCGCTCAAATACGTCCATGTGCCCCGCGCATTAATGAGCGGCCGCACGCCAATTCGCGCGTAGACGTTTGCCGCCTCGCGCGGCGCTCCTAACAGCTTTCGCGACATCTCTTGCCACACAATCGCTCCCAAGACAGGCGCAGCCGCCGCCCACTTCATGAACATTCGCCGCTCCACAGACATTCTTCGCCCCACCTCGCTTTGCGTTCCTCATTGTCTCAGACAAAGACAACCCGTCTTTTGCGCTTTGACGGAACTTTTGTTTCGGCGTAACGTAATATATAGCACCAATACATATGGGAACTAAATCTATCAATACTGAATGGAAGAAGGGCAGCGCCGAACTCCTCCTGCTTTCGTTGATTGAGGCCGTGCCCCGCCACGGTTACGAAATCGGCAAGCTGATCGAGCAGCGATCGCAAGGGACGCTCAGTTTTCACGCGGCGTCGCTCTATCCGTTACTCTACCGCCTGGAAAAGCGTGCCTGGGTGCAGGGCAAATGGGTTGAAAAGAGCGGCCAGCGGCGCAGGCGCTACTACCATCTGACCCCGCAGGGACGAAAGGTGCTCGCTGCCCAGCGCAAAGGCTGGCAATCGTTTGTAGAAGCCATCGGCCGGGTTACGGGAGTGGAGAATGCCTGAGTGGGATAAGCTGATTCGCAAACAATTAGCGGCTTTGCACCTTGCTCCTACGCGCGAGGCTGAGATTGCCGAGGAATTAAGCCAGCACGCCGAAGATCGTTATCGCGAACTGCTGTCGGGCGGGGCCGCGGAGAAAGACGCGCGCCGTATCGCGCTGGAGGAGATTACCGGCCACCAGCTGCTCACAAACGAATTGCGCGCCGTAGAGCGCACCGATGCGCCTGAGCCTGTCGTATTGGGCTCTCAAGCCAAAGAGCATCTCCTCGCGGGCTTGGCGCAGGATCTTCGATATGCGCTTCGAATGCTGCGAAAAAGCCCTGGCTTCACGGCGATAGCGATGTTTGCGTTGGCGCTCGGTATCGGCCCGAATACGGCGATTTTTAGTGTTGTCAATGGAGTGCTTCTGCAACCCCTCGCGTACTCTAATCCCGATCGGTTGTTGAGAATATTCGAGAAGACCACTGAGTTCAGTGACGAGGCCGTGGCCTACCCCAATTACCTCGATTGGCGCAGCGACAGCCGATCTTTCACCGATATGGGCATCTATCGCGGCGATTTCTTTAACTTTACCGGCAGCGGAGAACCGGAGCAACTTTCGGGCGACTACGTTTCGGCGAGTCTTTTCCCGGTGCTCGGTGTCACGCCAGTTCTTGGTCGCAATTTTCAGTCCGGGGAGGATCGCCAGGGCGCCGCCTGCTCCGCAATACTCAGTTATGGTTTCTGGCAGAGGCGGTTCGGAGCCGACCGGAACGTGCTCGGGAAGGCTCTGACGCTCAACGCGATGAGTTGTACGGTGGTTGGTGTTTTGCGGAGCGACTTTCGACTTGACGAAGACGCCAAGGTTTACATTCCGTTCGAGCAATGGAACTCTGTTGAGCTGCACTCGCGAGACACCCACCCGGGAAGCGCGGTAATCGGCCGTCTTAAGCCAGGCATAACAATCATGGCGGCTGAGTCGGAGATGGCGGCTATTTCTAGCCGGTTAGCACGCCTGTACCCGGCGACGAACGCGTCACACTCGGTGAGGCTGATCCGCATGAAAGACAACCTGGTGAACGGCATACGCCCTACACTGCTGCTGCTGGTGGGCGCTGTCGGGTTCGTCCTGATGATCGCTTGCGCCAATGTTGCTAATCTCCTATTGGCGCGGTCGACGGGCCGCAGACGTGAGTTTGCGATTCGTGCCGCACTGGGCGCAAAGCGCTCGCGCGTGGTTCGGCAGCTACTAACCGAAAGTGTTCTTCTTTCCATGGGCGCGGCTGTAATCGGATTGCTGTTGGCTCGATGGGGCACGCGTCTCGTACTTGCTGCGGCGCCGAGCACCCTTCCACGCTCCGGAGAGGTTGGAATCGATCTGTACGTTCTGCTGTTTACGCTAGCGGTTTCCCTCGTCACAGGCATCCTGTTCGGTCTGGCCCCGGCCTTCCACAGCGCGAACGCGAATCCACAGGAATCTTTGAAGGAAGGGACGCGCGGCGCCGGCGGCGGACGCCATCGGACGGAGGGCGTATTTGTAGCATTGGAAACCGGCCTGGCTGTGATCCTCTTGGCAGGTGCCGGTCTCATGATGCAGAGCGTGTGGCGGCTCTTGCAGGTGAATCCCGGCTTCAACCCAGGCAATATTCTAACGATGCAGGTCGCACTTTCTCCCAAGGTCACTGCTAGCGGACGCGATATCCGGCACGCCTATCAGCAACTCCTTATGCGGGTCGCTTCGGTTCCGGGAGTTCGATCGGCTGCCATGACGGCATTGGTTCCTCTCAGTGACTCTGATAATGAAATTTTCTACTGGCCGGGAACCGGGCCGCAGCCGCCGCAAGATCGAATAAAGGTGGCGGTCTTCTACATCGTAAGTGCGGACTACCCGAGCGTGATGCAAATTCCCTTGCGCCGCGGGCGCTTTTTTACAGATCGCGATGATTTGGGGTCGCCTCGCGTGGCTGCGATTGACGAAGTGCTGGCAAAGCACCTCTTTGCAGATCGGAATCCGATCGGTCAGCAGCTCAGTCTAGGCGTCTTAGGCACTGTTCAGATCATCGGCGTGGTCGGCCACGTCAAACAGTGGGGGCTCGACGCGGACGATACCAACAAGATCCGCGACCAGATTTACTTTCCTTTTTTGCAAGTGCCCGACCAATTCATGAGCGGCGGGGTGGCTGGCCTCACGCTCGCCTTACGAACCGGACCTGAGCCGCTAAGTATGGTTCCGGCCGTAGGGACGCAGGTGGCCGGGCCGACGCTTGACCAGCCTATCTCTGCGGTCCGAACGATGGAACAAACCATCTCCAGATCAGTCGCCGAGCGCCGTTTCACTATGCTGGTGCTTATCCTCTTCGCGGCTGTGGCGCTGCTGCTGGCTGCCGTTGGCATCTACGGCGTGATGTCGTACGCGGTCACACGGCGGGTTCATGAGCTCGGCATTCGCGCCGCCTTGGGAGCGTCGCGCCCGGAGATTGTGCGATTAGTGTTGCGCCAAGGCATGAAACTCGTTGCCATGGGGCTGGTTGCGGGCCTGCTCGCGGCCCTGGCGCTCACGCGCCTTATGAGCAATCTGCTTTATGGTGTTCGGCCTTCCGATCCGTTGACCCTGCTGGGTGTGACGTTGCTTCTGGGAGCCATTGCCTTACTGGCTTGCTACATTCCGGCACGAAGGGCGACCGCGGTCGATCCAGTCATTGCGCTGCGGTGTGAGTGAATGGCTTTCTTGAAAAAAAAGGCCGCAGCCGGGTGCAGGAGAACCCGCGACCGGCTACGGCCTTTTGAGGTGAGAATATTTATCTCTGTATCAAGGGCGGAAGTAATCGGCAAACGCCTTTCCGTTCGGCACTCCTACGCCCGTGACGTTATCCCAGCCGACGGCAGTGGTCAGGCCGCTATCGGTACCGAAAGTGAGCACGTACGTAGTGTCCTGAGCAAGTGGATAGTCCCACAGTGCACTATAGAACTTGGTCGTGCCCTCGAGGGGAGCTGCCAAGTACGCTGCCGAATAGCTAGTCTTTCCGCCGGAATCCGTAACCGTGCCCTTTACGTTGGTAGAGGAGCTGTATGGAACGATGTCGAGGATGGTCCCCTTCGGCATATAGTACAGATAGGGTGCGGCTTGGCCGAGAGGGACGCCGGCCTCCTGGTTGGCGATGGCCCACAGAGCGGAAAACATCGGGCACGAGAGACTGGTTCCGCCAATGACCGTATAAATGAGGGGTGGAGATTGGAACGGCTCCGTGATGGCGATTATGCCCCCAGTGAATGGGTCGGCGAGCCAGGAGACGTCGGGAAGCTGCCGCTCTGTGCCAGGCAGTTTCGACTGATACCACGGTTTGGCGAAGAATCCGCTAGGGCCGCCGCCGGAACCAGCATAGAAGGAACCGGCGTTGGGCGGATCAAAAACGAAACCCCCATCATCGAGGGGGTTGATGTTATTGCCCCAACCAGTTTGGAATTTAATCGTGTTATTGGAATTGAGGGCCAAGCTCACCCCGCCAACCGCAGTGGCCCAAGGCGAATCGGCCGGAGCGTTTACGGTCGCCGGGTTGAGCGAAGGGTCGTCGAGGGTGTTGTCACCGTAGTCGCCTGAGGAGAAGTTGGTGGATACGCCATTCACGGCGGCGATTTCGTTGATCAGGTTCTCGTTGAGTAAGATCGTAGGCGACGTGTATAGTTCTTCGCTTCCATAGCTGCCCGAGATGACGTTGCCTAACTGATAGATGGCGGCATAGACTACGGCTTCGTCGACATCGGCAAACGAAGCGCTGGGTGGAACCACTAAATCAATCGCCGCACCAGGCGCGATGGCGTGGGCCCACTCGACATCGAGATTAATCTCCGCGTCGGGCCCCGCGCAAGTGGATGGCGCAGGATAGTTGATAATCTGAAAATTGGCTGCCGTTAGCGCTGGCAAGCCAAATCTTGCGGAGAAAGCATTGGCATCGGATTTGATTGTGGGCGAACCACACCAATCAATAATGACAATGGTTTGTCCTGTACCGTCATAGCCCTCTTTATAAAGGGCAGTGAGATTGTAGGCTGTCTGGATTTGCGCGGGTGTGTAGCCACAACCTTCGGTGTTGTCAGTGTAGCCGTTACCAGTATAGGTTGCGTCGGCAAATGGGCTGCTACTTGTAAAGGACTCAGTCTTAGTTCCGGTAAAGCAGTTGGATGTGAAGAAAGCGGGATCGGCGTTATTACTAGCAGAGGCTGCACTTTTCAGTCCCAGTCCCGCCCCGGGGGGCGTTTTTCCCTTGGCTCCGCCGCTGGTGGTCGTCAGAAACGGATGGGTAAACTGCAAGTTGTCCAATCCGTAAACAGCTCCGACGAGAGCTCCGGCGGGCCCAGTCACCCTGGGGTCACTGGTATTGCCGCGAACGGTTTGGCCGCCAACCTCGAACTGATGGATGGCAACGTTAAACGCTTTTTGAACGTTGGCGATCGTGCCGGTAGCACTCACAAACAAGTTATCGGGGCCGACGGTGACGACAGACAGTTTGTTCGCGGTCAAGAAATCTTGCACGGTCTTCGCTTCCGCTTCGGTCGGTGCATACTCAGCCGCGAATTCCTTGTTCGAGAGCCAATGGCGGAAATTGGACGATTTCGGATCATAAAGTGATTCCGCCAGCGCATCGAACTGGGGACGGTTGTGAACATTCAACCAAACGCTGACATTGATCGCGGCCGAAGGATCTGCCGAACCCAAATCTTTTGTGCCTGCTCCAAATTTGGGTGTGTTGTTGGCAATCACCTGACCGCCTGAAACCTGTGTTTGAGCCGCTCCGATTGAGTAGACCCCGAGCAATCCCAAGGTCAGGATTGAACAAAAACTTCTAGCTAGCATACTACCTCCATAAATCTAGAAACTGGGTGTAAGCATAGCGTGCAAATGGGGGTAATGCTAGGAATTTGCTTAGAGATTGGTAGTTTTTCTGGTACTGGTAGATACAGAGGAATTCTTGTTGACAGGATTGCTCACAACTTATTGAATCGCGTGGCGAACGATCAACGATGACTGGAGCCCTACGCGCAACGCAGCGAGTTTCGCCGTACTTCCCTACGCGCTTTAACCCGCCGCCGTCTGAGCGCCCGTCGCCGTCTTCCCTGTCCCCACCAGCTTTTGCAATGCCGCCAGTGCCTTCGGTCCGTCCGGCATCCCTAAATTCGCACGATCCGGAGGCATTGCCGGCGTTCGCGAACAAGCTTGGCAAACCGCCGTCTGCAATTGATCCACGGTCGCCTCCGGACATGCCTCAAACAGCAATGCCGCCAAACCCGCTAAATGCGGCGCAGCCATGGATGTTCCACTATCCAGCCGAAAATTCGCCTGTCCGGCGTTCGCCGAAACAATGTCGACTCCGGGCATCACCAGATCCGGCACCAGCGGATTCACCGTACGCGGAAACGTCTCGCTGCTCGAACTCGGATCCACATTGCCCTGCGCATCCACCGCCCCCACCGACAAGGCCTGCGGATAGTTCGCTGGCGACCGGCTCGTACCTGGCCCCTCGTTCCCAATCGCAAACACCGGGAAAATTCCCTTGCCCAGCAGCTTCTTCAACACTGGAATGTATTGATCGAAGTACCCCGGAAAGCCCAGTGACAAATTCAACACGCGAACCGGAAAGTTGAGCATCCAATCCACACCCGCCAGCACGCGCGCCACTTGGTCTCCTCCTTCAATCACGGCTGCGCTCGCGAGTTGGCAGCCGGGCGCGATCCCGATCTGCTGCCCAAGATACGTCCGCCCGGCGATGATACCCGCGGTGTGCGAGCCATGCACGTCGGAATCTGCAATCGGCGCGCCGTCAATAGCGTGGCCCGTCGCATCAAAGTCCGCAAAGTGCGCAATCGCGGGTTTAAGCGCTGGATGTTCGCCGTCAATACCGGTATCGAGGTGTGCCACCAAAACGCCTTTGCCACTCAGACCCTGCTGCCAAAGCG
>PMSX01000318.1 GCA_003167495.1 Bryobacterales bacterium | reverse complement strand
GACAAGGTGCGCGCGTTCCTGCTGAAGTACCAGGACCGCGTGCTTTACGCGACCGATGTTGTCGTTCTTCCCCGGTCCAAGACCGAAGACTCACTCGCTGAATTGCGCAACACCTATGCGCGCGACTGGAAGTTTTTCTCCACCGGCCAGAATGTCGAGTTCATGGGCCACGCCTACCAGGGCTTGAATCTGCCTCGTCCTGTCCTGCGCAAGCTGTTTCACGATAACGCTGTGCGCTGGTTTCCCGGCCTGTGACGAAGCAAAGGTGGGGACTGCCACNNGCCACAGCGCCCGGAATCAGTCTGATACGAAGCCGCCGGTCCAACCATCGCGTGCTGGCTGTCCCCATTTTTGCGTTGTTCACCGCCTCAACGCACCATCGCCGAAAGTCACAGCCCGTTCAATCCAGCACCCCGTCTGCGCCGTTCCTCTCAGCTCCCGTCCCCAGCCCCGCCGTTAGGCAGGGCTGCCGTCTACCGTTGTGCCGCGCCACTCCGGCCCATGATGGGCCAAGCATCCACGATCTGGTCCCCCTTGGCAACGTAATAGCGATCGTAACAATTCGTGCTCATGTCCAGATTGCTGCAGTAGATCTCGACGCGCTGGCCCAGTTTCAAGTCACCATCGCCGTCTTTCCACTTCAGCGCCCCGTATTCGGCACCTTGCGTGCCTACCTCGAGCCAAGGCATGCCCTTAACTTTGTCGGTTGGCCGCACCGTCGCCTTATTGCCGTAGTCGGTAGTGGCCAAGCCAGGGTGAAGTTTCGCGTCCACCGTTGTAAGAACGGTCAGCGAACCTTGGAAATCCGAGTAAGTCGAGTCTCCGTTCTTACTACCAATCCCAAAATAGGCCGTGTCCATAAAGATATACGACCCAGCCTCCAGCTCAGTAAGCCCGTTGTCGTGGTCGATATTGTAAGTACCGGTCGAACCCCCACTGACTATATTCACGGGTAGTCCCGCTTTGCGGGCGAGACCAATCGTCTCCCGAACGCCCGCCAAATCGTTTGCAGATCGCACGCGCCGCGCCTCCCAACCATGGGTGTGGGCAGCGTTTCCGGAGTACGCCATAAAACCCTGAAATTCAATGCACTGCGAAGAAGAGATCTTCTGTGCAAGCTGGAGCGCGGGTTCGCCGGCCGCGATTCCCTGGCGGTCCATGCTGGCATTGACGCTCACGGCGATCTTTGCCTTCGCCTTGGCGGCCGCGGCTGCTTCCACGACCCAGTCCACAACCAGCGGATCATCCGCCACAAACATGAAGGTGGGGTCTTTTTTCGATAGTGCTACGGCGCGCGCGATGTTGTTGGCGCTGGCCGGCTGCTTCGTCCACAACACGTTTCGGATACCCGCGCCGGACATCAGTTCTGCCTCCGCTATGGTGGCGCAAGTTACGCCGATGGCTCCTTGGCCGATCTGGTATTTCGCAATATCCACGCTCTTGTGAATCTTCACGTGCGGGCGCACATTGATTCCGTTGCTCTTCGCCGTGGCAGCCATCGTGCCCACGTTCTGCTCAAACATCGCCAGATCCACAACCATGCACGGCGTTGGCAAAACATCTTTTGTCATGCCTCGAAAATCGCGGCGGCCGACGCGCGCCTCGAATTCCGCATATGGGTAGGTCGAGTCAGTGGATTTGCCCCAGGCTCGATTCGCAATACCGGCAGCGGCGGCAGCGGTCAAAAACTGTCTTCGTGATGTCATAGGCGTTCCTCCTACAATATCTCGTTTCCGACCATCGCAGTGGCGCCCTGTTCAACCTACTCGTACCGCAAACTAACAGTCGGGTCCATCCGCGCCGCACGGCTTGCCGGAATGATCGCGGCCACAAGAGCCACCAGCAAAACTGCCACTGTCACACATGCAAGCGTCAAAGGATCGTTGGGCGGCGTTTCGAAGAGCATGGTACGCAATATGCGAGTGAGTCCTGAAGCCCCGGCTAATCCGATCCCAACTCCCACCACGGCAAGCGCGATGCCCTCTTTCAGAACTGTCCATCTGACCTGGCTTGATCGTGCTCCCAGCGCCATACGGATGCCAATCTCCCGTGTGCGCTGTGCAACCGAGTAAGACACGACGCCGTAGATGCCGATGATTGCCAGAAGCCCGGCCATTACACCGAAGATGAGCAACAAAACCAGCTGCAGTCTCGGTTGAGCTACCGAATCGGAAAACACTTCCTGCATCGTCTGAACGTCTGTTACCGGTTGTTCGGGGTTCACGCGATGAATGGCTGCTTCGATAGCGCGCGCCATTTGGCTGGAATCGCCGGAGGTGCGTATTGTCAATTGAGCAAAGTACATGGGAGCCTGCAGATTATCTAGAAAAATAGTGGGCTTGGGATCTGCTTGCAGTTCCGTTTGTCGCGCATCGGCGACAACGCCCACAATTTCCGCTGGACTCTTGACGGTCCAGCAAAGATTTAACTTCTGACCGATCGGATTGACTTGGCCGAGGAATTTCCTAACGAACTGCGCGTTCACCATAATGACGGACGGCTTATCGATCCGGTCACGGACATTGAATGAACGTCCAAACAGCAGCGGAGTTCGTATGGTTTCAAAGTATCCCGGACTAACCACCAGAAAGTCCGCATCGGGGGACTTACTGGCAACGAGCGGCTCACCGAAACGGGAGAAACACGACCCAGATGTCCGTTCCTCTAGTGGGAGGAAGTGTATAGATCCCGCCGCTTCCACTCCAGGAACGCTGCGAATTTCAGCCAGTACATTCGCAAAATAATCGGCGCGCTTCCGGCTATCCTGGTAGCGGACCGGCGAAGTGAGTATCCCCATCGTAAGTACGTGCTGCGTTGCGAATCCCGGGTCCACCGACACGAGTTTTTGAAAACTTCGGAGCATCAATCCCGCTCCGACCAGGAGCAGCAGGCAGAGTGCGACTTCCAATACGACGAGAGCCTTGCGAAAACTACTCCTGACCGTGGAACGAGCCGATCCTAACCGCAGAGTCTGCTGCGGTTCGATTTGAGAAACCTGAAGCGACGGAATCAGTCCGAACAGTAGAGCGCTCAAGATCGACAAAGCCGCGGCAAACAGAAACACGCGCCCGTCCATATGGATCGCATCCAATCGGGGAAGCTGACTCTGATTGGGAACCAGCGCCAGCAGCGCCTTGACACCGCCGTAGCCTATGCCCAGTCCGATCAGACAAGCAACGATTACCAGAACACCGCTCTCTGAGAGAAGTTGCTGAAGCAGACGGCCCCTGCTGGCCCCGAGCGCCGCTCGAAGAGATATTTCATGCAGGCGGCCAGCCGCTCGCATGAGCAGCAGATTCGCCACGTTGGCGCACGCAATTAGCAGCACCAGGCCCACCGCCGCCAACAAGACAAGTAGAGGTAAACGGACATTCTCGGTGGCATCAGCGAGCATCGGAACGGCTTCGGCGCTCCAGCCCTTATCGAAATCAGGCCGTTCGGCGGCAAGCTGGCGACCAACCGCATGCAACTCCTCCTGTGCCTGCTTCAGAGAAATGCCCTGCTTCAGGCGAGCGAT
>PMSX01000350.1 GCA_003167495.1 Bryobacterales bacterium | reverse complement strand
GCAGGGCGCGTTCTCGCACTGCTGGCAAGGCACGGGCTGGAAGAACGCCTTGGGATTGTCGCGGTCGCCCTGGTAGTAGGCGTCGACGCGAATCCAGTGCATGTGGCGACCGATGACGGCCTGCTCTTTGCCGACGACGGCGATGTTGTTCTCCGACTGGCAAGCCAGCATGCAGTTATTGCAGCCCACGCAGGAGTTCAGGTCGATCGCCATGCCCCAGGCGTAGTCTTCTTCTTTGTAGGGATAAGGCTTGTAAAGCGTCAGCCCCGGAGCGGGCTCTTCTTCCTGCGCGAAGTTCGGCTCTTTGCGGTATTCCTCAAGCGTAGTCTCGCGGACCAGCGGACGATGGCCGCCATCGGGTGTGTCCATGCTCTGGTAGCCCTGAGTGGAGGCGAGCTTGTAGGTGTCTCCGGTCTTGCGCGGCGGTTTCAGCCCTTCCACAAACCACGGTGCAGCGCTGGTGCGTATTGGGTACGCGTCGAACCCTACCGCCGTTCCGACGCGGCCGGCGCGCTTGCGACCATATCCAAGAAATACAGTGACTGAATTGTCGGGTTGGCCGGCTTGGACCCACACCGGGCCGGTAACCTTGTGGCCCTGGTAACCCGATAATTCAATCTCCAATTCGACTACATCCTCAGTCTTAATCTGCCAGCGCTCAGCCGCCTTGGGGCCGATGATAATCGCGTTGTCCCAAGTGAGCTTGTTCATTGGCTTGGGTAATTCCTGCAGCCAACCGTTATTTGCGAAAGCACCATCGCCAATGGTGGGATCGGGCCGGAACGTCACCTCCCATTCGCCGGTTTCCGGCGGGGAAAGCGGCGGTAGCGTAATGGCTCCGGCATTCAGCACTCCGGCAGCGGTTTCCGCTACGACGCCATTGTGAAGAGATGTCTTCCAAAACGCATCGAAACCGTTCGGCGAAACACTTTGCCAGTAGCTCTTGACCAGATCATGCGGCGTTGCATCGGGCTTGCCTAAAAGCGTGCTGAAGAGCTCGTGCGCCGATTTGCCACGATAGAGGGGCTCAACGAGCGGTTGAATAATCGTTACTGTGCCGTCAAACGCGCGCGCGTCCGACCAGGATTCTAAATAGTGCACCGCCGGCACATGCCAGTGGCTCCAGCGCGATGTTTCATCGAAGTAATGCCCCAGCCTGACGACCATGCGCGCTTTACGGATGGCTGTTTCGAAATCGAGCGAAGCCGGCGCGGTATAGACCGGATTCGCTTCCAAGACGATGAGCATCTCAACCTGGCCGTTGTTCAAATCGGCTGCAAGATCCTCTATTGTGTGCGCGTCGGGTATCGAGGATTCGAGCAGCCGGACAGTTGTTCCAACATTTCCGAGTGCGGTGTTAACGGCATAGGCAGCGAGGTGAACGCTTTCCGGTTGATACTCGCCTGGAATCACGACGCAACGGCCTTTGTGCTGGCTGAGATCTTCGGCTACCTTACTAAGCCACTCTGGCGCAGTGCCAGTCGCATCCGGAGCCGCTACGCCCAAGGCCTTGGCTAACTGATAGGCAAGCGCCGGTATGGAACTGCTTTTCGCGGAGAAGCGATGATCCGCCAGCGATCCGCCCACCGAGGGCGATGATTCGACCGCGTAATAACGAACGGGTGTCTGGCCGTTGTCTAGCGCGCGCTTGGCGGCAAATTGCCGCGAATATTTCAAACAGGCCGGACCGGAGGTTAGAAAATCGCTCTCCAGGCTCAGAATGACGTCCGCTTGCGAAAAATCGTAGCTGACAAAAGCGCTTCGGCCGGCAATTTTTTTCGCGGCGCTGGCGACAGCTGGATTCACTGAGGGTTCGTGAACATACCACTTGGCGTTGGGCCATTGTGCCAGCAGCGTATTCACTTGGGTGATCAAGGTGGGCGAGGTGGTCGCGCCTGAAAGAATGGCGAGCCCTTCACCTTTGCGAGAACCGATAGACTGCGCTTCCGTGCTCAACGCGCCCGTGAATTGACCCCATGTGCTCAAGCCGCCCCTGAATAAAACGGTTTCTGAGCGATCAGGGTCATAAAGGTTTAACAGCGATGCCTGTTCGAAGATCGTAGTTGATCCCAGACTGGCAGGATGATCGGGATTTCCTTCGATTTTTGTGGGTCGATTCAAATGGCTTTCGACCAGGACGCCGCGCGCATAGCCGGCACTGGTGTGGGCCGTGGCATAAAACATTGGCTCGCCCGGAATAATGTTTTCCGGCTGGCGCACGTACGGCACGACCGACTCCTTCGGCATTTTCGTACAAGCAGCTGCGCCCGCCATGGCCAGAGACGCCCCCATGACCTTCAATAAGCTTCGGCGGTCGACCCCTTGTGGAATCTGCCCAGAAAGACCCGGAAACTCCTGTTCGACATATTCCTTGAGGTCTTCCGATTCGGCGGCCTCCTCAAGGGTCCGCCAAAATGCAGGGCCACGCCCGGCTGCGAGCTTTTCCCGCAACTCGGTTAAATCAACCTCTTTTCGGGGTTTTTCGAGCAGCGACTCTAAAGGTACGAGCGCACTCGCCATCGGTTTTTCGTGCTCGTTCATAGTTCCGTTGGAGTGAGAAGGCGAAAGTTCTTTCATCGGTGGCACGTGGTGCAATCGGTCAAAGATTGCACATGGTACTCCTTCACAAGTTTGGCGCCCACTTCGTCTTGGTTATCGGGGTACTGATAAGCAACGTTAAATACTTGGGAGCGCGGCCGGATGAACTTGGCGGGGTTCCGGTGGCAGTTAACGCACCAGTTCATGTTCAACGTGTTGACCTTATATATGAGCGGCATTTCAGACACGTTGCCGTGGCAGGCCGAACACCCAATTCCTTTATTGATGTGGATACTGTGATTGAAATAAACGAAATCGGGTAAATTGTGGACGCGCGTCCAGGCAATAG
>PMSX01000145.1 GCA_003167495.1 Bryobacterales bacterium | reverse complement strand
CGCGAAGGCGAAGCCATCTGCTTTCATCTGCAGGAAGAACTGGAATCCAAGAAATCGGGTAAGCCCGCCTTCTTCCGCGTCATGTTCAACGAAATCACCGCCAGCGCGGTGCAGAAGGCTTTCGATAAACCACTCTCCGTCAACATCCATCTTGTCGAAGCCCAACAGGCGCGCCGCGTGCTCGACCNNGGGACAAAGTCCGCCGCGGCCTCTCCGCCGGACGTGTGCAAACCGTCGCCCTCCGCCTGATCGTCGAACGTGAACGCGAAATTCGCGCCTTCATCAAGCAGGAGTATTGGACCATCGACGTTGCCCTCAACGCCAAGAAAGCGCCCGTACTCACTGCGCGTCTGAATCGCCGCAACAACGAAATCCCGCAGGTCACCAACGAAAAAGACGCCACCGCGATTGTCGACGATCTTGATAACGCCACCTATATCGTCAAATCGGTGGCCACCAAAGAGAAGAAGCGCAATGCGGTCGCCCCGTTTATCACTTCCACTTTGCAGCAGGAATCGTCCCGCAAATGCCGCTTCAGTGTCAAACGCACTATGATGCTGGCGCAAGGCCTGTATGAAGGTAAAGAAATCGGTGACGAAGGCGCAACTGGTCTCATCACCTACATGCGTACCGANNTGAAGCGCACCATGATGATCGCACAGCGTTTGTACGAAGGCGTGGAACTGGGCGAAGAAGGCCTGGTCGGCCTGATCACCTACATGCGTACCGATTCCACGCGTGTTTCCGACGACGCCCTCGCCGAAGTTCGCAAATTCATCACCGATCGTTACGGCGAACCATTCGTTCCCAAAACGCCCAACGTCTACAAAACTAAAAAAGACGCGCAAGACGCCCACGAAGCCATCCGCCCCACGTCCGTGCTCCGCACGCCGGAAATGATGGAAAAGTTCCTTGCTGAAGACGAACTGAAGCTGTACCGCCTCATCTGGATGCGCTTCATCGCCTCGCAGATGAATCCCGCGCTGCTCGATCAAACCACTATAGACGTCAGCGCCGACGGCAAAAGCAAAACTCCATATATCTTCCGCGCCACCGGCAGCGTTCTCAAGTTTGAAGGCTTCCTCAAAGTCTATGAAGAAGGCAAAGACCAGAAAGACGACGAAGACGAGGATCTGAAGCATAAACTGCCCGCCGTCACCGAAGGCGAAACGCTGAAGTTCAAAGAAATTCTGCCTGAGCAGCATTTCACTGAGCCACCGCCGCGCTACAACGAGGCAACGTTGGTTAAGAAGCTGGAATCCGACGGAGTAGGCAGGCCGTCTACCTACGCATCCATTCTCTCCACCATTCAAGACCGCGAATACGTTAAGAAAGAAGGCGGCAAGTT
The DNA here is from genome assembly GCA_003167495.1 of Bryobacterales bacterium. GTDB lineage: Bacteria > Acidobacteriota > Terriglobia > Bryobacterales > Bryobacteraceae > Bog-105. The sequence goes on along the minus strand of PMSX01000145.1, from coordinate 2,753 downwards.
CGTCCCCACCGAACTGGGGATGGTTGTCACCGATCTGCTTCTCGAAAGCTTCAACGATCTGTTCGACGTGACATACACGGCGCGCATGGAAGAGGAGCTGGACGAAATAGAGGAAGGCAAGCTCGAATGGCGCGTCGCCATGGCCGAATTCTACGCCCGCTTCGTGAAGGATCTCGAGCACGCCGCGCACAACATGACCGATATCAAGCGCATGGAACGGCCCACCGACCTGGTGTGCGACAAATGCGGCAAGCCTATGGTCATCAAGTGGGGCAAGCATGGCAGCTTCATCGCTTGTACCGGTTATCCCGAATGCACCAACACCCGCGAACTCACCGTTGATTTGCCCGATATCGACAAGAACAACGGCGATCTCGGCGAACAGGACGAGCAGGAATACTGCGAAAACTGCGGCCGCCCCATGGTTCTCAAAAAAGGCCGCTTCGGCACGTTCTTTGCTTGTTCCGGTTATCCCGATTGCAAAACGACAAAACAAATCGGCGGTGAACAGCGCAAAGATGTACGGCTCGAAGAGAAATGCCCGCAATGCGGCAGCAATCTGGTGCAGAAATACGGCCGCTATGGCGAGTTCGTCGCTTGTAGCGACTATCCAAAATGCAAATTCGTCAAGCAGAAAACCATTGGCGTTCCCTGCCCCAACTGCAGTGAAGGTCAAGTAGTAGAACGCCGCTCCAAGCGCGGACGGACCTTCTTCGGCTGCAACCGCTATCCGGAATGCGACTTTGTCGCCTGGGGCAAGCCGATTCTGGAAAAGTGCCCCGATTGCGGCAGCAGCTACCTGATTGAGAAGTTCCTCAAAGCAGGCCCCGTTGCCCAATGCCCCAACAAAGAATGCAAATATAAACACCCGCTAGAATTGCCGGCGGAAGCAAGCGTCGCATAAAACGGGTGTGGGATCATTTTCAAAGAGATCTCCGAATGAAAACTCTTAAGTGTTTTGTATTGCTCGCCGCCGCGTCGACGGCAGCCTTTGCTCAGAATCCGCTCAGCATCGGCCAGAAGGTCTACTATGGTGCGGTGGCTCACAACGTCTTAGCCGCGGCCGAGCAGATGCCGGAAGAAAATTATTCGTTCAAGGCGACGCCCGACGTGCGCAGCTTCGGCCAGATAGTAGGGCACACCGCCGACGCGCAGTATCTATTCTGCTCCACGGTTGCTGGCGAGAAACCACCCGCTTCGGATATTGAGAAAACCAAAACCAGCAAAGCCGATCTCGTGCAAGCCGAGAAGGATGCCATCGCCTACTGTGACAAAGTCTATGGGGCCATGACTGACGACCAAGCTCCCGCGCTCGTCAAATTTGGAGGGCGCGATTGGGCAAAGCTCACGATTCTAACAATCAACACCGCACACTTGGATGAGCATTACGGCAATATCGTGACGTACATGCGTTTGAAGGGTCTTGTGCCACCCAGCAGCGCACCGCGTAAAGCGCCAGTCAGTGCCACCAAGCAGTGAAACGCCGAGATGCGCATTTTGCTTTTATGGCTGGCCGTCAGCAACGTACTGGCGGCGGATAGAAGAGAACTGGATATCGATGCGAGCCAGGTCTGGACCGACACCGGCATTGACCTCAGAGCCGGCGACATCATCACGGTCATGGCGAACGGGACGGTCGAATTCGACTCCATGCACATCAGCGGTCCCGATGGCCTAACGCGCACTTGGACCGACATGACGGTGCATTATCCGTTGGCGAATCTGGGCCGTGGCGCACTGATAGGACGCTTCACTAACAATCCCGCTGCTATTCCGTTTCTAGTCGGAACAAACAGGCAGCGTACTACGCCTCTGGCGGGCCGCCTTTTTCTGGGGATCAATGAGCTGGCTGGAAACACCGGTTCCGGGCGCTATCACGTGACCGTTGAATGGGCCCAAGGTGTGTCGCCGGTGGCTCGTGCAGCAGCGTATCTCCCGCGTGTGACGCAACAGATGCTTGACAGCATTCCGCCGCGCGTAACTGATGAAGAAGGCAATTTGGGGGACCGCGTTAACTTTATCGTGGTTGGCTCACAGGATCGGCTAAAGGCGGCGCTGGCTGCTACCAACTGGGTGTTAGTAGACAGGACCAGGAAAGAAGCGGTGATGCACGGCCTCATGACCAGCCTTTCAAAACAAAGCTACGTCGCAATGCCCATGAGCGATCTGCAACTCTTTGGCAGGGTGCAGGATTTTGGTTACGCCCAAGCCGATCCGCTGAAGGTGGTTGAATCGCGCCATCACTTCCGCATTTGGAAAGCGCCTCTTACCTTGGACGGCGAACAAGTTTGGGCCGGCGCCGGAACCCACGACGTCGGCTTCGACAAAGACCATCGCGACAACCGTGTCACTCACCGAATCGATCCCGCCACCGACGGCGAACGCGACTACATTGGACAAGGTTTGGTCTATAGCGGTCTCGTTGTCAAGGAAGAATACATGATGCCGACCTATCCGGTAAGAGAAGGCAGAACCGCCACCGGCGACAGTTTCACCTCCGACGGCCGAACGTTGTTAATCTACCTTCAGCCCTGAACCGACCCCACCCCCCACCCTCCCACCACACCAGAATCCGAGCCGGGGGCGTCAGAAGCCGTGAAAAAATCAAAAGCCAGTGTGGGGGCCGCCCAAGACCCTCTGAGCTTGTCGATAGAGAGTACTTTATGTCGCCCATAATTATGATAGGGGCGCTGCGCTTGTGGGTTATTGAAAGTTAGCCGTTTATCTTGATTTTTTGCGTGGCGAGCGCGCGT
>PMSX01000181.1 GCA_003167495.1 Bryobacterales bacterium | reverse complement strand
TCGACACGCCCGGCCACGTGGATTTCACCTACGAAGTGTCGCGCAGCTTGCAAGCGTGTGAAGGCGCGTTGTTGGTGGTAGACGCTTCGCAAGGCGTGGAAGCGCAGACGCTCGCCAATACGTATCTCGCGCTCAACCACAATCTTGAAATTATTCCGGTCATCAACAAGATTGACCTGCCTTCGGCGGAGCCGGAACGCATTCGCGAGCAGATTGAACAACTCATCGGCCTGGATGCGAGCGAAGCTATTCTGGCCAGTGCGAAGAACGGCATTGGTATCAAAGAGATCCTTGAAGAGATCGTAAAAAAGGTGCCCGCGCCCAAAGGCGACCCGAACGCCCCACTGCGCGCGCTCATTTTCGATTCCTGGTTCGATTCATACCGCGGCGTTATCATCCTGACTCGCATTATCGACGGCACTCTGCGTAAAGGGCAGAAAATCCGCTTATGGTCGAACGGGAAGGTGCATGAGGTAGATGGGGTGGGCTTCCAATCTCCCAAGCCGGTGCCGTGCGATGAACTGGGCGCGGGCGAAGCAGGCTTTCTCTTCGCTAATATTAAAACCGTTTCGGACGCGATGATCGGCGACACGATCACCGATGAGCCTACGACGGTAAAAGAACCGCTGCCGGGCTTTCAGGAAATCAAGCCGATGGTTTTCGCGGGTTTGTATCCAGTGGAATCGCACGAACACGGGGTACTGCGCGACGCTCTGGAAAAACTCCGCCTTAACGACAGCGCCTTCAACTTCGAACCTGAAAACTCGGTCGCTCTAGGCTTTGGTTTCCGCTGCGGGTTTCTGGGTTTGCTGCATTTGGAGATTGTGCAGGAACGGTTGGAGCGTGAATTTCAAATTGATCTGATCACGACAGCGCCGGGCGTGCGGTACCGGGTCACCACGACGAACGGCGATCTGGTTGAGGTTGATAATCCGCAAAAGTTCCCCGATCCCACCAATATTGAGCGAATTGAAGAACCCATCATTGACGCTACCGTCATCACGCGCGAAGAATACATTGGCGAAATTCTAAAGCTGCTTGAAGAGAAGCGCGGCGTGCAGAAAAAGTTTGAGTATATCGGCGGAGGACGTGTTCTTTTGCTTTATGAGATGCCGTTGAACGAAATCGTTCTCGATTTCTACGATCGTCTCAAATCCGCTAGCCGCGGGTACGCTTCGCTCGATTACCATTTATCCGGTTATCGCGTTTCGCCGATGGTGAAGCTGGATGTGCTGGTGGCGGGCGAGCCGGTGGATGCTCTCGGCATGATTGTGCACCGCGATTTCGCTTACGAACGCGGGAAGACGCTGATTGAACGTTTGCGCAAACTGATTCCGCGCCAAATGTTCGAGGTTGCTCTGCAAGCTGCGATCGGTAATAAGATCATCGCGCGGGAAACCATAGCGGCCATGCGCAAAAACGTGCTCGCCAAGTGCTACGGCGGGGATATTTCGCGCAAACGAAAACTTCTGGAGAAGCAGAAGGAAGGCAAACGCCGTATGAAGCGCGTGGGCCGGGTGGAAATACCGCAGGAAGCTTTCTTGGCGGTGCTTAAAGTCAGCACCGACTCGGGCGAATAGCTATAAAACGGCTAGCAGTTCTTCGACCCGGATGGGTTTCGATAGATACCCATCCATCCCCGCGGCGAGACATCTTTCGCGATCACCGCGCATGGCGTTCGCTGTCAAAGCGACGATACGGATGTGTTGGCCGGTTGTTTTCTCTTTTTCTCGAATGAGGGCCGCGGCTTCGAGCCCACTGAGCACCGGCATCTGCATATCCATGAGCACCAGGTCGAACGTCTCGAGGTCGAGCGAATCCACTGCCTCGCGGCCGTTGGCGGCAACGCGAACCGAGTGGCCATGCTTCTCTAGAAGTTTCACCGCCAGACGCTGGTTCACCAGGTTGTCTTCCGCCAACAGAATCCGACGCTGCCGTCCCTCTTGAATCGTGTGGCGGGTGACGAGCTTGCGCTCAACGGGCGCGGCGGCGCCCACACCCATTACATCCGTTAACCCGAGGCGAAGCGCGCCGCGTTTGATCGGTTTCCGCAGGTATCCTTCAATGCCAATGCTCCGGCAGCGTGCCGCATCGCCGCGCAGGCCGTGGGAGGTGAGCAGGATCAATTTGGTTTCTTCAGACCCGGCGAGAGCCCGAATACGCTCGGCCGCCGCAAAGCCCTGAAGTCCGGGCATGTGGTCATCGAGAATGACCAACTGATAGGTAGCGCCATTTTTCCTGGCGTGCTCAAACTCTTCGACTGCGGCAGCGCCATCGGAGGCAACCGTCACCTTCGCTTGCCAGCCAACGAGCGTCTGTTGCAGCATTTCGCGGTTGATTGCGTTGTCATCTGCGATCAGCACCCGCAAGCCGGCAAGCGCGAAAGGTGGCAGCGGTTCCGGTTCTTCGACGCCTAAGCCAAACGGAGCCGTGAAATGAAAAGTGCTGCCTTCGCCAGGGTTGCTCTCGACCCAAATTTTTCCGCGAAAAAGCTGCACCAGACGGGAACTGATGCTCAGCCCCAGGCCCGTGCCGCCGAACTCACGCGTGATGGAGCCATCGGCCTGCGCGAACGCTTCAAAGATTTTCGCCTGTTTGTCGATCGCGATGCCCATGCCTGTGTCATGCACTTTGAAATGGAGCTGAACCGAATGAGAATCCTTCGCCTCTAAGCTCACCTGCAAACCTACTTCACCGGATTTCGTGAATTTAATAGCATTTCCCAGAAGGTTCACCAGCACTTGGCGCAGCCGCCCGGGATCGCCGATAAGCCGGGGCGGCAAGCCCGATGCGATGTTCCAAACCAATTCCAGCCCTTTGAGGTGGGCTTGAATCGCGAGCGGACCCAGCGCCTGAAACAAAGCATCTTCCAGTTGGAATTCAATCGTTTCCAGGGTTAATTTGCCGGATTCGATTTTTGAATAATCCAGAACTTCGTTAATCAAGTGCAGCAAGGACTCGGCCGACCCTCGCACCATGTCCAGATTTTCCCGTTGCTCAGGCGTGAGATCGGTATCGAGCACCAGCTCCGTCATGCCGATTACGCCGTTCATAGGGGTGCGGATTTCGTGGCTCATNNCCGTTCATCGGCGTGCGGATTTCGTGGCTCATGTTCGCTAAGAACTCACTCTTTGCGCGGCTCGCAGCGTTGGCTAATTCCGCCGCTTGGCTCAGCGCGGCCTCGGCCCGCTTTCTTTCAGATACATCTTCGCCCAGCGATAGCGTCCCGGTCCAATTACCTTGGGAATCGTACAACGCCGAGTTGAACCAGGAGACGTGACGCTCGGAACCATCGAACGCCCGCACGTAGTCTTCGTGCTTCACGCATATTGTTTGGACGCCTCCGCCGTCTGCCGGACGTTCCTCGTCGCGACGGATATCGCCACTGACGAAGTTCTTCTTCCATTCGAGCCCGACGACCTCTTCCGCCCGCCGGCCGAGCAGGTTAGCAAGATGTTCGTTACAACCGGTGACGATGCCGCGACGATCCAGATTGGCCATCAACAGGGGAAGATTGCCAAGAATCTCGCGGCGAGTACGCGCGGTAAGCGCGAGCGCCTGTTCCTGCTGTTCAATGCGTTTTCTCTGCGCATAAATGAAGCCAATAGCCGCCAGAATCAAGAAGCCGCTCGCCGTCAACACGGCAATGACGTGCCCGGCATTCCACCAGGGCGGCTGCGCAATTACTTGAAAGTCAGCGTCCGAACGCGCCAAAATCTCAAAGGATTCGGGATCGCCAATGCGGTCTTTGGTAGCCGCGCAAATGCCCGTAACCCGAATAACAGAGCCCGGCAAGCCGAAGCCTTCATCTGGGAACGCGCTCCTTTCGAGCCTTACCGGAAAGAGTATGCCAGCCTGTTTCAGCAAGAGATTATGCTCGGTTGCGGTTTCATTGTGCTCGACAACCTCACCTTGGATCCGCACCAGTTGGCCATCATAGGGAACAAGGAAAGCACTGGCTGCCTTCTTGGTGAGCTCGGCGGCACGAACCGAGCGAGGGGCAACCGGCCTAACGTGACCGATCACCCGAAAAACCGCATCTTGTAATTCCGGTGAGTAGGTGCCTCGCGAGCCAAAGCCCGCGGCTTCAATCTCAGTCCCCGGCGTTACGGTCTGGTTTGTGGCTGTATGAATGAGCAGAGCCAGATCACCGTGTTGGATATAAAGATCTCTCCCGGACCGCTGAAATGTTACCGTACCGCGCACGCGTATCCGGTGAAACGGCGCGCTTCCTTGTCCGAGTTGTAAAAGGCCGCTTAAATGGCGCAAGGGAGCGTCAAAGGGATTGCGGTATCCCTGCTTCACAACCGATATCGAATGCAGGCTTGGCACGAACAGTTTGATGCCGACAAGTTGTCTCCTGTCGTTATAGGTGGTAGCGCAGGCGCCGCGCACATGCACAACCGCATCCACGAGCGCCTGGTAATCGCCGGCGTAATCCATCACCCAGACGGTGACAATGCCATCACCGGTATCAAGGCTCAGCACAAGGGCGGGTCTATTCCATAGGTTCTGAAGTTGCGCTGTGCGCACTAATCCGACTAACTCAATCCATTGGCTGTCTTGATCTCCGCCGATGAGTTCGTTCATGCGAAACTCCCTGGTCTTCGGCTCATCCGCTCGGCCCACAAGCGTGACCTTAGTGGCCAATACGGACGGTGCAAACCAGCCTGGCTGCGATACTCCTTCGATTTCAACCGAATCGCCGGCTCTAAACTCTGGTTTTTCGTCGGCGAGATCAACCGCGATTCCGGCCGACCCGTCCTGAAAGAAGAAGCTGTTGTGCCAGAAGTTCGGCGTAGTCACGACACCCCGCAAATGAAGCGGCAAGTGTTTGCTCGCCTCGGCTACGGGCAGCGCCCGCACGGCGGCGACGTTCGTCAATAAGCGGGGAGCGGTGGTAGTATTCTGGCGTGCCTGAAGCGGTGCGCTCGCACCAAGCAGCATACCTAGTGCGACCGCGCCAGCGAACCGAGCGCGCCTTCCGTAAATCCGGCGATACCGTTTCAATAGACGAATGCCTACCGGAACTATCGGCGCAGACTGTTCTTGACTATACAGGAGGGTTAAGGTTTGGGCGGCGTCTCATTTGGAGCGGGAGACGGGATTCGAACCCGCGACATCAACCTTGGCAAGGTTGCACTCTACCAGCTGAGTTACTCCCGCTTAAGTACTGCGAAGCGCCCAAATGACATTCTCCGACGATCTTGTTCGGAAGTCAATTCATCTGGTTGCAACAGTTGATCTTTTAATGGTCAGGCGGGTGGAAAAGCGGTGCTGTCTGGAGCCAAACTTTCGATTTAGCACCGATGCAAGATATTGATTAATAAGGTGTTACAAATAGATCAGATTTCTATTTCAAAAGTTAATGCCTGTGATAGACTGAGTTGGTCCGCAAGAAGCGGGAACAGTTTCCTCAACTCGAACCTGCCTGCGAACCGCTGGCAGACAAGCCCCAAACGGCGTGTAAGCTTTTGGCTTTTCCACAAGGTGTGGAAAAAGTGTGGGAATCTTTTTCCTTTTTTTGGGGTCGACTAAGGCTGGAGGAAACGCGCGAACTTGAGCGACGCTTGGGAACAAATTAAGGGGCGCCTGGCTGCCAAGCTGGGGGACGGCGCTTACCAGAATTGGATTTCTGGCACGGCGCTGGCTTCCTTCGAAGACGGGGACTTAACGGTTAGAGTGCCCAATCCTACCACCGAAGCGTGGATCCAGCAGGAATACAGCTCTCAGATTCAGGATGTCATTCGGGAATTGAACCTGCCAGTTCGTAAGGTGCAATACAGTATTCAACCGATGGCAATGGCTGCCTCTGCTTCGTCGGGCGGCGGTTCCGCCGGCGCGCCGCACTCTTCACAACATTTTCCGATGCCGGATTCGCTCTTTGAAAGCACCGCCGCCTGGTTGAATCCCAGGCTCACCTTCGACGCCTATGTTGTTGGTTCGTCCAATCAACTGGCGCATGCCGCGGCGCATGCAGTGGCGACCATGCCCTCGCGCAGTTACAATCCGCTGTTCATTTACGGGGGAGTGGGGGTGGGCAAGACGCATCTCATGCATGCCATTGGCCGCTGTCTACTCGATCATTTCGCCGGACTCAACGTCGTGTATACCTCGAGCGAACGTTTCATGAATGAAATGATTGCCTCGATCAAACTCGACCGCATGCCGCTCTTTCATCGCCACTACCGGTCCGCCGATGTGCTGTTAGTGGATGACATCCAGATCATCGCCGGCAAAGAGCGAACACAGGAAGAGTTTTTTCACACGTTTAACGAACTCTACGATCACCGCAAGCAAATTGTCATTTCCAGCGATTGCGCGCCCAGCCAGCTCCCCGGTCTTGTGGAACGCTTGCGTTCACGCTTCGAATGGGGACTTATGGTGGACGTTCAGGCTCCCGATCTCGAAACCAAAATGGCGATTCTCGACAAGAAAGCCGAATCCGAAGGGATCACGTTGCCGCAGGATGTGCGCGTGTTCATAGCGACGAAGACGAAATCAAACGTCCGTGAATTAGAGGGCGCACTGACCCGCCTAATCGCAGTTTCTTCGATGACGGGCACCGCTATCTCGATGTCCATGGCTCAGCAAGTGCTGAAGCATCTCAACTCCGGACCTGAAAAGAAGATCTCGGTCGAATCCATTGTCCGCGCCGTGGCCGAGCGTTTCAGCATGCAGCCCGCGCAGATCAAGATGAAGAGCAACACGCGCCAGATTGCTTATCCGCGCCAGATCGCCATGTATCTGGCGAAGGATCTGACGCATGCCTCACTACCCGAAATCGGCCGCTATTTCGGCGGCAAGCATCACACGACCGTGCTTCATTCGGTTCAGAAGATTGAAGAGCTACGGCAGCGTGACGATGAGTTGAACAAGTTGCTGTTGTCGCTAGTGGATTCCATCCGTTAAATTGAAAGAGGCCGGCGAGGGCGACGAAGGTAGCAAGCGCTACATATGATCGACAAGCGCGGCCGGCGGCGGCGATTTACGGTCACCGGTGAGCCAGTCGAGACGCTCATCCAGTTCTTTGCGGCGGATTTCGCCCAACACGCGAGCGACAATGACACCGCTTTCGTCTAGAAACGCGGTATCTGGCGCGCCCTGTCCCAAGCGTAGTTTATCCAGTTCATCGCTCGAAGCGCCAGTCCATACCGGGAACTCAATGTGATAGCGTTCAATAAACGCCGGAATATTAGCCTCTGTTTTGCTGTCATCGAGAGAGACGGCGATAAAGGTTATACCTCTGGCTGCCCACGTTTTCTCGGCTTCCACCAGCATCGGCATTTCCTCGCGGCAGGGTCCGCACCAAGTGGCCCAAAAATTTAGCACGACGATTTTGCCGCGATAATCGCTGAGGCGCACCTTCTTGCCCGATATATCGTGAAGCTTCAAATCGGCGGGTCTCTGGCCAGCGGAGGCCACAGTTTGGGCGGCGAAGAGCAGAAAGACAGTAATCAAAGAACGAGTCACACAGTACTACTTACCTCAATTGCTACAAGGATGCAAGCTTTCTGATGACCTAAAGTTAGTAATCATCCGAAAGGTTGAGGCTTAACTAGGTCAATAAGCTGATGACAGAACTCCGGCAAATCCACTACTCTACATTGAGTCGGGTTAGTCAAAGGAGTATTATGAGAGTTTCAGGGAGTATTTCGCGCTTGGGCCGCAAGCTCATTGCGCTCGGCACCGCGTGTGTGGCATCGATAATTTGTCTTCCCCATGCGTTTGGGCAGGGATGCATTGTGGCAAGATCTAACGGCGAGCAGGGAGGTCCGGACAGTGAGGGAGGTTACCTTGCAGCGGGAGACTGGGAGTTTGGGATAGGCTACCGGCACCAGTTCTCGTATATTCATTTCGTGGGAGACGTCGTACAGAGCTATCGTCAGCAGCAGGGAACGCAAGTGGAGAACAAGATCAATCTGGAGAACTTTAGCGCCACCTATCAGATCACTTCACGTTTCAGCGTGACTGCCGATATTCCGCTGCTCACCGCCAGCCGCCATAGCAACAATTCGCCGATCATTTATACGTCAGCGGGTATCGGAGATAGTTCAGTCCTCGTGCAGGGCTGGATCTGGGATCCGCGGGAGGCGAAGAGCGGCAACATCCAGCTTGGGATAGGACTGCTGCTCCCCACGGGAAAAGATAACGTCGAGAATACCATCACTTCCAACGGCGTTACATCAACGGTGCCGGTGGACTACTCGATTCAACCCGGGCAAGGCGCTTGGGGCATTCCTTGGGAGTGGTCGGCTTTTAAGAATTGGCATACTAACCAGTTCTACTTCAACGGCAGTTACACGATGATGACGAAGGACTTGGGAGCGCGGCGGTCGAACACGGACAATTCGTTGACTCTGACGCAATTCAATGCGGTTTCAGACCAGTATCTTCTTGAGGGAGGGGTGGCGCACCCTATATCGAAGATCAGAGGGCTGACGGTGTTATTTGGACCGCGCATGGAAGGGGTACCTGCGCGTAACTTGCTGCCGGTGGGCGATAATCTTGGATTCCGCCGTCCGGGATTCGCCGTGTCGGCTGAACCAGGTATCCAATATGCGAGGAATGGAAACGTTCTGTCTATCACAATCGCACGGGCGATTTTCCGCGACCGGACACGGAGCGTACCCGATGATCTGACGGGTGGCCATGGAGATGCAGCATTCGCTAACTGGGTATGGCTGGCGAACTATACCTTCCGCGTGAAGCATGACAACGGGTCGCATGCCAATCAAGCGCATTCCGCGCCGTCTCACACCGGGCAGGCGATGGCAGCAACGACGGCTAATTAGCGCGCGAGGCCAGTTTCCAATCGGCGTTGAACGGGGGCAGAGAGTCCTCTGTCCCCGTTCAGTTCTTACTTCAACACCTGCGTTTCAGGCCACTTTGCGTCGACCTCAAACCGCAAACCTCCCGGAACCGCGCCGGAATAACCTTGCCGGATTCCGGTGGTATCCGCATACACGACGTGGTACACGCAACCCGGCTGAACCTCGGCATAGCCAGCCGCTGCGCCTGGATCATAGTATCCACACTGCAGCGATTGGAGCTTCGTGCCTGGATTCAAATCTACCGCGCCGGCGGCCGCCGCGGTGAGACTCGGCACCTGCACGGTAAATGTCGGAGTTACTCCTGTCCGTGTGCCCACAACCTGCTGTACTCTCGCCAAAATACTCGAGGCACTTACTAAGCCCTGCGCGGTTGCTGTCGCCGTTTCGTACTTCGGCCAGTCATAGTGAAAGGATTCCACTGAGCCGTCATTCGCGAAGGTGACAACAACTCTTGACCCATTGCCTACAACCGGCACTCCATTCAACGTCCTCCCAAACACGACTCGGTTGGCGGCCACTGACCGCGTTACCGCGCCAGTACTTACATTCTGCAAACCTTCAATGCGGTAGTCGGTACTCAAGGCGGCCATCTGTTCACCGGCGCCCAGGGTAATCACATCGGCTAAGTTCGACGCGATGAACGCCCTCCCAGCTTGCTCGAGTGCCGTGAGAGACATCTTTTCTTCGAGGGGTTTGGCCAAGCTGTGAGCCTTCGCCTGCACTGAGAGGTTGCGGAAATCAGCGGAGGTCGCGTCTGGCGAGATCGACAGATCCAGATTCTCCCCGCTGATGTGTAAATTCGCACCTTGCGCCGTCTTCGTCACCGCGCATCCGGCGCACAACTTTGCGAGAAGTGCGGCGCTCACTTGCGCCTGACTAGAGGCTGTGGCGCGATGCAGCACGGGCAAAGCGGTTTGTGCAAACCCCTGCGTCATCGACGTCTGTTTGATCGCAGTGGCCTGTGCAAAGTCTTCAGCCTGGAGCATAGATCCGGCCGCGAGGAACAGACCAACCACACTTAGATTCAATAGATTCGTTTTCATTGTCATTCTCCTTTTAGTTTTCTTGCCGTCCTAATCGCCGTTCCATCCGCTCCAGCAGACATAGCCGATACTGCTATCGCGCAGTGCGGACATGGTCTGGACACTCGCCATGGTCGCGCCTTGACGGTTCCAACAATCGGTCGAATTCGCTCCTGTGTTCGCAACCGAGGGATGATTGCTGTTGTTGGCATACCAGAGGGCTTCGAGCCAAGCCGAACCGATCGACATACCGTTTTGCATGTCGGCTACAAAGTTGGTTGTGGCGGTGGTGGAGTTATCCACATACAACAGGTCGTGGCCACCGGTGGCAATCTTCACGCCGCCGCTGAGCGCAGTCTGCCAGCGCGCCCAGAAAAGACCATCGGAGGTTTTGAATGTGTCGCACGAAAATGTCGAGAAAATCTTGACCTCTTTGCCCACCGCTCCGAAACGCATATTCGGCGTCCACGCGATCGTGTTGTCGTCCCACATCGCATAGCCGGCATAGTCGGCATTGTTGTTCGCAATCGTGCCGTGGGTGATCATAAAGAAGAAGTCGACGCTATCCACGCCGCCGCACGGATTGCACGATTCGTTGCTATTGCCGTTTTCGAACGCGACTACGGCACCTTCCAAATTGAAGTAGAAATCTACATGATCGGTGCTGCCAATCTGGCTAATGAAATCGCTGCACGCTGGATAAACATCCACGGTAGGCGCCCAGGTATCCTGAAAGGCATCCTGACAGCGGACCCCCACATGCATCGGCGTGTGGTAGACCCCAGCCATACCAGGCGCGGCGAATACCGTTAATGCGACCATACCGGCCGCAACGAAGAAGAAATTCTTGATTGTTTTGTGAACTTGCATATTGTCTCCGCAGTCTAGTGAAGACACGGCGGCAACTGTTACACTTTTTCGGCAGGTCCAGCAGTTAGGAGTTCACTTGCCGGGAGCAACCCTATTGGATTCGAATACGGTGCGGTTGACTATCGTCGGGGATTTCGACGTGCAGGGAGTTGCCAGTTTGGCTCCAGCCGGTTGTGGGAAGAGCTTTGGAGTCGAGCAACACTTCGCGCACGGATGGTGGCGCGTGAACATCAAAAACCAGTAAGCGTGCGGCGGGTTGATAGGTGCCGGTTGGGGCCGACAGATCGATTTCGGCGCCAGACGTGGAAGATTGGTACTGAATCGAAGTTCGGCGAATCACGCCGTTGTTGTAGGCCTGGCTGATGCCGTCGTCTTCATAGAGAGACAGTTCGGCGCGGCCTTGCAAATCGGGGTAGATGGAGAATGTGAGAGGCCCTTTCTTCTCATCGACGTAATTCATCTCAGGACCCAAGGGAATGACGGCTCCGGCGCGAACGTAGAGCGGAATGGTTTCGAGAGGCGCGGCGGCTTGGATCATAGCGCCGCCCTGGATAGACTTGCCGGTCCAGAAATCGAACCAGGCGCCGGCGGGAAGATAAACCAAGCGACTGGTTTGGCCTGGCTGCAAGATGGGGGCGGCGAGGAGGTCTGCGCCCACCATGAACTCATCGTCGATAGAAAGCGTGTTGTAGTCGGATTGGTAGTTAAGCATCAATGGACGAAAAATGGGGACGCCGGTGCGGTGGGCTTCTTCGAGGGTGTTGTAGAGAAATGGCAGCAAGCGGTAGCGTAGCTTGAGATATTTGCGAATGATTCCTTCGTAGTAAGTCCCGAAGCGCCAGGGCTCTTTATCGTAAGAATCGATTTGCGCGTGGTTGCGGCAAAAGGGCGTAAGGAAACCGACTTCATACCAGCGTGTCATCAGTTCGGGATTAGTGCGACCGATGAAGCCGCCAATGTCGCTACCGATGAAGGGCTCGCCCGAGAGGCCGAGTGTTTCATACATGGGAATCGCCAGCGACAGAGATTCCCAGGTGGCTGTGTTGTCGCCGGTCCACATAGTGGAGTAGCGCTGAATGCCGGCGTAAGCAGCGCGGCTGATCACGTAAGGACGGTCGTTGGGACGCAGGCGGAGTAAGCCTTCGTAAGTGGCACGCGCCATGCCGAGTGCGAACACGTTGCGGTTTTTGGCATAGGGCGAGCGGGTGTCGCCGTCGTAGCTGACAACGTCCATTTGGGTCTTGCCTGTTTGATCGATGAAGTCAGAGGGCTCGTTCATGTCGTTCCAAATGCCGGCAACGCCATGGTCGGTGTAAGCGCGGAGGGAATCACCCCACCAGCGGGATGCGGCGTCGATAGTGTAGTCGGTATAGACCGCGTTGCCGGGCCACACTTGACCGATCCACAGTTTGCCGTTGGTGCGTTTGAGGAAATAGTCATTCTTGACGCCTTGATTGAAGATGTAATAGGAACGATCTTGCGGGGCCAGTTCGGGGTTGGTGGTTGGGTCAGTGACGTTGGGGGCGGGCGGTTGAAATTTAATGCCCGGATCAACAATAACGACGACTTTGACGCCTTGCTTGGCGAGAGTTTGGGTGAAGGCCGATGGATCTGGGAAATAACGCGGGCTCCAGGTGAAGACGCGGTAGTCATTCATGAAGTGGATGTCGAGGTGGAGGACGTCCAGGGGCAAGTCTTCGGCGCGGAATTTGGCGACGATCTCTTCGGCTTGGGTGTCGGGGAAGTAAGACCAGCGGCTTTGTTGATTGCCGAGCGCCCATTTGGGCAGCATGGGCATGTGGCCCGTGAGATCGGTGTAGCGGCCGAGAATCTTTTTGATGGAAGGGCCCCAGAAGAAGTAATAATTCATCTCGCCGCCTTCGGCAGTGAACGCGACGTAGCCCTGGTGATTGGAGCCGAAATCGAAATGGGTGCGGTAGCTGTTATCGAAGAAGATGCCATAGGCGCCGAAGTCCTGCCAGCCGAGGTAAAAGGGGACATCCTGGTAGATGGGATCAGTGCCTTCGCGATAGGCGGGCGTGTCGCTATTCCACATGCTGAACTCGGCGCGGCGTTTGTCGAGGCGGGCGGCCTTTTCACCGAGACCGTAGTAGTGCTCTTCCAAGGGGAATTTCTTGGCTGCGCCGAGGGCGCCGGTGGAGGGGTTGTAAGACATGGGACGTGCGTCCGTGTTGATGGCGCGGTGCGTTTGGACGTCGCGGAATTCGATGAGGAGGGGCGAACGACCGATGGCGACTTCGAGTTCGGAGGTGGAGAGCAGCAGGCGGGAGGAGTCCTCTTTGACAGACCATTCGGGAGTGGGCCAGGTAGTTTTTTCGATAGCCCAGGAGTGGTCACGCTCTGGCAAGGGTTTAGCGAAACTGGCGCGGACGCGAATCAGGTCCGGGGCGAGGACTTGGAGCCGGACCTCCGATTGATCGGCGCATTTGAGTGTGACGCCATCGGAAGAGCGCGAGTAGCCTGTGACGGAGCCGATGGGAGACAGACCGTTGAGGTCGGCGGCGGCGCCAAGCGCGGACACGGCTAGAGTGACCATGAGAAGGCGGAGAGGTTTGTGCCGCATGCAGACACAATTCTATAGCTAATAAAGGGGGCTTTCGGAAGCGGTGGACTACCTTGTTTGACTCCCCACAAAAGTGGACTGTAGCCCCGGTTCAGCTTCCACTCTGAATTATTGTTTCGACTTCGACAGCGATGCAAAGTAATCTCCCAAAAGACGTTGGGCGAAGATGTATCACCAAGGGCTGCACCGTAGAATAATTGTGGGAGCGGCTGGCCAAATTGGGACTGGAACCCGACCCGCAACTCACCGGAACTATAATGAGAAACGTCTTTAGACGGGAATGAGAACATCTTGAGAGACGCAAAGGCCGCGGCCGTACGCCGCCAAGACAGGGAGAAACACGCTATATCTTCGGGCGGAGCGCTTGACACTGCGCGTGTCTTGCGCGAGTTCCTCAAAAAATCCATCCTCCTCACCGTTTCCGCCGCCATTTCTTTCGCCGCCGATCTGCCCGACGGCCCCGGGAAAGCCGCCACTATCCGCGTTTGCAGCAAGTGCCACGCCATCGAGAAAGCCGTATCGCTGCGCCAGGACGAGGACGGCTGGACCGATACCATCTCCAAAATGGTCAAGATGGGGGCGCAGGGAAGCGATGACGACTTCAACGCCGTGCTCGCATATCTCACAAAGAACTTCGGTCCAGAGGTAGCTCCGCCTATCAACATCAACAAAGCCGATAGCGTCGATTTGGAATCCTCGTTGGTGCTTACCCGAACCGAAGCCGCCGCACTCATTCGCTATCGCACCGAAAAAGGCCCATTCAAAACCATTGACGATCTCCGCAACATTCCAGGCCTTGACTTCCAGAAGATAGAGAGGCAAAAGTCCAGAATCACCTTCTGACTTGCCCTTGAGACAACATACATGCTGATCAAAAAGAAAATCGGGTCGATCTTGCTAGCTGCACTCGCGACGTGCGCTGTGATTGTGGCGGCCGATTGGCCCACGCAAAGCGGCGGCCCCCAACGCGATGGCTGGGCCAGATATGAGAAGGCTTTCACCAAAGATAGTGTGAGCGGCCTCGACATGCTCTATAAATATGCAACCGACAACAAATCGAAAGGCCTCTATTCCTTAACCTCGCCGCTGATCGATGGGCTGCTCATCACCTTCCGCGGCTTCAAGGAGATGCTTGTCTTCGCCGGCAGCTCCGATAACGTGTATTCGGTAGACGCCGACCTCAACAAACTCATCTGGACAGTGCATTTCGAATACCACGGCGATCAGCGTGAGGCGCGGAAAGCGACCTTGACATGTCCCGGAGGTTTGACTGCTTCCGTAGCTATGCGCGGCAGCAGCTCGGCCGGAGTCAATTTCGCGAGACGGCCAGTTCCTACGCCCCCCACGGCAGGAACGAAAACCGCACCCTCAATTGGCGGAGGCGGTGCCTACAGCGGCACCGGCGCCTTCTTCGTTCTAAGCAGCGATGGTTATTTGCACACCCTCAATCCCTCAACCGGCGCCAACCTCATTCCGCCTGTAAAGTTCTTGCCGTCCAATTCGCGGGCGAGCGCGCTGAACGTCGATGGCAACACCATTTACGCTGCTACTTCCGGTAATTGCGGCGGCCATCCGAACGCCCTCTATGCCGTCGATCTCGGCAGCTCCGACAAGAAAGTCTATTCACTTCCGACCAATGGCCGCCTCGCAGGCGTCGCGGGGACCGCTCTCGGCAGCGACGGAACCGTCTACGTCGAAGTCCCCTTCGAGCAAGGCAGCACTGAAGAAAACCATCACCGCACTGTTCTTGCGCTGGAGCCACTCACCTTGAAGGTAAAAGACTCCTTCATTACAGAGGACGAGCCGAACGGTAGTAAGAGTGTAGAAGAGCCTGGTATCACCCCGCTCGTTTTTTCCTGGAAAGGCAAAGACCTCATTGTCGCGGCCGGCAACAATGGCCGTCTATATCTCCTTGACTCCGCCTCTTTGGGAGGTTCCGATCATCACCAACCGCTGTTTGCCACCGAACCGCTTGCCGGCTTGGGCGGAGGACTTCAGGGGGGCTTTTCCAGTTGGAATGATGCCGATAGTGGAGATCGTTGGGTGTACGCATCCCTTTGGGGACCTCCCAAGTCATCCTCCCAATTCCCCGCCACAAACGGCGATACGCCACACGGCAGTATTGTGGCTTTCAAAGTGGCTTTGCAGAATGACCGCCCAACGCTTGCTCCGGCCTGGATATCGACTGATGTTCCAAGTCCCGCCACAACGGTCACCTCCGGCGGCCTGGTATTCGCGCTCTCCACCGGCCAGCCTATGCTTCCCCCTAAAGCCAAGGGCAAACCACACACTTTGGCCGAAATCGAAAAGGCATCCACCCACGCAACTCTCTACGCGCTCGACGGCGACAATGGCAAGCAGTTGTACTCGAGCGGAAGCGCGGTGGCAGGCTATTCGTATGGCAGCGGACTCGCCGTCGCCAACAGTCGTATTTATTTCGGCGCCAGCGATAACGCCATGTACTCATTCGGCTTCTCTAAAATGGAGCCGCAGTTGACAGACAGGTAGACAGAAGACACCCTGATGCGAAAACTAATTTATTTCACCCTCGCCCTTTGCGGCGCAATTGCCTGGGGAGCCGACTGGCTTACCGATGGCGGCAGCCCGCAACGGACCGGCTGGCAAGAAGACGAACATATTCTTACCACCGATAACGTCAAGAACCTGCAAATACTGTGGAAGCTCAAGCTGGATAACCAGCCCAGGCATATGCATTCGCTCTTTCCGCCTTTGATTGCCGGTGACGTGAAAACGAGGGACGGTGTCAAACAGATTGCCATTGAAGCCGGCGTCTCAGACAATATCTACGCCATAGATGTGGATAGCGGCCAAGTCATCTGGAAGAAGCATTTCGAATATCCGCCCGTTACTGAGGGGCGTGGCTTTAATCCCGACGATCCGCTATGCCCTGGCGGGCAAACCGCTACGCCGGTCATTGGCCCGCGCAACCAAGCGGGCGACAGAACTGTATATGCGCTGGCGGGCGACGGCAAATTGCATTTTTTGAATGTCGCCGATGGCGAAGATGTCCAGCCTCCCGTTAAATTCGGCTTCGGCAATGGCAAGTCTTACGCCCTGAACCTGTGGCACGACACCATTTTCACTACCACTTCGCAGGGCTGCAACGGCAATCCGAATCAGATGTGGGCCATCAACGTCACAGATCCGCAAACGGAGAAGAATGTCATGACATTTAATCCGAAAAGCGGCGGCTTATGGGGCCGCACTGGCGCAGCCATCGATTTCAATGGAACCGCCTGGGCTCCCACCGGCGATGGCAGATACGATCCGGAAAACCACGTATATGGAAATGGTTTGATTGGCGCCAAGGTCGAAGGTGACAAGCTGGTTTTGAAAGATTGGTTCGAACCTTTCAACTGGGCTTGGCTGCAGAAGCGCGACCTGGATATGCAAGTGACACCGGCCGTCTTCAAGTTTGGCGGCAAAGACCTGTTGGTGACCGGCAGCAAGGAATGCCGCGTCTATCTCCTCGATACCAACGATGCCGGCGGCAACGACCACCAAACGCCGCTCTTCCGGACTCCCCTTATCTGCAACGAAGAAGTGAATTTTGCCTCCGCGGGCATTTGGGGTTCCATGGCAACCTGGCAAGATTCAGCCGGCACACGTTGGGTGCTGACGCCGTTCTGGGGCCCGGTTCGTCCCGCTTTCAAAGTGCCGGTTTCTTATGGTCCGGTGACAAATGGAGCCATCGTCGCCTTCAAGGTGAAAGAGAACAACGGCAAGATTGAGTTAGAGCCGGCTTGGATCTCGCGCGACATGAACCGGGCCGAACCTCCGTTAATTGCCAATGGCGTTGTGTACGCGTACGGCAATGGCGAGAACACCGAACAAGCTTACCCCGATCGCGGCCTCTTCGATTCGAGCGCTGAGCGCATCAAGAATTCTTCACACGCGGTCTTGTATGCCCTCGACGCCGAGACTGGCAAGGAGTTGTATTCAAGTGGTGATCAGATTACGTCGTTCAATCACTTTAGCGGATTGTCTCTAGCCAATGGCCGCGTTTATATCGCAACGTTTGACAGCACTCTCTACTCGTTTGGCCTGCCGCGTCACTAGCGAGTTGGCAGCCAGTTACCACGGCGGCCTGGCGCGAGAGAATGAGCCGGTGTTGCGCTCCTCGCAAAGCAAGATCATCCTTCATTTCTGCCCCTCTCCGAATTCAAATCAGAAATGGCGTCTTCGCCGTCTGGAAACAAGAATCATAGCTATCCCGATTCCCGCGAGCGCCACCGGAGCCGGTTCAGGCACCACTGGGGACGCTCCATAAATCGCCGTCGCGCTCGAGTTAACATCGGTTACGAAACTCGTGTTACCATTCGCCAGATTAAGCGTGAACTCTTCCGCGTCCGACCGGCAAGGAGCAGGAGCCGGCCCCACACAAGAAGGGTCAGCTAGCCCTTCGTGAAACGCATAGAATGTGCCGTTCACGTCTACCGATGCGCTGAGCCCAAGGATTGTTGAACCCACGTCGGTTGCGACTCCCGTCGAAGGATTGATCTGATAGAGAGCTGGAGGGACAATCAATAGAGGGCTGGAGACCGGGAGATTGAAAGTGTCGAACGTCGCGTACAACTTTCCTCCCACCCCATAGAGACTCTCGTCGCTCACGGTGGGAGGGTTGAGTATCGGAGGAATTCCGGTAGGCCCGATCAGGTGCCCCGCGCCGGTTGTAGCGTTGACAGTATAGAGGTTGTTATTGCCATCAGTTGCATATAAGGTTCCACCAACTTCGGCGAGGCTACCGACGTTCATGCCGAGCCCTGTGGCGCCGATGACAGTGGTTACACCGGTTGCCGGGTTAATCGATTCCAGGTTCCCGGTGGCGGTGAGGCTGAAAAGAGACCCATTCGGCCCGGACACTAAGTCAAATTGTTGGCCTGGCGTGTTAGCGCCGATTTGGTGAAAGGCTCCTGTAGAAAGATTT
Organism: Bryobacterales bacterium; assembly: GCA_003167495.1. Taxonomy (GTDB): domain Bacteria; phylum Acidobacteriota; class Terriglobia; order Bryobacterales; family Bryobacteraceae; genus Bog-105. Next base: position 13,767 of record PMSX01000181.1, on the reverse strand, counting down.
AAGGTGCCAAATTGGTTCGAATCGGTCACTATATAGGCCAAAGAATCCGCGCTTGTCGAAGTGGTGAATAGAACAAGCGCTAATGAAATGACCAGCTTTTGTTGTTTGAGCATCTGGGAAATTTTCTCCTAAGAAAATCTGACTGTCAGGGCCAACCGTATCCTTAGTGCGCTTCCCAATCCATGCTTGGGAGATCATCTCGACATCATTTCCTAGCTTGTTGAAGACAAGGGTGATCCGTCTGCGGATCATTTCCCGCAGACTGCCGGATCTGGTCTCATGCCTCACCTTCCGCCTCGCGCAGTGGGATCTACGGGCGCCGTGAGGCCCGCGATTGTGCCTGGAGCGGAAATCTGGCGTTGTGCAGCATCACGAGTTTTGATAACACGAAGTTCCCCTGCTATAAGCGAAGCATCATGGGGCGCGAACGCAATGACCGTCACCGCAGCGCGTTGCCAGTCGGTCTTTGTCCAGATACCCTTCATAAGTCCGCTTTGCTCGTGCAGGGAGGACCTCAAAAGGACGTGCCCAAGCTCATGTGCAAGTGCATAGGCCAGCACTCGATAGAAACTGGCTAGGGTTGTTCGAGCTACCGCCTCCACGCGGTCCGCAAATATGGTGACCTGCATACCCTGGCCGGCGCACGGCAACGAATACCCGAGCCCTTGCGACGGAAACCCGTCGGGTGCACGCGAAAGGATCTGAACCTGTAGAACAGCCGGCAAGGGCGCGGTGCATCGCCCCGATGGAGTTGTGCTGAAATCGTTCACCAAGGTTCTTCGGTCTGAGAGCGAACCCGTGGTCCATTGCGCATCAACTCCCGCGAGCGCGAAAATACGTGTCGCGAGCTGCTCAGTTTGTGTCAACGTTTTGGAACCGATGTGGGCGAAATCGTGAACCGAGACGACGATCTGGCTCCCTAACTGACTCAGGTTATCGGAGGCCGGGGCAAAAGCCGCCGCGCTCAGAGCTGTGAGCAATGTGCCCGCGATCCAGAATGTTATTCTTCGCATTCCACTTACCTCGTCGAAGTGAGGCAAGTATCCGGGCAGGGGCCAGGTACCTCCATACCCGGCAGGTCATCAGCAGGGAAGCAGAACGCCATCTCATAACTTGCTGATAGAAGAGAACATCTACTCGCAAGTCACTTCTGACATACAGATCCTAAGAGGATGCTCGTTTTCTGCTACACTCCGGCAAAGGGGAAATTAATGCCCGTAAGTCCCGAACTCGTGCGCTTCGGTGTTTTCGAGCTGGACCTGAACACTGGCGAGTTACGCCGGAACGGACGAAAGCTCAAGTTGCAAGAGCAGCCCTTTCGGGTGCTAAATCTCCTCCTCCAGGAACCCGGTCAGGCCGTTGCGCGCGACAAGTTGAAAGAGTCGCTGTGGCCGGCTGATACGTTCGTCGATTTCGATCATAGCCTCAACGCCGCGATTGCCAAGCTTCGGCAAGCGTTAGGCGACTCGGCCGAGAATCCGCGTTTTATCGAGACTCTCGCGCGGCGAGGCTACCGGTTCATTGCCCCCGTGGAGTTCGTCGGTAGCTCAAACGGTAACGTCGTTCAACCTGACATCACGCCAAACGGCGTACATCGCGAGAATGGGACGGAACGTGGCTTCGCCACAATCGCTGTGGCTGTCCCAGGGAAAAAGCGGATTGGTTTTGTTGTTGCGATTAGCGCCGCCGTCGTACTCGCGCTGTTACTCTTGGTCGTTTGGTCGCGCCAAGGGAAGCAACCGGCTAACACTGAACTGGTCGAGTTGACCGACGGTACTGGCCTCACCGCCGACCCGGCCATTTCCGCCGAGGGAAAGCTCGTCGCATACGCTTCCGATCGAGGATCCCATGGCAATCTGAATATCTGGATTCAGCAATTGGGGCCGGGAGGAAGCGCCGTACAACTGACCCACGACGATGTAGACGCGAGCGAACCCACGTTCTCGCCGGACGGCACTAAAATCGCGTTTCGTTCTAAAAAGGATGGGGGCGGTATTTATCTCATCCCGGTCATTGGCGGCGAGCCCTCTCGCCTGACCCAGTCTGGCCGAAGCCCGCGGTTTTCCCCGGACGGGCATTGGATCGCCTATTGGTCCGGCGGAAGTGATGCGGTTGTTCCAACCGTCAGAGGAGCGGGCGCGATCTACATAGTTGCGTCGGCCGGTGGCGAGCCGAAGCGTCTGGGAATGGATCTCTCGACCGCCGGAAACCCGGTTTGGAGTCCGGACGGCAAGCATTTGCTCGTGTACGTTTCCCCGAAGGAAGGCTACGCGTGGGATACCGCTGATTGGTGGTTGGTTGCGCTTGATGGAAGTCCGTCCACGAGAACGAGCGACTTCAGCGCGCTCAAGACCCAAGGTTTTTCGCTTGGATTCGATCGAATCCCCCGCCTCTCGCAATGGTCTAACGACTTTATAACTTTTTCGGCGGGATTCGGGGATGCTGTTAATGCGTGGCGAGCACCAGTGTCCCCTGATGGACGCATCAGCGGTCCGGCCGAACGCCTTACTTCGGGCACAACGCTGGAGATCTCGCCAACTCTGAGTGCGAACGGCGAATTGTTCTTTGCTAGTCTGAACCGAAATACCGCTGTGTGGAGTTTGGCGGCAGATCCGGATCAAGCCAAGGTACGAGGAGAGCCTAAGAAAATCACGGAAGGCGTCACTGAAATTCTGCCCTCCATTTCAGCCGACGGCAGAAAGCTTGCCTTCACCGCCGCCTATACCAGAGATCATGGTGGAATTGGCAGGGTGGGATTTGGGCCAGTCGCCAGCTTACGTGAACCGATCGCGCTTCCCCAGGAGGCGGCCCAGCTGCAGACCCAAGTGAGAGATCTCGACACTGGCAAAGAAGCGACGGTCTCAAGCGGTGCGGTCCCTCAGTGGCATCCACAGATCTCACGTGACGGGACCATGGTGGCCTACACGTCCGGTAAACCAGGCCAACTATATGCAGCCCCAGTAAGCGGCGGATCCCCGAGGATGATTCTTGGGGGCGCGAACTTTATGACCTGGGATTGGTCACTAGACAAGAGCCGCTTGCTCTTTAGTTCCGCCGACGATATTCACTCTCTCGATCTGCAATCCGGCCGCGACAAGCTGTTCCTGAACAAACCCGGTATCTCACTCTTCCAGCAAAAAATATTCGCCTGATGACCAATGGATCGCCGTGGAGGGTCTCTACTCCGGTGAAGAAAGGTGGCAATCTCAGATCTTGCTTGTGCCGGTCGAGAACGGGACGCCGGATCGGCCAGATCGTTGGGTCGGCGTCGATCATCATCCCAATGGCTGGGACGACAAGCCCCGATGGTCACCGAATGGCAACTTGATCTATTTCATCTCCGATCGCGATGGTTACCTCTGCTTGTGGGCACAACGCCTGGAGAGTCGGACAAAGAAGCTAGTCGGCACTCCTTTTCCGGTGTACCACTTTCACAATGCCCGGCTGTCGATGGCCAATCTCGACACAGGCATACTCGAGATTGGTGTGGCGAAGGACAAGATTATCATCGGGCTTGGCGAACTGACCGGTAACATTTGGAGTATGAGGCGAAGCACTAAGTGAACTGATTTTTGTACCGCATCTCATACACAGTAGAGCCACTTTCACGGCCCTTTTAACGCGATTCCAGCAAGCCCGCTGTCGCTCAAGTCGCTAGCCGTTCAGACCCTACTCTCTCCAGCATCTGCCGCGGCATTGGAAAGCCGAAGAGTTCGAACATCCCGCATCGGTGGTTGTCCGAAGAAACGGCTGTATTCGCGATTGAATTGGCTGGCGCTTTCATACCCAACCTCGAAAGCCGCACTGGCGGCGTCCAAACCATCCATCAGCATGCGTCCCCGCGCTGCCTGCAACCGTAGCTGCTTCTGATACTGAAGAGGACTCATGGCCGTGAGTGCCCGGAAATGGTGATGCAACGTGGATACGCCCATTCGAGCGATTTGTGCGAGCTCCTCCACCCGAAGGGGCTTCGCGTAGTTTGCCCTGAGCCACGCAATCGCTTTTGCCGTCTGGTGGCTCTGATCTCCCAGCGTTGCGATAGCTTGAAGCCGCGCGCCTTCCGGTCCGCGCAGAATTCGGTAGATGATCTCGCGTTGAATCAGACTGCTCAGAAAAGGGATGTCTTGCGGGTTCTCCAGCAGGCCGACCAGCCGGCAACAGGCGCTCAACAAGTCAGCCGTGATCTCACCCGTGGCCATGGCAGGATTGGCTGACGGCGCCGTCGATAACGGAATGTCCTCGCGGCTGAGAAGCTCACGGACGACGGGCATTTCAAGCTTGAGCAGCAGGCACAGAAAGGGCAGTTCCTCACTGGCTTCAAACACGTGGCCGATGATGGGCAGATCCACGGAGGTGAGCAAGAATCGCGATTCGTCCAGGATGAAACTACTTGGGCCCAGGTCCACGCGCTTTCGCCCTTGGACGACAACGGCAATGCTGGGCTCGTAAGTGGCGGAGGCCGGAGGCATCGGCGCAGTCCGGCGTGAGAGCGTCAGGCCGGGTACGTCTGTTACCCGTTTCTCTGCCGAGTCCATGAACAAGGCAATCTTACGAGCCAGCTCCTTGCGTAATTCGCTCGCTCGTTCTGACAATTGAGAAGCAACTGCCCTGGTATTTTGCATAATAATGCTTTCGTCCAGCCTCTCTCAGGATAACTGCTGCGAAGCTAATGAGAAGCAGCGACACCGAGGTGCGAGAGAAATAGGCAATAAATCGGAAGGATCAGGATACCGCTCCACACGCGCGTAACTTTAGCCTGGAAGAGGAAGAACAACAATGCAAAAACGCAAACTTGGAAACAGCAACCTGGAAGTTTCAGCCATCGGGCTGGGCTGCATGGGAATGAGCTTTGGCTATGGGCCGCCGGCAGACAAGCAGGAAATGATCTCCCTTCTCCGGTCAGCCGTCGAACGCAGCATCACATTCTTTGATACAGCGGAAGTATACGGCCCATTCGCAAACGAAGAACTGGTAGGCGAAGCACTGGCGCCGTTTCGCGGGAAGGTGGCGATCGCGACAAAGTTCGGGTTCCAGCTAAAGCCGAATGGAGAGCCGGGCTTTGTGGGCCTCAATAGCCGGCCAGAGCGCATCAACGAAGTGGCAGAGGCTTCGCTCAAGCGGCTCAAAGTGGATGCGCTCGATCTGTTCTATCAGCACCGTGTCGATCCGGATGTGCCTATTGAAGACGTCGCGGGCGCGGTGAAGGACCTCATTCAGCGCGGCAAGGTGAAGCACTTCGGCCTTTCCGAAGCGGGAGCGCAAACAATCCGTCGTGCCCACGCAATCCAACCCGTCGCGGCACTGCAGAGCGAATATTCGCTGTGGACGAGGGGACCGGAGAAGGAAGTCCTGCCAACCCTTGAGGAACTCGGCATCGGTTTCGTTCCCTACAGCCCGCTCGGCAAAGGTTTCCTCACTGGGAAGATGGACGAAAACACCAAGCTCGACAGCGGCGACTTCCGCAACACGCTGCCGCGCTTTACGCCAGAGGCGCGGAAAGCGAATCAGACTTTGGTTGACCTGCTGGGCAAAATTGCTGAACAGAAGAAGGCGACACCAGCGCAGATCGCTCTCGCGTGGCTGCTTGCACAGAAACCGTGGATTGTGCCGATTCCGGGTACAACGAAGCTGACACGTCTGGAAGAGAACATTGGCGCCGCTGCGGTCGAACTCACGCCGAACGATCTTCGTGAGATAGAGAGCGCGGCTTCGAACATCACGGTGCAGGGAGCGCGCTACCCGGAACATATCGAAAAGATGACAGGTCTCTAGAAGGATTCGAAATGGACGATAATAGGGACTTGCCACAGGCCTATCGTTTTCTTGAAGGAGATTTTGCATGACCACCATCGTTGTTAACGGAGTAAAGCGCGAAGTTCAGGCGCCGACGGATACGCCTTTGCTTTACGTGCTGCGAAATGATCTCGAGCTTTCCGGCCCGCAGTTTGGTTGCGGTTTGGCGCAGTGCGGCGCTTGTTCCGTGCTCCTCAACGGCAAGGAAGTGCGTTCCTGTATCACCACTCTCGGGTCAGTCGCCGGCAAAGAAGTGACGACCCTCGAAGGTCTTCCTTCCCGCTGGGCCAAACAAAAAGGACTTTCCGAGGCGGACGCGGCGAAGACTCTTCATCCTGTGCAAGAAGCCTGGATCGAAGAACAGACGCCGCTGTGCGGGTTTTGCCAGAACGGCATGATGATCAAAGCCACCGAACTGCTCGAGCAGACTCCTTCACCGACTGTTGCGCAGATCAAGGAAGCGTTTACCACGTCTGGCCCGTCGCCGCATCTTTGCCGCTGCGGAAGCTATACGGCGATCATCCAGGCCGTGCAACGGGCTGCCACGACGATGACGAAGAGCGCAAAGGTCGCGGATGCGCGCCGCCAAGGGGAGATAGACACTCCGCAGCCCTTTGGGCGGTCGCTCGATACCGCGACCGTCTTGCGCGTGTTCCCCGAAAGGAGCATAGCATGAGTACCGATTCAACCAACGTTTTTGGCGCATCCCTTTCGCGCCGCGGCTTCGTGCAAGCCGGTGGAGCGTTGCTGGCGGGTTTCGGGTTAGACATGCACAAGGCCGGTGCAGCTCCGAGCGTCGACGCTCTCAATCCCGCTCGACCGGAATCCTGGATCGAGATTCATGCCGACAACACAATCCTGATACGCACTGGTAAATCGGATTTCGGCCAGGGAACTATTTTCACAGCTTACCGCCAGATTGTGGCCGAAGAGTTGGGCGTACCGTTTGAAGCCATCAACACGGTAGTTTCAGGCGACACCGACCGCACGCCAGACGGCGGCGGCACATTCGATTTGCTCATGCACGGTATGCCGAATCTCCGCAAGGCGTCGGCCTACGTTCATCAAGCGCTGCTCGATTTAGCTTCGCAGCAGCTCGCTGTTCCTAAGGATCAACTGTCTGTGAAAGAAGGTGTTGTCTCCGGCGGAGGCAAGAGTGTGTCCTATGGCGACTTGGTGAAGAACCAAAAGCTCAACCTCACGATCCCCGTCAAAGGCGACGTGCACAGCATGTTCGGATTAACGGTGGATGGAGATCCGCCGCTGAAGCCCGTGAGCCAGTACACCATTGTCGGCAGGTCCTTCCCCAACTCCGTTACAGTTTCGAAGGTCACGGCCAAGGAGACATGGGTGACAGATGTGCGACTTCCGGGTATGCTGCATGCCCGCATGGTGCATCCGAAGACGCTAGGCTCGAAACTCGTTTCCCCAGGCGTTGTGGACAAGACCCGATTCCCGAACGCGCAGGTGGTGGTGAAAGGGAATCTTGTCGGCGTGGTTGCCCCTACCGAATGGGAAGCGATCAAAGCCGCGCAACAAGTGGCGTCTGGCACCAAGTGGTCCGATTGGAAGGGACTTCCCGGCGATCGGCGACTGTTCCAATTTCTCAAAGAAGATGCGGATTGGAAAACCGCGCCAGTCGCTGTCAGCCAGACAAACAAGGGTGATGTGCCTTCCGCCATCGCCAACTCCCCAAAGAAACTTTCTGCCACATACCAGCTTCCCTTCGTGAAGCACGCGCCCATTGGGCCAACGATGGCCGTAGCCGACGTGCGTCCTGATGGCGCCGTTTACGTCTACACGCATACGCAAAACGCGCAAGCTCTGCGCAGCGGAATAGCGCAGATGCTCGAGACTCCTGTGGACAATGTGGTGGTACGCACCTTCGCGGGAGCTGGACATTATGGCCGCTCCAACGGCGGCAATGCCGGCGCCGAGGACGAAGCTGTCATTCTGTCGCAGGCCGTCGGCAAGCCTGTTCGTGTGCAGTGGACGCGCCAGGATGATTTGCAGTGGTCGACCCAATCGTCGGCAGCGATTTCCGATGTCGAACTCGGCGTCGATGCCAACGGCAGGCTAAGCGCATACGAGATTAAACACTATATGCCCGCCATGCAGGACGACCGCTTGGTCGGCGCTGTCCTGGCGGGTCTCCCCACCATTCCCGCACCAAATGAAATAGGTTCGCTCTTTGGTATCGCCAATGCGATGCATGACCCGTGGGTTTACGACGCGACACCGGCGGTGCTGGAACGCTCTCACGGAACATCGCAAATCGGGCAGACCTCCTCGCCGATCAACGTTGGTTTGCGCGATCACAGTCTTAGAACACCTGGCCAATATCAGCAAAACTTCCCGCGGGAAGTGGCGATCACTGAGGCGGCTGTCCTCGGCGGAGTAGATCCCCTTCAGTTTCGGATTCAACACGCGCGTGAGAAGCGCTTGATTGGCGTGCTGGAATCCGTTCGCGAAAATTCAGGCTGGGAAACGCGTTCTGCGCGCAGAAGTGTTAGCAACGGTATCGGCCGGGGCCAAGGCGTATCAGTCATGCTCCGGTCCGGAACTTACTGGGCTTGCGTGGCGCAAATTGCGGTGAACATGACCAGCGGTGCCATCAAGGTTGAGAAGATCACGGTCGCGGTGGATCCCGGTATTGTGATCAATCCGGCACAGTTGAAGCGTCAGGTGGAGGGCGGCGCCGTTATGGGAGTGAGCATCGCACTGCTCGAAGAACTGCGCTTCGATGAAAGCGGTGTGACCTCAAGCGACTGGCGGAGCTATCCTATTGCGACGATGGCCGATTTGCCTGAGATCAAAGTTGTTCTGATCCACAACCCTGAAGTCGGAACCTATGGCCAGGGTTCGGAGGCGGCGAATGCGTTGGCGGGACCGGCGATAGCCAGCGCGCTGTTCGATGCGACCGGCAAGCCAGCGCGTAAGCTTCCGCTGAAACCTGAATATGTGAAAGCGCTGCTGAGTGCTTGAGAAATTCTGAAGACGACAACCATCTGCGTAAACAGCCTCGCGCTATCCCGGTCTGTGACCTCCCATATCTCGAGCCTCGACCAAGCAAAAGTAGGGACTGCCACAGCGCCCGGAATCAGTCCGATACGAAGCCGCCTGCCCAACCATCGCGTGCAGGCTGTCCCCATTTTTGCGTTGCCCACAGCCTGATCGCGCCATCGCCGAAGTCACAGCCCGTTCAATCCGGCACCGCCGGAGGCTGCGCAGGCTTCTAATCCAGCGCGGTTCGAGAAACTCCGGCGGTGAAAGGCTTAAGCGCCGTTTTCTTGCGCCGGAGCGGGCTTTAGAGTATGGTACGTGGCCAACATAGAGATGGAAACGCTCCCGAACCTGATCCCGCAGGCGTGCAGCTTGCCTCGAGCCAGTCGCCGGCAATACGTCCCGATATTCATAAACCGGTTTGAGCCAATAGTGTTTTAGGAGATTGGCAAAGGAGCAGCCGGAACGTTGCGAAGCCGACTTCAACAGGACTAATGACTACGCAGGCAGTGGTTCTTTTCGATTGGACAGAACAAAGACTGCGACCAGGGCGGCCGCGAAACCCGCCGCAGCGCCAATACCGAGCGCCCAGCGAGGGCCAAACTGGTTGGCAACCCAACCGACGATCGGTGCGCCAATCGGTGTACCCCCGAGTGCAATACCAATCCGCAGGGCCATAACCCTCCCCCGCATCGCTGGTTCTGTCGAGAGCTGCATGATGCTGTTCGTGCCGTTGGTGAAGGTCAGGGCAGCCGCGCCGATGACTATGAGAGCGGTCGCGAACCACCAGTATCCAGGTGCCACTGCGGCCAGGGTGCAGCCGAGCCCGAAGACACCGGCTCCCACCAAAAGAGACGTTAAGCTCGGTCTCTCCCGGCCCGCAGCAAACAAGGCTCCTGAGAGAGTGCCCACGGCCATGATGGAGGAGAGCAGGCCGAAACCGCGTGCGTCAGAGTGGAAAACGTTCACGGCCATCGTGGAGATGAAAATCGGAAAGTTCAGGCCAAAGGTGCCGATCAGAAACAACATGATCAGGATCGCCCGAAGGTCTGGTTTTCCCCATACGTAGCGAAACCCTTCCAGAAATCCAGACGTTGTGCGATGTGCTCTGGCGCTTGGGTGCAGTTCGGAGAGCCGGAAGAAAGACATCGAGATTAGAACCGCCGCGAATGAGAGCCCGTTTAGAAGAAAGGCCCAGCCGATGCCAACCTTTGCGATCAGCAAACCGGCAACGGCAGGACCAATCATCCGGGCCGCATTGAACGAGGTTGAGTTCAATGCCACGGCATTCGGGAGATCCTCATCGCCAACCATCTCTGCCACGAAGGTCTGTCTCACAGGAGCATCCAGCGCCGCAGCGGAGCCGGACAGGAACGCGAACACATACACGTGCCAGAGCTGGATGACTCCCGCGATCGTGAGAACTCCCAGAATGAACGCAAGCACGCCCATTGTTGCCTGGGTCACCATAAGAAGCTTTCGCTGGTTAAGGCGGTCCGCAGCCGCTCCCGTCCAGGGCAGGAACAGGAGTTGCGGAGCAAACTGGAGGCTCATCACGATACCCAGCGCAGACGCATCGTGACGGGTCAGCTGCGTAAGCACGAGCCAATCCTGAGCGATACGCTGCATCCAGGTACCGACGTTGGAAGCCAGGCCGCCGGCCGTCCACAAGCGGAAGTTGAAGGTTCTGAAGGAGCGCAAAGGGCGCGGATACGCGCCGCGAGGCAGGGAAGGAACCCGCTGCTCCCGAGCGCACAGGTGTCCGGTGCCGTTGTGCGCGTCAGCTAAGCCCGGCGCACTCGATACCGCGACCGTTTTGCGCGTCTTCGTCAAAAAGCGAAGGGTGCCGGACACGGGGTTCTTCATGTGCGCGACGCCGTGTTGCCCCCATGGAACTGGCCGAAGTGACGCGCCGAAAAGATGCTGATGAGCAGGACGCCCAGGCCGAATGCGAGGATGTGACTTGTGGCCCGCGGATCAAAAACTCCGACGTGCGCGATGAGTAGATATCCAACAACCCCGTTAGAGAAGCCCCAAAGAACGTTGACCGTTGAAGAGGAGAGCCCCTTGCCGGGCGGTTTTGCGAAGGGACTCTGGAGGGGACGTCCCATCGTGCCGGCTACAAAATGAGGAATGGCGTTTGTCAAAAAAATTCCGCCAAAGAAGTACGACACAAGCCAAAGCCAATTCATGACGCAGAGCTCCTTTTTTCCAACAACGAAATGATTTCCTGTGTAGACCCTGTCTCACCGACACGAGGAAAAACGTTCCTGATGCTATACCCGTGCGCCTCCTCGCGGACATCGGTCATTGCATCGAGTGCGAGGCTCACGTTGAATCCCTGCTCGTAGGCTTGGCGCGCCGTCGCCTCGACGCCACCGGACGTCACCACTCCGGTCACAACCACCTGGGTAACGCCACGCGCCTTGAGCTGACGTTCAAGATCCGTTGTTGCGAATGCGCCCCAACTTCGCTTGGTGACGACGATATCGCTCGGTTGCTGATCCAGCTCCGGCAGGAAGTCGGTCCAGCCCTCGGCAAACGATGTGCTGCTGCGACGACCTTGTTCCGTCCGGCCTGGCGACCGTCCCGCCACATTGACCAGCACGACTGGGAGTTTCTTTGCACGGAAAACATCGATTAACTCCCGCGTCCGTTCGATGATCTTGCCAATGGGATGGATGAAATGCCCATCGACTATTCCTTTCTGCAGGTCGATCACGACCAACGCGGTACTAGGATCAAGAGCGGTAAGTGGCATCGGGTTCTTCTCCTTAAAACAAAGTGGGCGTCGGTAAGCAAGGGAGAGTAGGTCTAATCCTCAACAAGGCGTGTCAGCAGTTCGAGCGCTGCCTGAAGCCTCTCCTGCTCATAGGCAGAAAGTTTCTGTGAGATGGTCGCGGTGAGCCAGTCCTGCCTCGCGGCCCTGCCCTCCTCAATCCACTTCAGGCATTTGGGCGTGAGAGACATCAGAGTTTGCCGCCCGTCGCTCGGATCAGGTGCACCACTGACCAGGCCGGCTTCCTGCAGCGACGTCACCACAGCGCTCATGGATTGTGGACGCATCCCTTCCGCTCGCGCCAGACTTGAAACCGTAACCGAACCGTTCTTTTCGAGTAGAAGAAGTACAGAGATCTGTGACGGCGTCAGATCGCTGCGTCCCCCATGCTCGCGTAAACGCCGCTTGAGCCTACCGCAGACCGTACGGATCTCGGCAGCAAGCGCCGAAGCGAGCCCGCTCTGAGTAGAAGACCTTCGATTGCTCACCAGATCAATATATCATGTATACAGGTAAACTGTAAAGATTTGCTGCATATTTTCGTCAGCTGGTGCTCCCGCGCATTCGTGTTTCGAATGTGCTGGCACGAAAGCCCCCAAAATTGCGGTTCAAGGGCAAGATCCGGATGGATCTTCCGGCGTTAGTCGATCATCATACAAAACAGGTTCAATGACGGCAAAACCTGATATGGCGACGAACATAGATCAATTCATGCGCGACCAGTTGCTGAGCCGCCGTGACAAACTCGAGCAGGCTGATTTACACATGGGCGGTTCGGAGCGCCTCCGCCTTCTTTTGCAGGAGGTGGATAGCGCCCTAGCGCGAATTGATACTGGCTGTTACGGGATTTGCGAGTCCTGCCACGACTCAATCGAGTGCGACCGCCTCATAGCCGACCCTTTGGTCCGCTTCTGCCTCGACCATCTCACGCGGTACGAGAAGTCCGCGTTAGAGCAGGACTTACAGCTCGCGCAGCGAGTCCAGACGGGCTTGCTGCCCAAAGGCAGTCTCAATTACGATGGTTGGCAAATCTGTTATCACTATGATCCTGCCGGCATGGTAAGCGGCGACTATTGCGACGTGATCGACTCGGGCAAGAACGGCCTCTATTTCATGGTGGGAGATGTTTCGGGAAAAGGCGTTGCTGCTTCCATGCTAATGGCGCACTTGCACGCCATGTTCCGCACACTAATTCCCGTCGGTTTCTCCTTACCTTGCATGCTGCAGCATGCCAGTCGCGTATTTCGCGAAAGTACTTTGCCGAACCAGTACGCGACACTCGTCGCCGCCCGCGCGTGGCCAGACGGACGAGTCGAGATCTGCAACGCCGGACATCCGTTTCCATTGGTTGTTCGCGAAGGAGACGTGCAGGTACTGGAAACTTCAGACCTCCCAATTGGTCTGTTCGGCAGTGAGGAATTCACACTCACGCAATTGTCTCTAGCTCCTGGCCATGGTTTGGTGATCTACTCAGATGGCGTTTCCGAAGCAACCGATTTGTCTGGAAGAGAGTACGGAGCGGATCGCTTGCGGGAACTGATCGGCCGAAGGAACGGTACGAACGCCTCAACGCTCGTGGCGGCGTGCCGGGAAGATCTAGAAGAGTTTCGCCGGAACGCCGTGAAGACGGACGACGTAACCTTGTTTATCTTGGGCCGCAGTTAGCACCGATCACAGCTCTCGCAAGAAATCCGCACAATCTATTACTCCAATCCTCCCATCCACTTACGAGCCATTTCCCCAGCATTCACCATTTTTCATAGTTCGTTTCCACCCGGTCGTCATGCTAGTTTCAATTAGGTCCAGCAGGGCGTTTACCCTGCCTGGACCATTGCTATTTCTGGCCACAGAAATCATTCCGAAACAGATCATCAAGGAGTCCGCCATGAACGACAACGTAACCGATGCCCAGATGAACGCCAATCGAGCTAACGCCCAGCAAAGTACGGGTCCGACGTCAGCCGCAGGAAAGGCGAAAGCATCTCTCAACGCCATCAAAACCGGCCTCACCGGTCGCACCGTCCTCCTCAACTCCGACGACGCTCAAGCCTACCGCGATCACGTCGCCCGCTACGTAACCCGCCTCGCTCCCGTCAACGAAGAGGAAAGGACCCTCGTCCAATACATCGCTGATACCGAGTGGCGCCTCCTCCGCATCGCTCCCCTCGAGGCCAGCATCTACGCCATCGGCT
>PMSX01000230.1 GCA_003167495.1 Bryobacterales bacterium | reverse complement strand
CCACGTGGCCGGGCGTGTCGATAAGATTCAGCTCATACAGGTTGCCATCGTCGGCTTTATAATTCAGGCGGACCGCGTGCGCTTTGATGGTGATGCCTCGCTCGCGTTCAAGGTCCATGCTGTCCAGGACCTGTTCCATCATTTCGCGCTGCGACAAAGCGCCGGTAAACTCCAGCAAGCGGTCGGCGAGCGTGGATTTGCCGTGGTCGATATGCGCAATGATAGAGAAATTGCGTATGAAGCGGGGGTCCATGTTGCGGTAGACTGAGGGATAAACTCCAAGTATCCCATAGCGAGTATCTTTCTCCGCATTCATGTCATATCAGACTTTCCAAGGATCGCTCGATGCCAGTAATCTGCGAATCGCGGTGATTGTGAGCCGTTTTAACGAGTTCATCACTGAACAACTGGCGAGAGGCGCACTTAGTGTTTTGGAGAAGCATGGCTGCCCGCCAGAGAATGTGTTGTTTGTAAAAGTGCCGGGGGCGTGGGAACTGGCCGCCGCCGCCAAGCATATAGCGCCCATGTGCGATGCGATTGTGGCATTGGGCGCGGTGGTGCGCGGCGATACGCCGCATTTCGATTATGTCGCAGGCGGCGCGGCGCAGGGCCTCAACCGCGTGACTCAAGATACGGGCGTGCCGGTGGCGTTCGGTGTTTTGACAACCAACGATATGCAACAGGCCATGGACCGCGCCGGCGGCAAAAGCGGCAACAAAGGTGCCGAAGCCGCCGAGGTCGCGATTGAATTAGCGAATTTGGTCAAGCAGCTCAAGGAAATCCGCTAACTATGGCCGCCCGCCACAGATCCCGCACGCGCGCGTTGCAGGTTTTGTTCGAGTGGGATATGCGCCGCGAACCCATTGACCACGCCATCGAGCATTACTACGACACGCTGCATTCGGAAGAAACCCAGACCGACGTTCAACTCAAGCCGGACAAGTTCATGGAAGAACTGGCACGCGGTACAGTGGCGAACGCCGAACAGATCGACAAGAAGATAGAAGCCAAAGCCGCGAACTGGCGTTTGGAACGCATGGCCGTCGTGGATCGCAACATTCTGCGGCTGGCAATCTACGAACTCGAGCGGAATGAGTTGCCTGGGCCGGTCGTGATCGACGAGGCATTGGAGCTGGCGCGGCAGTTTTCGGGCGATGAATCCCTTTCATTTATTAATGGCGTGCTGGATGCAGTCCATCGGCAGGCTGGCAATTAGCGCTGCCGCGAATCGCTTAACAATCACAACGAATACTAGGGGGCGGGGACAACTGAAAGCGTATTCCCACAGGTCAAGCTTGCCTTCCGGTGGGCGCTTCGTGATTTTTCTCATTCTTCATTTGCGACAGACTTTCGGGCGCTGCAAGCCTTGTCTTTATTGGCTGCCTACTTGGAGCGTCACCCGCGCAGGCCAAAGTTCCCGTCCGCCGCGTTCGGTTAGTTTCTTGGATTGCAAAGAAGGATGACGCGGGTTTGTTCTAAAGCAACGCGAATTGCTTGTCCGCCCGGTTGCGGATGTCGGCGGGCAAAGTCCGGTATTCTGTCCAAAAGTCAGCATCGGCACGGTGTATTGAAGGAGCCGCGTTAGAGGGGTTCGGTTTTCCCGGCTTTGTGATCGGCAACGGCGCGGGCAATGCGCTCATCAAAACGTCCCGCGTCAATGGCGGCTTTAAGCTGAATGTCGCTCGGCTGCAAATAATGCTCGTCAAGCCTCAGGTACAGCTGTTCCCGCTGCTCGGACGTCAGAGCGTCAATCGCGCGTTCAATCTATTGCAAGTCCATGACGGTCCTTTCTCACTTTAGCGAACCGCAAGATTACCACGTGGGGCAGGGGAGTTACCAAAGGCCTGCGTCATATGAAGGCCCTTGCGAATAGTCCTAACATCAATCTCCGCCGGGCAAGCTAGATCTATAACCTTTTGCGCTCTCTAGCGAGGAAATTGCTGATTTCACCGAGTCCTGCTTTCAGATCGTCATCGCCTCGCCTACCTCCTGCAGTTCTCAAAGATTGCGTCCGCCATTGCCGCCAGTTCGTTGCGTTCGGCCTTCGTCAGGTTTCCTTCTCGCCCCTCCGCGCTTGCCCATTCCGCCATGGCCTCGCGTCCATCTGCGGCTAAATCGTTCTTGGCTCTATCCCTGTTCACCGCCCTTCCCCTTTTTTCTTCTCCCTTCTTATCAACCACTTACTACAAAAAACCCGCTACCGCCCCTTGCCCTCCATTCACTCTCGAACCAGAAAGCACTTTTTATGACTCAATTTCTAGATCAAACTTCCCTTCCCAAGGCCTCGGCCTTCCCTCGCGCCTTGGCGTGTCTCAACGCACTCACCCACGGCGGCACTTCCGAGAAAACATTCATCCCCGGCGAAGACCCCGCCCTGTTCGACACCCTCATGGATGAAGCCTTCGAACTCTACCAACCAGCCTCCACCGCCGACGCCGCTCTTGTCACAGACTCCGTCAATGCCCGTTGGACACTCTGGCGTCGTCAACGTGCCCACCTCAATCTCGAACACACCCTGCACTCCAGAGCCGACACCGCTGTCTGGTCGCCCGGCGACTACCACTCCATCGAACTCGTCGATCGCTATAAAACGCAAGCCGAACGCGCCCTCCACCGCGCTCTCACCAACGTCAACGCCATCCGCAAAGACGAGTTTCAGCGCGAACGCTGGCGCGAATACCTCGCTTTACAAAAGGAGCGCGTCGCCCTCAAACGCGAAGAATTCGAACTCACCAAAGCCAAAGACGCCCGTCTCGCCCCCAAACAGGAGGCCGAAGGCCTGCGCGATGCCGTACTCGCCAAAAACGAAGTCGCCGGCATGGAGCAACGCCGCGCCGACCACGCTAGCGCAGAAAAAATCGAAGCAGACCTCAACGCCAAACTAGCGCCCATTCAATACAGCGAACAACTCAACTGCCACATCATCAAGCAAATCATCACTCTGGAATGCTATGACGACGGCTCAGCCTACATCGATTACCTTCATCCTGACCACGACGATGTTCGCGATATCATCCAAAATCTCGATCAGTATCAGGTTCCTCCGCAGTGCGTCGTGCGCACCTTCAATTTCTCTACCTATATTCCTAGCGAATACAGCTTTCTGCGCGACCTGGGCCACAAGCGCCCCGTCACAGGCAACTTCACCTTCAACCACACCTTCGATTTCGATACCTTCATAGAACTCGCCGAAAAGGAACGCCAAATCCTCGCCAACCAACCCGAAGTAGAAGACGAAGACGACGACGAAAACCAATAACCCCGAGGCACGCCGCGCCGACTCTTCCTCGCCGCAAGGTGTTCGAAGCGTCGGCCTACCGTTGTTTGAAAACTTAATATTGCAGGTCTTCCGTGTTAGGGCGGTCGCTTGGCCGCCCTTCGAATTCGCGATAAATCTGAAACTGAGCGGGGAGCGTCAGCGACCTAGGCTAGTTCGCCATGGCGCTTTGTGCCGCCCATTTCCATCCGCAGGGCAACCGAATACCCACTCACTCTCACCAAACCCGAACTGCGCCCAAACTGTAGGGCAGAATGGCATTCTGAGCGCCGATTGCCAATCGGCGCCCACTTCTTCCGCTTCCTCAACTTCGTTTCGCAAAAAACGCTTTTTCTTCGCCCCCAAACCTACTTCTTCACCGTGATCCGCGCCAAACCCGCATTATTTGAAGTGTCATAAACCCTCACCACCAGCAAATGCTCGCCGTCTTTCAAATTGTCCAAGTGGAGATGGAAACGCTCGCGCGGTGAATCCGTCACGCCATCCACCGCTTCCACCGGCTGCCAAAAGTTAGCGTCGATCGAATACTCACACAACCGCAGAGGGCTTGTCTTGTCATCAGCGTCGATGTCGGCGTCCAGCACATTTCCATTGCGATTCACTTTGCCAAACGCCACCACCGGCGGAGTGTTATCGATGAGCACCGGAGAACTCGTCATCTCCGACTCAAGCGCAAATTCAGGAGCATTAGCGGGCGCATCCGAGGCCGCCACTTTGAAGTAATAGCGGCCGTCGGCGAAAACATCGGGGTCAAGCAGCAGCGTGTTCTCGAATATGTGATTGCGAATCAGGTGCCAGTTGGTCTCGTCTTCGGCTCTAAAATAAAGCGCATAGACTAGGCGGTCGCCATCGGGATCGTCGGCCTGCCACGAAACTTGTGTTTGTGTGGATTGTAAGCGCGATACGGATTGCGTCGCGGAGGAAGACGAACTGGCTGCCGGCGCTTCTCCCGTGTCAGTGACCGTGATCGAATAAGCCGCGGATGAACTGGCGGCGGTGTTGCCCGATTTTTGCGGATTGTTCGATACAACGGAACTAACGCTGATGCTATGCACCGCGGGCGAGCCATTTTGCGGCAGATAGGGAACATCGACAGTAGCAATGGCGGCGCTGCTTGCGGCCGGCCACTCAGCGCGCCATTGCACGAAGCGCGCGACTGGACTTTTTATCAAAGCGCGCGTCGGGTCGCTGATCGGATCCGACCATTCGCTCCAGGTTGTATCTGGGCGCGCGGTGTTGCCCGTGCGCGTGCGAAACACCAGTCCCGCGCCCGTTCCATGCCATTGCAGATGGCCCCAGCGCGCGACACTCGTGGAATCGTGCACCTGCGATTCATAAGAAGACTGAGCGCTGCCCGCTCCGCCAAACGCGAAGAGGCGTGCAGGATTGCTCATGGCCGCGAACAGAGCGCCGTTTGTTTTTAGCAGGCGCGTAGTTTCGCCATTACCAGGTTCGGCGAGCAACGTCGTCTGATGATCGTGCCAGCTATAGATGCGGCCATTGTCGTCAGTGGAAAAAATCACGTCGTCGCCGTCAAGCATCAGGTCGTAGACGTTTTCTTCTTTCGAAGTGCGCAGCGTCTCTACCGCGCCGCTCGGAGAGATGCGGTAGATGGCCGATTTTTCTACACCGCTGACCTCTGTCACAGAGGTGCCCGTGGTGGCGCCAGACGATTGCGCCGCCGCATTGGCTTTGCCGGTATCGCTTGAGATCCTTATGCCGCTTTGCTCGTTCTCTTTTGCCTCGCTCACGGTGATAACGGTGGGCGAAGTAGCCACCGCTGTGCTAGTGGTAGCAGTCGGGGCGGAAGGGCCGCCAGTGCGTGTCGAGAGCGCGCCTCCCATGGCTGCGACGAATATGAAACCTTTGGAGTCGCTCGCGATGGCGCGAATCTCAGGCAGCGACGAATCGTACAAGACACTGGCCTTAGCGGGCGCGCTGATTTCGTAAAGGAGACCGTTGGGGTCGGTACCCGCGAGCACATGTCCATTGGCGGCGAACGCTAGAGCTGTGACGTTCGCTTGTCCAGTTTCGTAATATAGGTCGGCGGTATTCGAGCCTGGAGCTAGGCGGTATACGCGGCCCGGTTCGCCGGTGGCGATGTAGAGTTCGCCGTCGCGCCCGATTTGCAACGCCCATATGTATTTCGCAGGAGCTCGCCACAATTCGCGGACGTTCGAACCTTCAATCCGGTAGACGCTGCCATTCGGCGACGTACCGGCGAAGAGAATGCCTTTGGCATCGCACGCGACTGCAAACACTTCACTTTGCGGTGCCGTCCACACGAGCGTCGATTTACCACCGGCGGTCACGCGATAGACCTTTCCGGAATGACCTGTCGCGGCAAACATACTGCCGTCGGGCGCAGCGGCCATGGACCAAAGCGCCGGTTGATCAAGTGGCGTGGACCAGCGAATCGAGGGACCGGGCTGCAGAATGCCATCAGCGGTAAGCGAAAGGTTGACGAGGCGTCCTTTGAGGAAATCGGAAAAGCCGTTGACCTCCCAAACGGTGCTCGTCGCCGCAGACGCGGCTAGGGACAGTGCGCCCAGGACAGTGAATAAACGGAGTTGCAAGCTATCTACATAGTAATGGGCAGGGTTACAGACGATCTCTTCCATGGCCTTAAAAGCGCTCGCCGATTGGAAATCGGCGCCTTGGAGTTTCTACATTTTCTGACCCCTAATTTGGCACTGCCTTGCTGATACGTCTCGACCCTCTCTTTTCACCGCCCAACTTCTAGCCGCGACTGTTAAGGAGTCGGCAACGCCACCCGCGCCTTGAGGTGCGCAACGCTAGCCGCTATGCTTGCTCCACTTTTGTGCCGTAGACCCAAAACTAATGCAAAAGCGCCCTGTTTCGGCTTATGATGGTAAACCCGAGAGGAACATACAGGAACACATGAGCCACGATACCGCCACCCACGACGTAAAAAGGGGGCACGAATTAACACGCGTGATGCGCCCCATGTACGCACGCCGCCAGCTGCTGGGGCCTGCGCCCAGGCATACCATACCCGAAGAAGGCATGCCGCCGAGCACCGCCTACCATCTCATCCACGACGAGCTGATCTTTGACGGCAGTTCGCGCTTCAATCTCGCCACTTTCTGTGGCACGTGGATGGAACACGAAGCCCGGACTCTCATGACTGAGACGTTCGATAAGAACATGATCGACAAAGATGAGTATCCGCAGACTGCCGAGCTCGAAATGCGTTGTGTCCATATGCTGGCCGATTTGTGGCATGCTCCCGATCCTGCGAACGCCTTGGGTACTTCCACCATCGGATCGAGTGAAGCGTGTATGCTGGGCGGTCTTGCGTTAAAGTGGCGCTGGCGCGAGAAGATGCGCAAGCTGGGAAAGCCCGTCGATCGGCCGAACCTGGTGCTCGGCACCAACACCCAAGTCTGCTGGCACAAGTTCCTGCGTTACTGGGATGTCGAGGAAAGGGCAGTGCCGCTCGAAGGCAATCGATACGTCACAGATCCAGAACGCGTGGCAGCGGCCTGCGATGAGAACACCATCGGCGCGGTCAGCGTGCTCGGCAGCACGTTCACCGGCGAGTATGAGAATGTCGGCGCGTTGAGCGCGGCGCTGGATGCCTTACAGGAGAAAACGGGTTTGGACATTCCCATCCACGTTGACGGCGCGAGCGGCGCATTCGTGGCCCCTTTCATCCAGCGCAGTCTTTCCTGGGATTTTCAACTGCCGCGCGTGAAATCCATCAACACCTCCGGACACAAGTACGGACTGGTTTATCCCGGGGTGGGCTGGATCATCTGGCGCGAGGTGTCGGACCTGCATCCGGACCTGATCTTCAACGTGGATTACCTCGGGGGCACCATGCCTACGCTGGCCATCAACTTTTCCCGCCCAGCCAGCCAGGTAGTGACGCAGTATTACAACTTGATCCGGCTTGGCAGGTCAGGGTATCGTGACATTCATCAGGCTTGCCAGGATGTGGCCATCAATCTCGCTAACCAGATCGGCGAAATGGGTCCGTTCGACCTGCTCAGCGATGGACGGGACCTGCCGGTGTTCGCATGGACTTTGAGGGAACCGGCGCACTGGTCGCTGTACGATCTGGCGGATAGGCTGCGCGACCGAGCTTGGCAGGTGCCTGCCTACCGAATGCCCGCCAACCGCCAGGATCTGGTTGTGCAGCGCGTTGTTGTGCGCAACGGGTTCACCAACGACTTAGCCGACATGTTGCTGCGAGACATTCGCAGACACTTGGATTGGTTCGCTGCGCAGCCCGGTTTAAAGCCGACAACGGACGGCGCCGCCTTCCATCATTAAGCAGCAGTGCGCACGGCATGGCAGTTCGACTCAAAAGTTGAGATACTGTGTGACACCACCTATTTCTTCAAAACGGAGGTTATGGAATGAAGACGACAATCCACGGCTTATTTATGTTGGGTATCTCCTTCCTCTTCTTGCGAGCGCAGGTGCCCACACCCACTCCTTCAGGGCCTGCAACGCCAACTGAAGCGTCGGAGCTGGGCTCCGCGGCGGGACGGTTGCCAGGTCTCGGCTCAACGGCGGCTCCGCAAGCCTATGACAAAGTGATCACCAAAGAGGCCAAATCCAAGGCCGGTGTCTTCACGGTCCATGAGGTGAACGAGAAATATTATTACGAGATTCCTAAGACAGAATTAAACCGTGAATTTCTTTTTGTAACTCAAGTTGCGCGGACGACCCTTGGGGTGGGCTATGGCGGCCAATTCCTTAGCGAACATGTGGTGCGGTGGGAACGCAACGGGAACAAGATCAATCTTCGCGAAGTCAATTATGACGTGGTGGCCGATCCGAAAACGCCGATCTCTATGGCAGTGAAGGCCGCAAACAACGACACCATCATCATGACCTTTCCAATCGCGGCCTTTGGGAAGGAGAAAGGGAATGACACTAAGCCCAAGGAACCGGAGAACAAGGAAGCGGAGAGCCCAGATGGGGCGGCCGTGGCGAAGGACACCGTAAAAGACGGCGACCATCCTAAGCCTGACGCAGCGAAAACCGCAGCAGCGGCAAAGGAGGCAGCGAGTAAGAAGCCGCCGGCTGAGAAACCATACAAGGAGACGGGGCGGGAACCGTCGATCATCATTGAGGTGACGCGATTGTTCACAACCGATGTGTTCGAGTTGAGCGCCAAGCAGCGGCTGAACGCGACGATGATGGATTCGACGCGGTCGTATATCGAACGGATTTCGCCCTATCCGGAGAACATCGAGGTGGAAGCGACGGCAACGTACACAAGGATGTCAACACCAGTTGGCCTTGCTGGTTCCCCACAGCCCAATCCTCTGGCCTCAGGCGGCATGCGGCCCGGAAGTGGCACGGTAGTGTTGCACCACAGTATGGTCAAACTGCCCGAGCATCCAATGGCGCCGCGCTTGTTTGACGAGCGCGTAGGTTATTTCTCCGTGCGCCAGTTGGACTACGGACGCGATGAGCAACGGGCGCCAAAGCGGACCTATATTACGCGGTGGCGATTAGAAAAGAAGGATCCGAATGCTGAACTCTCCGAGCCCGTGAAACCGATTGTCTATTACATTGACTCGGCCACACCGCCGAAGTGGGTGCCCTATATGAAGCTCGGCGTCGAGAGTTGGCAGAAGGCGTTCGAAGCGGCTGGGTTCAAGAACGCGATTATCGCCAAGATGGCTCCCACTCCGCAGGAGGATCCGAATTTCAGCCCGGAGGATGTTCGCTATTCGGTCATCAGGTGGCTGCCCTCAACGATTGAAAACGCAGTGGGCCCGCATATTTCAGACCCTCGGACGGGTGAGATTTTGAATGCGGACATTCAGTTTTATCACAACGTGATGAACCTGCAGAGGGATTGGTATTTTCTGCAAGTCGGTCCGCTGGACCCGCGCGCGAGTAAGCTGCCTCTACCGGATGATTTGATGGGCCGGCTCGTAGAGTTCGTTTGCGCGCATGAAGTGGGCCACACGCTAGGGTTCCAACACAATATGAAGGCAAGTTCGCTCTACCCGGCGGATAAAGTCCGCGATAAGGACTGGGTCAAGAAGATGGGGCACACGCCGTCGATTATGGATTACTCGCGCTTCAATTATGTTGCGCAACCCGAGGACGGAATTGCCGTGGAGGATCTGGTGCCTTCGGTGGGACCGTATGATGTTTGGGCGACGCGCTGGGGATACAAGCCGATACAAGGTGTGGACGGGCCCGACGGCGAGAAGAAGGTTTTAGATGAATGGGCGCGCGAGCAGGACAAGACTCCGTGGCTGCGATTCTCCACACCAGGTGCGGGCGGATCCGATCCAGGCGAGTTAACAGAAGCTGTGGGCGACGCAGATGCTATCCAATCGACAACATTGGGCGTGAAAAACCTACAGCGCGTGGCAAAAATGATACTGACCGCCACGACAACACAGAAGGGCGATGCCTACGATGACTTGTCTGAGCTGTATGGGCGCATGTTGGGCCAATGGACGCTGGAGATGAATCACGTAGCGGCCATTGTGGGCGGTTTCGAATCTCAGCAGAAGAACATTGGACAGGAGGGTCTAATTTTTACGCCAGTACGCAAGCAGCATCAAGCGGCCGCTGTCAGCTTTCTGGATGAGAACGCGTTTGCGACGCCGAAGTGGGCGCTTGATAAGGAGATTTTGCGGCGAATTGAGCCGTTGGGAGCAATTAGCCGTGTGGGCAACGCGCAGCGGTCGGTGTTAAGTAACTTATTGAATAGCTCGCGATTTGCGCGCTTGGTTGAGCAGGAGGCGCTGGACGGATCGTCAGCGTATGCACCGTCAGAGTTTCTGGCGTCCGTTCGGCGTGATGTCTGGCGGGAACTGGAGAGCCGTCAAGTGAGTATTGACGCGTTTCGACGACAATTGCAGCGCGCCTATCTGGAACTGGCAAACACCAAAGTGAATAGCCCTGCGATCACCATACCTGTGGGATTACCGGTCGGATTTCCGTTCGCATTTTTTGCTTCGAGCGGGGATGAGAGGCCGTTTTATCGGGAGGAGCTACGCGCCTTGAGCAGTTCGATTGTCTCTGCGCTTGGGAGGACGGCAGACCGTGAGACACGCGCGCATTTAACCGCGGCTCGGGATCAGATTGACCGCATTTTGGATCCAAGATTTTCGCCGGCATCCGGCGGAGGCTTGGGCGAATTACGGATTTTTGCGGCGGATGGGAGCCGTTGGAGTGGGCAGTACGTTGAAGAGTTGGAGAACTGCTGGCCCGACTATCAGATTCAACCGTGAGCTGAAGCCCGTGTTTAGGCGGCTTTTTGAACTTTACCGTTGCGAATGCACGACGTGCAAGCGCGGATGCGCTTGTTGGCGCCATTGACGACCGCGTGAACGCTTTGCAGGTTCAGGTCCCAACGGCGCTTGGTCACATTGTGGGCATGGCTGATCTTGTTGCCGAATTGCGGTCCGCGACCGCAGACATCACATACTTTTGACATGAAAAGAAAACTCCCGCGCGCTCAAGGCTGGGCACGCAAACACTCATAATAGCACGCCGCTCGCGATCAACAATAGCTTCGTTGCAGGCACAGACGCCAGAATAACGGAGCACGACCCACTTAGAGACCAGAAAAGCAATCCCTAACGGCCAGAACACTATAAGAATGAATCTTTATCTAAGGATATCGCATCTCTGAACTATGCAGGTGATCGCCAAGGTTGACAGCCGACGAGGCAGGAGGCGCCAACCATGAAGGAGACACCCACTGCCGGGCAGTTTTGGATTGTTCTGGCTCGCTGCAGCAAGGCCCTCGCCATGCGAGTAGAGCAGAGCGTGAGCAGCGCTGGGATGTGCCTCACCGACTTCATGATTCTTGAGGCGCTGCTGCATAAGGGGCCGCTTACCATTACCGAAATTCAGGGGAAGATTCTCCTCGCCAGTGGATCGATGACAGCCGCCGTCGATCGTTTGGAGAAAAAAGGTATGATCGTGCGCCGTGCGATGCAGCAGGACCGCCGTGCCCGTCAGCTCGAACTGACACCCAGCGGGCGCCGAGTCATCGAGCGGATCTTTCGGGAGCACGAGGCGGAGTTCGAGTCCCTCATAGGCGTTCTGGGAGACGGAGAAAAACGGCAGACCTACGCAAGCCTGAAGAAGCTGGGGCTGCACGCGGCTGTACCTTTCGTTCGCGATCCTGCGTAACCCTGAAGTACGCAAAAAAAAGATCAAATCTGATTCCAAGGAGAAAAACATCATGGCTACATCTATCGCAGGCTTACACCACGTAACCGCAATCGCATCAGATCCACAACGGAACCTGGACTTCTACACTGCTGTTTTGGGACTCCGCTTTGTCAAGCGGACTATCAACTTCGACGACCCCGGAACCTACCATTTCTACTTCGGCGATCATACCGGCAAGCCCGGCACCATCCTCACTTTCTTTCCATGGCCCGGCGCCCGACGAGGCCGCGCTGGAGCCGGGGAAGTCAGCGCCACGGCCTTTTCCATTCCTTTAGGTTCACGACCTTTCTGGACTGCCCGGCTCACGGCGAACGGAATATCTTTTAGCGAGCATCTTCGCTTCAATGCCAGTGTGCTCGCCTTCCAAGATCCCGATGGGATGAGTATCGAATTGGTCGAACACAATGAGGCGCATCCAGGGACCGCACCGCGCTACTCCGATGTGCCGGCAGAATACGCCGTCCAAGGTTTCTACGGTGTGACACTACTGCTGAATCGCCTAGAGCAATCTGCCGAGTTGCTCGCCGTCCTAGGCACGAAGCAAATCGCGCAAGAAGGCAACCGCATTCGATTTGCTTCGGAAGGCGAGGCACTGGGCCGCTTTCTCGACATCGTGGTAGACCCCAAAGCCGCACACGCCGCACCGGGCGCAGGCAGCGTGCATCACATCGCCTTTCGCACTCCCGATGATGCCAGCCAGGCAGAATGGCGCAAGATTCTGGCACCGCACGTACACGTCACAACCGTGCAAGACAGGACGTACTTCCGCTCTATCTATTTCCGTGAACCCGGCGGAGTGCTCTATGAAATTGCGACCGACATACCGGGCTTCCTAATCGACGAGTCTGTAGAAAGCCTCGGCGAAACGCTTCGTCTTCCTGAGTGGTACGAACCAAGACGCCCGGCGATAGAGGCGGCCGTCGTTCCGCTCGTTCTGCACAAGAGCGCCAGCGCAATCACAGAGGTGGTGAAATGACAACCGACCCTCACAGTTCTCGACCGATTGTGCAGGCGGGAGCAGCACTCGGTCGTGCGTCAGCGGCAATTATCCTGATGCACGGTCGAGGCGGCTCAGCGGACGACATCCTGAGTTTGGGCGAAGCGATGGCGCCAGCCGGCTGTGCTCTTTTGGCACCACAAGCCGCCGGGAATACATGGTACCCCTACTCGTTTCTAGCGCCACGCTTGCAGAACGAACCCTTTTTGTCATCGGCTTTGGCTCGAGTGCAAGCGGCGCTGAACCTGGCGGTCGATGCCGGTATCGCAGCGGAACGCATCGCCTTCTGCGGTTTCTCGCAGGGAGCATGCCTGGCGACCGAGTTTGTGGGCCGGCACCCTCGACGCTACGCTGGATTGATCGCGTTTACTGGCGGCCTGATTGGCCCGCTCGATGAGCCAATCATCCTCACAGGCAATTTGGAAGGAACGCCAATCTTGCTGAGTTCGGGCGACCCCGATCCGCACGTGCCTTGGGAACGAGTCCAGCAATCGGCGAACCTGCTCAAAGGCATCGGCGGCGTAGTTACCACCCGGCGCTATGCGGGTCGCCCTCACACTGTGCTGCCGGAGGAAATTCGCGAAGGGAGGAAGTTGCTCTCAGCGATTACTTCTGCGGCGTTAAGCGGGCGGTTTTCTTAAGGAAAACCGCCCTGGTTTCGTTTGCTTCACAGCCCCCAAAGGCAGCTATTCCCACTCGATGGTTCCTGGTGGCTTGGAGGTGATGTCGTAGACGACGCGGTTGACGCCGTGGATCTCGTTGACGATGCGGCTGGAGATGCGCTTCAGGACTTCGTAGGGGAGCGGGGTCCAGTCGGCGGTCATGCCGTCTTCGGAGTGGACAG
>PMSX01000038.1 GCA_003167495.1 Bryobacterales bacterium | reverse complement strand
AGCTCAATGTCGACCGCACCATTCAAGGACGCGTTAAGCGCCAAATGGAGCGGGCGCAAAAAGAGTATTACCTCAACGAAAAAATCAAAGCGATTCAGAAAGAATTGGGCCGCGGCGAGAAAAGCGAGTACGACGAGCTCAAGAAGAAGATCGACGCAGCCGGCATGACCAAAGATGCGCATGAGAAGGCGATTGCCGAACTCAAGCGGCTGGAAGGCATGCCGCCTATGTCCGCCGAGTCGACAGTTTCGCGAAACTACCTCGATTGGCTGCTGGCGGTGCCGTGGAAGAAGCGCACCAAGGAAATTCGCGACCTGCGGTATGCGCGCCAAGTGCTGGAAGGCGACCATTACGGTCTCGAAAAAATCAAAGAACGTATTCTTGAATTTCTTTCCGTCCGGCGGCTGGTGCAGAATCCCAAGGGCTCCATTTTGTGTTTCGTCGGACCTCCTGGTGTTGGCAAGACTTCGCTCGGTATGTCCATCGCGAAAGCAACGGGCCGCAAGTTTGTTCGCTTATCTTTGGGCGGCGTGCGCGATGAAGCTGAAATTCGCGGCCACCGCCGCACTTATATCGGCGCTCTTCCCGGACAGGTCATCCAGATGATGAAAAAAGCCGGCACCAAGAACCCGGTGATCATGCTGGATGAAATGGACAAAATGTCGATGGATTTCCGTGGCGACCCATCGGCTGCGTTGCTCGAGGTTCTCGATCCGGAACAGAACTATATGTTTATGGATCACTATCTCGATGTTGAGTACGATCTGCGAGAAGTGTTCTTTATTGCGACGGCAAATGTCCTGCATACCATTCCGCCGGCCTTGCAAGATCGCATGGAAGTGATCCGGCTTTCCGGTTACACGGAAGTCGAGAAGCTTGAAATCGCCAAGCGTTTCCTGGTTAACAAACAACGCAAGGATACCGGTGTGGGCGAAGAGCAAGTCGAGTTCGCCGATGCGGGATTACAGACTTTGATTCAGAGTTATACGCGAGAGGCGGGCGTTCGCAACCTGGAGCGCGAGATTGGCAACCTGTGCCGCAAGATTGCGCGCAAGGTGGTGGAAGCGCAGTCAGCGAATGACGAGGTTATACCGGTGCAACTGGATGCTCCGCTGGAAGTTATTGAGGAAGAAGCGCAGCCGGTTGAGGAAGTGGTAGCGGAACCGGTGAAGAAGAACGGCAAGAGAAAGGCCAAGAAAGAAGATGCGCCACTGATTCCGATTCCAAAGATCACGATCACGCCGGAAGTTGTTGCAGAAATGCTCGGACCTGCCAAGTTCCGGGATACCGATCTCGACAAACAAAACGAAATCGGCGCTACAACCGGATTGGCTTGGACTGAAGTCGGCGGGTCGATCCTTACTACGGAAGCCACGGTCATGGAAGGCCGGGGCAAACTCACCACTACCGGAAAGCTTGGGGATGTAATGCAGGAATCCGCGCAGGCCGCTATGAGCTACGTGCGTTCGCGTGCTCAGTACTTGGGCTTGCCTAAGGATTTCTATCGCCATCTCGATATACATGTGCATGTGCCCGAAGGTGCGATCCCGAAGGATGGGCCCTCGGCCGGTATTACCATCGCCACCAGTATTTGCAGCGCCTTGACGGCGATTCCGGTCCGCTGCGATCTTGCGATGACCGGCGAGATTACCGTTCGCGGACGCGTTTTGCCTATCGGTGGTCTGAAGGAGAAGCTGCTGGCGGCTCATCGCCATGGTATTCGCGAAATCGTTCTGCCAAGAGAGAATGAAAGAGATCTGGTCGATATCCCGGAGAACATCAGAAAAGACATGAAATTGAACTTCGTCTTCTCGATGGATGAAGTTCTGAGAATCGCCCTGGAAAGAGAACTGGTGGCGTTGCCGCTAGCTCCGGCGGTAGCGGCCGAGTTGGTTGCCCGGCCGGCAGAAGATAATTTAACGCATTAATCAAAAGAGAACTGAGGGCCAACGCCGTGGCAACGCAAGTAGCAGAAGCCAGCCTGATCATCAGCGCGGCGAGTCCTCAGCAGTTTCCGGCTGAACCACCGCTGGAACAGTGTGAGAAAACTGGGCCTTGGGAATTCGCTTTTCTAGGGCGCAGCAATGTTGGCAAATCGAGTTTGCTGAACGCTATCGTGCGTCAGCCGGGACTTGCATTTACGAGTTCCCGGCCCGGCTGCACGCAACTGATTAACTTTTACCGCATCGACGAAGATATTCGTTTTGTCGATTTACCAGGCTACGGCTACGCGCAGGTTTCGCTGGAAGAACGTGCGCAATGGAAGGACCTGATTGAAAGCTACCTGCTGTCTCGCGACAGTCTGGCGCTCTCTTTCCTGCTCCTGGACGCCAGGCGTGGCTGGTTAGATAAAGACCTGGAACTCAGATCCTGGCTGGAGTTCCACAACCGTCGTTACCAGGTGATTGTCACCAAGGTCGACAAACTCAAGAGCAAGAACCAACTAAAAACCGGAATGGACGCTATCCAAAAGCAGTTAATTGGGCAGCAGCCCGTTCCGTTCTCGGCCATCGACGGTCGAGGAGTGAGGGAAATTTGGCAAATCATCTCGAAGATCAAGAACAAGCAGTAGCCCCCGCGGCCGTCACCGAAGACGCGCCCAACGAGAAGCCACAAGAAGTTAACGGCGAAGGCAAACCTGCTGCAGATGCTAGCCCGGCTAGCGATGAAAAGAACGGCGCGTCTGAAGCCAAGGATCCAAAAACGGACAAACCTGCTTCGCGCCCCAAGACTGCCGAAGCCAGAGGCAACGGCAAAGCCGCGGATGCAAAACCGCAGGCTAAACCACTAACAGAAACGAAAGCACCCGCCGCCGAGCAGCAGGTTCAGGTTGCTGCCGCTCCGGCTGCAGCGCCGCCTCCGCAAGTTGCCGCCGGTCCCGCGCAAACACAACTGGGGCCTGGCGCTCAGCCACGCCGCGGCCGCCACTCGATTGGCAATACCGGCCAGCAGGGGCAAAAGAACGGCGCTGTCACGCTCG
This sequence comes from Bryobacterales bacterium, assembly GCA_003167495.1. Lineage (GTDB taxonomy): Bacteria > Acidobacteriota > Terriglobia > Bryobacterales > Bryobacteraceae > Bog-105. Next base: position 645 of record PMSX01000038.1, on the reverse strand, counting down.
ACCTTGTCGAGCTCAAAGATATGAGCATTCAGGCCTTGAATCAAATTGCCAAGGACCTGAACGTTCCCGGTGCCGCCGGTCTGCGCAAACAGGAACTGATCTTTAAGATCCTTCAAACGCAGGCTGAAAAAAGCGGACTGATCTTTTCCGAAGGCGTGTTGGAATGCCTGCCCGACGGCTTCGGATTCCTGCGCGCGCCGGAATACAACTATCTGCCCGGCCCCGACGACGTGTACGTTTCGCCCTCGCAGATTCGCCGCTTCGATTTGCGAACCGGCGATACTGTCTCCGGCCAAATTCGTCCGCCGAAAGAGGGCGAGCGCTACTTCGCTCTCATTAAAGTGGACGCCATCAATTTTGAGCCACCGGAGGAATCGCGGAATAAGATCTTCTTCGATAACCTCACGCCGCTCTATCCCGATAAGCGTCTAAAGCTTGAAACGGCCAAAGACAATTTCTCGGGCCGCGTGATGGATCTGCTCACCCCGGTGGGCAAAGGCCAGCGTGGTTTGATCGTCGCTCCGCCTCGTACTGGTAAAACCATGCTCTTGCAGAGTCTGGCGAATTCCATTACGACCAATCATCCGGAAATCAACTTAATTGTCCTGCTGATTGACGAGCGCCCGGAAGAAGTGACGGATATGC
>PMSX01000008.1 GCA_003167495.1 Bryobacterales bacterium | reverse complement strand
AACTGGATTTGGTGCATCCCCATGCGGTCGCCCGAAGACCAGCCCTTGATCAGCATCGGCATCACGTACCGCATGGACATCTATCCTTATGGCGAGGTGCGCACGATGGAGCAGGTATTGGAGTGCGTCGGACGCGAGCATGAGGTGATTGTCGAACTGGCGCGGAGCGGCACTGTCGTGGATACAAATTTTTACAGCTCCTACATGTGGGAGTGCCGCCAGCGCTATTCACCCGATGGCTGGTACATCATCGGCGATACGGGCGACACTGCCGATCCGCTTTACAGCGTTGGGATGGCCTTATCGTCGGTACAGATCCGGCAGATTGCGGCGATAATCAAGCGGGAGTTGAGCAGCTATGCCGCGTACGAGTTCACGAAGGATCTCGATACCGCTATCGCCAAGTTTCAACGCGGGGTGACGCGAGATACAACGCGATTGTATGAATGCATGGGCGACGCCTACCCGTGCCACATCCATCTCGTCGTGACCGAACTGTTTCACCTCGCGCTCCCAAAGCTTATGAACGAGTGGCTCTAGGACCCGCTGATGGCGAAACTGGTCAACCAGTTCTTCAAATTCGAAACACTTGAGGCTGATTCCAGAAAATTCCAAGATCTTATCCGGCAGGTTAGCGCAAATCTGAAGAACCGGGCAGTCGATAACTTCATTAAAGTCCAGTCCGGCGCTTCGATGAACAACTCATTCTACGAATACCACCGCGAGGAGGACATACCGGCGTCTTTGTCTCGTATGCTGTTCAGCCTTGCTCGTTTGCGGCTCGCGCTACTCGGAAAGCTCGGCTGGCGAGGGCTGATTCGCTTCGGCCAGCAGCGGGCGCTATTGAAAGATGTGTTGCGCGGTTTGCTTCTGGCGCCCTTCCATGGCGCCAAACTGCGGGAAAGTACGCTGGTACGCATGGCTTTTCGTTCCCATGAGCTCGAATCCGCAGCTAAGAACAAGACCTTCGGCCGATCATCTGCATGAGAATCTATCGCCTTGAGGGCGTTCGCGGCATTTGCTTGTAGCCGGGCGACGAGCGACGGGTCGCCTGGACGGCAACTGGGTCGGCCCCTGGGACAGCAGAGCCATGCCGCCCCATAAGCCGCGCCTGAATGGCTCCGGCGTCGGTCGTAAAATCGGACTCAAGCACCAGCCGGTCCGAGAAACTGATTAACGCGAACTCGTCGCCTTCAGTGGAACCTTTAAGAAACTGCTTGACTGCCTGGGCGCATTGTGTAACGCCCCACCCCATACTGCCGCTCTCGTCGAGCACGATGATTACCGACACGGGAACTTCGGTTTCGCTGACCGATAGGATGCGCTGCTCAGCGCCACGCTCGAACAGGTGAAACGCCACCGCCGGCAATCCCCGGCCTGGGCGTCCCGCCTGGTCGAGTACCGAAACGTCGATCAGAACCAGATTCGACGACACGCTGAGGACGGACGGGCGCATCTGTGCGACAGCGATGTCATTGCTGTCGAGACGATCCGGCGCCGGTCCGATGGATTCTGACCACCCCCTGGTAGCAAGGATCGCAAAAGCAGCAGCAGTGGGCAAACGAAAGCTCGGCAGATGGGGTGCGCCATAGGTCCTCTATCGCTACCAAAGAAGTTTCAAACCAAATTGGATTTCCTGGCGTTGCGCCTGGGGCACCTGCCCGAAGTTGGCGCCAACCACGTGCCGTCGGGGTCGTTGAATTGTGCTTGGTTACACGCGTTGAACAACACCGCGCGGAACTTTCGGACCCGATACGTCATGGAGGAAGGCCGCCGCTGGCTGGAGTTCACGAAGGCGGCCCGGTCAGTTACAGAAAGATACTTAGTAGATAAACATGTCGATTGTGTTATTAAGCTCGTTGTCCGGCTGTCCGTTGTACGTGCCAGCGACAAACGTGGAGTCGAATGATGTGTAAAGGTGGCTTTGCCCCACCGTCCCAGTGCCGCGAGCCTTAATACCCATATAGAAATCGACTTGCAACAAGCTCAAGCCTTGAGGATCGCTATCGATGGGGTCGAGTGTCGTCGTCACCTGCTGCGGCGTCCCCAGCGTGGTCCCGCCGGGCGCGATTTGGTTGCGCAATACCTCAACCTCGTGGTTGTATTTGTCACCGTGCGCGCTCATATAAGACAGATTTACCACACCCGTTGAAGTATCGGTCGAGATCGCCGGCAAGAAATGGTGTCCACTGGCCGTATCCACCGATGCTGGAGTTGTCCACGTATTTCCGTTATCGGCCGACGTTGCCATCACTACTTCGGCATCCAGGCAAGGCCCGCCCGCAAAAGGATTCTTGCAATCCTCATAAGTCAGGAAGGTCGTGAAACTGCCTCCGGCATTCTTCCGGTTGGCATGTTTTGGGAAAGTAAATTCCTGGATGCCGATATTCAACATGGGAGCGGAAATGTTCAGTGAGGGAGACAGCGGATTAGGTACCTGGGCAACCGTTGTGGGACTTCCGCAAACTGGCGCGCTGGGGGCCGCGGCCGGTGTGCACGTGGTGAACAGGATGGTTGCGCTTCCGTCTGTATTCACGTTGCTGAACGAAACCGTGATCAGTCCGTCGGAACGCACTTGCACATCGGCAAACCCGGCGCTTATGTCGGATCCGCTCACCAGCACAGGCGCGGCGCATACCATCGCATTAGAACAGGACGCCAGCATCACCGTATTGGTCTGGGCATCGAAGTTGAACTGAACAATCGCGACGTAGACATTCCCCGCGCCCACGCCCGCGGAGGTGGGCCGCTCGTCCACCGCGATGCGCGGTATATCGGATACCGAGTTGA
>PMSX01000099.1 GCA_003167495.1 Bryobacterales bacterium | reverse complement strand
CGCATAATCCGGATACGAGATCATGTTCAAACCCGCGATGGGCTGATCGGTTATGGGGCTGATGGCCACCACCTCATTCTGCCCTGGGAACAGGAAGTGGGCGCAGCAAAAGTCCATCGGCGATGCTGTAAATGGCGGAGGTTGCTCCAATGCCAATGGCGAGCGAGCAAACGGCGACCGCTACGAAGCCTGGGCTCCTGCGCAGCATTCTCATGGCATAGCGGACATCCTTCAACGTTGCTTCAAGAGTTGCTCCCATGCGTGCCTCCCTCACCTTCTGTTTCACTTGCTCAGGACCTTCGAACTGCACGCGCGCCGCCCGCCGCGCCGTCTCCCTTGACATACCTTGCTCCATATAGCGGTCCACCAGGATTTCAAAGTAGCCCCTCACTTCGGCGTCAAGTTCCGCTTCCCGTTTTTCGCGTCGAAAAAGAAGTTCGTATAGGTTCGCAATGCGTCGTATCCACGGCACGGTTATGACTCCTCGGTTAGCGCTCGGTTCATCGCAGTGAAGACCTTTTGCCAGTTGCGCTTTTCGGCGGCGAGTTGTGCGCGGCCACTCCCAGTGAGCGTGTAGATCTTAACCCGGGTCTTGTTTTCCGACTCGCCCCACTGCCCTTCGATCCAGCCCTTCTCGGCAAGCCTGTGCACGGCTGGGAATAGCGACCCCGGACCCACCACAAAGACACCGCGTGTCACTTGCTCGATACGATCCGCAATGCCGACCCCGTGAAGCGGTCGAAGCTCTAACGTCCGGAGGATGAGCAAGTCTAGAGTCCCTTGCAAAAGTTCGGCTTGCTTTGGCATGACAGATCCAGAATATCGAATGGCAATATCGAATGTCAATACTAAACTTTACGGCCATGCCCTAGCGGCTTAGCTTCGTTCTTTAATTCTCCGTTGGCCGCCCTGCCATTGCAGGCAATTGTGGCTGCGCTCTCCATCTGTTGCATGCTAGTTGGAGATGGCTCAACCATTTTGCTACCAGACCCGCATCCGGTTTGTAGACACGGATGCCAGCGGGCGCATACACTACACATCCCTATTTAAATTCTTCGAAGCGGCGGAGACGGAATTATTCCGGACCTTCGACATAAGCTATACCCGCGGCAATTTCAACTTTCCGCGTGTACATGCGGAGTGCGATATCCGGCTGCCCTTGTTGCATGACGATCTGATTGAGATCGAAGTACGCTTGACAAAGCTCGGCGCGTCTTCCATGCGCTTCGATTTTAAGGCCCTCAAAGAGGCCGCCGTAGCCGCAACGGGGGCGGTGGTGATGGTGTGCATGGATCGGAAATCACAACGCGCCATTGACATACCGGATGAATTACGCGCCCGCTTTGCCGAGATATTGACGGAGCCCGCTTAGCCTCTCGTCAGCCTCAGCGAAAGCTCGTTGCCATGGTCAACGGGCAAGTGGACGGAGAGATAACCATTCCGCGGCTCACGCACATAGGCGAGATATCCGGCCATCGGACCTTCGATGTCCTTTGCGTTATCGGCCGCTATCAGAGCACCTGGCGCAAGCCTTGACTCCAGCAGACGCAACAACGGCAGATAGAGATCCTTCGGTCCATCCAACAGGACCAGATCGATCGGGTCATCAATACCGGTACGCAGCGTTTCCAGTGCGTTGCCCACGCGGATCTCCACTAAATCGAGCAAACCGGCTGCGTCCAGATTCTTCCGCGCGCGTTCGGCTTTAGAGGCTTCATATTCGGTTGTGATTAGTTTGCCGCCGCCGTTGTCTCGAAGCGCGGCCGCGAGATGTATGGTGGAAATACCGAACGATGTGCCGAACTCCACTATCTGGCGCGCCTTTCGCGTGGCGGCGAGTAAATAGAGCAGACGTCCAAATTCGGGTGTCACGGCAAGATAGGCTTCGCGGGCTCAATTGCCGAATAGAAACCGGTGGTCTTTTTGCAGCGCGTGCCACTCTTCCGGAGCCAGAGTTCTAAATTTCTCGCGCAGCGGTTGGTCGTTCTGCGCGGCGTCGGCAAAGATTGCGGCTAGATGTGTGGAAACAGGAGGACTGATTAATGTCGACATAATTTTCCTTCGATTTTGGTCAGAGGTTCTTAACTTCTTCGGCCGCCCGGCGAATGAGCGCTTCCATCTGATGCGCCAACTTCGAACTGACCAGCCCTGATTCCAAGCGAAAGCCGGGCGTTGATCGCATCGTCACGGCTTGGCTTGACGGCGATCCATTGAAGTACAATGAGCGTAATTGCCCCTTGTCAAAAAGGCGGTCTCGCGATCTGCGCGATCCATCGTGTTCTGTACCGCGAACCCTTTCCCGTCCAATTCTCATGCGACCTCTTTCGATATATCAACGATTCAATATATCCTTCGTTAGATGTATCGCGACATCTGCCACGGGTCAACCGCTACATCGTGTAGTTTTAGTTAAAGCAGTTATATTTCTTATTGGAGTTTTGCCACGATGCATCTTCCGCTTACGCCCGTTCGCTGTCTTTACCGTGGAGTAGACCTCTACGGCAAGAAGGAGGGCGTCGTATCGGGAGAGCGGCGCTTTTCCTACGCGCAGTTTGGGGAGAGGTGCGAACGCCTGGCGGCCGGACTCCTCGCACTCGGCGTGAAGCCGGGCGACCGGGTCGCGTACCTCAGTTTCAACACCAATCAGCTCTTAGAAGGCTATTATGGGCCGCCATTGATTCGCGCGATTGTGATGCCGTTGAATGTCCGGCTGACGCCTCCCGAGCTCACGCAGATTCTGAATCACTCCGGGGCGAGCGTCCTGATTTTTGAGAATGAGTTTGCTTCGCTGGTGGCCGCGTTCCGCAATGACTGTCCTGAGATCAAGACCTATGTGGCGACGGAGGGGGCGATTCCGCAGGCGCACCTCACGTACGAGGAGCTATTGCAGAAGGGGCGCATTGAACGGCCAGATTGGACCAAGTTCGACGAGAACGAAATTGCTGAATTGTTCTACACCAGCGGCAGCACGGGCACTCCGAAAGGCGTGATGCTTTCCCATCGCACGCTGTATTTGCACGCTTTGAACATTGCCTCTACTAAGTTTTGTGAAGACACTTATGTTGACCTGCACACGATTCCGTTGTTTCATGCCAACGGCTGGGGTGCGGCACAGATAGCTCTAATGTGCGGACAGAAGCAGGTGATGGTGCGGCGTTTCGAGCCCTCGGCTGTGCTGCGACTGATTCAAGAAGAGCGCGCCACGCACATGGGCATGGTTCCGGTGATGGGGAACGCGCTATTGAATTCGCCGGACTTGGGCAAATACGACCTGTCAAGCCTCAAAGAGATCACGATGGGGGGCGCGGCCTCCTCTCCGGAATTGATGGATCGCCTGGAAAAAGCGTTCAAGTGCAAAGTGATCGTTGGTTACGGACTTACCGAAACGAGCCCGATGGTGTCGACATCAACGATCAAAAGCACCGTGGCATACAAAGACGAGGCGGACCGGCTCTTCCACATTGCAATGGCGGGCTGGCCCGCGGTTGGAGTGGAAGTGCGCGTGGTGGATATCCAAATGAACGACGTGCCGCGCGATGGCGAATCAATCGGCGAGGTCATAGTTCGCTCGGACAATGTCATGGACGGCTATTTCCGCGAGGCCAAGGCGACGGAAGCCGTGATGACGGATAATTGGTTCCACACGGGCGACATGGCGGTGTGGGACGAAGAGACCTACGTTCACATTGTCGATCGCAAGAAGGACATCATCATCAGCGGCGGCGAAAACATTTCGTCCATCGAAGTGGAGAAAGCGATTTTCGCGCACCCGGCGGTGTTTGAATGCGCGGTCGTGGCGGCGCCCGATCCGAAGTGGGGCGAGATTCCCTCAGCGACGGTGGTTCTGAAACCGGGCGAGAGGCTGACGACCGAAGAATTGATGGCTTTCTTGGAGCAGCGTTTGGCCAAGTTTAAACTGCCGAGGGCGATTCATTTTTCAGATCAGCAGTTGCCAAAGACGGGTACGGGGAAAATTTTGAAGCGCGAGATTCGAGACGCGTTATGGCAAGGAAAGCCGCGGAAGGTGCAAGGGGCGTAGACGCTACTGTGATTGTGAATCGCTAAAGTTGTAAAGATTCCTAGGACGGGGTCGAAATCGTTAGCGCCCGAAATACTCTGCGTTTTTCTTGGCGAAATCGTTCCACTTTTCCGGCAGATCGTCCAAGGCAAAGATGGCCGAAACCGGGCAGACAGGAACGCACGCGCCGCAATCGATACATTCGACTGGGTCGATATAAAGCATCGTCTCGCCCTCAAATTTGGGGCTGTCTTTTTTAGGGTGTATGCAATCGACGGGACAGGCGTCGACACAAGCAGAGTCCTTGGTTCCAATACAGGGTTCAGCGATTACGTAAGCCATCTTTGAGTCCTTCGTGGTGTAACTTTTAGAATTACACACCGGGGTGCCAGAGCCAACCACGCATCAGTGAGCGGTCAGATTCCGAGAGTCAAGCGCGTACAATCGAGTTAGATGATCGCTAAAGTACGAAAAGCCGTATTCCCAGCAGCGGGTTTGGGCACCCGGTTCCTGCCGGCGACGAAGGCCATGCCGAAGGAAATGCTTCCAGTCGTCGATAAACCATTGATTCAATATGGGGTTGAGGAGGCGATGCACTCCGGAATCCAGAACATTATCATTGTCACCGGACGAGGTAAATCGTCCATTGAAGACCATTTTGACGTCAGTTTTGAGCTCGAACAGTTGCTGGAATCGAAAGGCAAGACGGACCTGCTGTCGATGGTGCGCGGCATTTCCGACATGATCGATGTTTCCTACGTGCGGCAAAAGGAGGCGCTTGGGCTGGGACACGCTGTGCTCCGCGCCAAGGAACTGGTGGGCAACGAGCCATTTGCCGCTGTGCTGTCGGATGATGTGATCGCCTCGGAAACTCCCTGCATCCGGCAATTGCTCGACGTATATGAGTTTTACGGGGCGTCGGTCTTGGCGTTGATGGAAGTACCCAAGGATCAGATTTCGGCATATGGCGTCGTAGACGCCGAACCGGTATCCGACAACGGTAAACAAGGGCGGCTGTTCCGCATCAGGAATATGGTGGAAAAGCCAAAACCTGCAGATGCGCCGTCGAGCCTGGCGATCATCGGCCGGTACATTTTGACGCCGGAAATTTTCCAGTGCGTGGAGTCGATTCAACCGGGAAGCGGCGGCGAACTTCAACTTACCGATGCGTTGAAATTCATGCTGCGCAGCCGGCCCATTTATGGGTTGAAATTTGAAGGCACGCGGTATGACGCTGGCGACAAGCTTGGTTTTTTGAAGGCGACCGTGGAATTTGCTTTGAACCGGCACGATTTGGGTGAGCCCTTTCGCGAATACTTGAAGAGCCTGTGCCTAACGTGACGGATAGGTTGCTGCCGGCTGCGGCGCTTGCCTGTGCGATTATGGTTGCCCAAAGCATTCCCCCCACCTACGGGCAACCACCCACGCCGCCCATTGTGGCCAGAGTGCAACTTGCTCTGAAGGGTGGCGATCTTTCACTCGCAGAAGATTTAGCAGGGCAATACCGGCGATTGAATGGCTATACACCCGAAGCATTACTGGCTCTCGGCTGGGCTGCGCGTGGCGAACTGGCAGCACGGGAAGTGGACAAAGCAAACAACACCGCGTTAGAGATTTTGCAGAACGCGCAGCTTTCGCTGGCCACTCGTCCGATCGATGCGGAGCCGTATTTGCCGCTGGCGCTAGGCACGGCTTACGAAGTGCAGGCCGAAGTGCTGTTTGTCAAAGGTCAGCGGGCGGCGGCGTTGCAGCTGATGGAAAAGGCGCTCGTGAAATGGCGAGATTCTTCGCTGGGAGACCGGCTGCAAAAGAACATCAACCTGATGACGTTGCAAGGGCGCCCCATGCCGTTGCTGCACGAGACGGAGTGGATTGGCAAGAAGCCGGCGGCGCCCTCTGCATGGCATGGCAAGGTGGTCTTACTGTTCTTTTGGGCCCATTGGTGCGCGGATTGTAAAGCCGAAGCGCCGATTCTCGCAAGACTAGGTACGGAATTGAAAGCGCAAGGTCTAGTGATTGTCGCGCCCACGCGCCGTTACGGCTACACTGCTGACGACGACCATGCAGCGGCCGGCAAAGAGACACCGTTCATCACAAAGGTGTTTGAGACCTATTACGCTCAAGTTCCGATTGAAGGCATACCTCTGGACAAAGGTAATTTTCAACGCTTCGGAGTCAGCACCACCCCGACGATTGTTTTAGTAGATCGGCACGGCATTGTGCGGCTCTATCATCCAGGATTGATGACAGAAGAGGAGTTGCGGGGCGCGATTGAAGCGCTGCTCCACGCATAAAGCGGCGCAACCGTTCCCAATTGTTACGGCTCTAGGGTTACCGGAGGATCAGAACGGAGGGCAGTCACACTGACTGTCGAGCCAACTCCGTTGCGGCGGTTAACTGCTCGCTGAATCTCCCGGCCCTGCGTTTCGATTTTCTTAGCTTCGCGCTTGCGACCGAGTTTCCGCAAGACAACCGCATAGTTTTTGAGAAGAATGGCATATTCGAGGTGGCCCTCACCCAGAGTCTTCCTGCAAATATTAATGGCGCGTCGGTAAGTGAGGTCGGCGTCGTCAAAGCGTGCCATTTTAAGGTACGTTGTCGCCAGACAATTCAATGGCGCAACCAGAGACGGGTTTTCTTTGCCCAACGCCGTCTCCCATACCCGAATCGATTCGAGCTGCAGATCGACAGACTCCTGGTACCGCTCCTGATCGAAGCGCAGCACGGCGAGATTGTTCAAGGCTGCAGCCAGCAGGGCTGGGTCGGCTGCCTTGGGTCTGACGAGATCGGCAAGTACGTCTTCGAGCAATGGCTCCTCTTCCTGATAGCGCTTCTCGCTCCTCAAGATCTGAGCCAGGCATACACGGATGACATTGATGTTCCTGATGGAGCCATTTTGCGCATTTACCGCGACAGCACGGCGCAACAGCGCGATCACTTCTTCACGATTGCCAGTTTGTGTCGGAAGAGTGGCGATGTCGGCTAGCAGTACCGCATAGTGCAGCGAGCCTTGGCCCTCGCCTTTCTCTACCAGCGCTAGTGCGCGACGGTACTCACTTTCGGATTCGGCAAATTGCCCCGCCTCTGCATAAGCTCCAGCGAGAGCATCATGGAGTTCGACGATCTGTCGCTCATCAATGGCAGAGCGCTCGGCGATGGCCAACGCTTCCCGGAAGGCATGCGCCGCTGCCGAATACTTTCCGGTTTGGCTGAGTGCCAGGCCCTCCGAGAGCCAGTCACTCCAGCCTTTCGACGTTTCGCTTGCTTGGCCGCTCCGAAAAGTCAGCAGAAGAGTGCACAATAGGAATCGCATGTCTTTCTCCTCCGAATCCAGCAAGAGGTTCACTTTCTTGCGTTATCTGTTGTGTTCGAGTTGCGCGGCAAAGGGGCGGCCTCAGCGCTGCTGGCCATAGGACCTCCGCCGTTTGGGGACAAGAACTGCGGCTATTCCAATGGCGAGTAGACCGAACGAAGCTGGCTCAGGGGTTGGGGTCGCTCCTTCGATGTCGAACGAATTCACGCCGCCCGCCACGGGCGAAGATGCGTAATCGTTCAGGATTAGTGGTGTTGCCATTCGCCACGTTCAACGAGAGCACCGTATTGGGCTCTGAGTAACCAAAAGCGAGGCCGTAAACAGTGTCGTTCACCTGCACTGCCGCGTCGAGCCCCAGGACTGTCGGGCCCACCAGAGTCGCCACTCCAGTCGTGGGATTGATCTGATAGAGTTCCGGAGAATCCACCACGCCCGACGTCGCCAAATTTATCCCGTCAAAAGTTGCAAATAGCTTTCCGCCATGCGTAAACAGCGCTTCGTCGCTTACCTCGGTAGAGCTGGTCAGGGACGGGCAGAGCGGGATTCCGGTGGCGCCTATGAGCGTCGCGGCCCCGGTCTTCGTGTTTACGGTGTAGAAGTTGCCGTACAAATCCGTTGCATAAACTGTTCCATTGAGTTCCGCGATGGTATCGGCCACATTCGCCACCCCGATGGGAGAGACCTTCGCTATAACAGAGATCGCCCCGATGCCAGAAATCGCTCCGGTGGCGGGATTGACCGAATCCAAATTCCCGGCTGCCGAAACGCTTAGCAGCTTTCCGTTCGGCCCCGGCACCAACCCGTACAGCGGACCCGCGACAGCAGGGCCGATTTGGTTAAACGCGCCCGTAGTGACGTCCAACGTACCGAATTGGCCTGTAAAGTTGTTGTAATTCGCATTAACTGCGTAGACAAGCGTGTCGGCGCTGGCTGACGCAGCGAACAGAGTTAGCGAAATGATCAGTTTCCTTTGACAATGCATTGAATGCCCCTCCTGGGCTAAAAGCGAACGTGTCGGAATCAACAATAAACACGGCAGGCTTTGTAGGGCCATGCATGCCGGGTCATTTCGGAATAGGAACGGACCTCGTCAGCCAAGCAACTGAAAACACGGCTCATTCGTGTCGGTGTCATTTGCCGGGTGGGGTTCCCACGATGGTGTTTTTACCTATATAATCTGAATTACCCAATGGCAGCCCAGCCCCAATCCGCAGTCCGCCTGGCGTTCGGACCATTTGAAGTGCATGCCGAAGCCGGTGAACTGCGCAAGCGAGGCATTCGAGTCCGGTTGTCCGGCCAGCCGCTCCAGATTTTACTGGTCCTGCTGGCACATCCCGGCGAAGTGGTTACCCGCGAGCAACTGCGCGAGGACGTTTGGGTCGCCGGGACGTTTGTCGATTTCGAGCACGGCTTGAACGCGGCAATGAATAAGCTTAGGGGCGCGCTCAGCGATTCGCCTGAAAATCCCCGCTACATTGAAACGCTCCCGGGCCGCGGATATCGTTTTATCGGAACCCTGGAGCGTGCCCAGCCCACGGCCATTCCACTCGTGGCTGAATCTGTCGTTCCCGAACAACCGGTCGTCCCGCGCAGCCGCCATCTCTGGTGGGGGCTCGCCTCCCTCGCCGCCTGCTTCATTTCTTTTGCGGTGGGATGGCAATTTCACAACCCTCGGGCTCCGCTCCCTTCCTGGAGATTTACCCGGCTTACCGCCGATGCCGGGCTCTCGGAATTCCCAGCGCTTTCGCCTGGTGGCAAGCTGTTGGCTTACTCCTCTGGCCCCGGCTCGCCTGGCGAACGGGATCTTTACATCAAACAGGTTGCCGGCGGACAGCCGATCCGCCTCACGTTTGATGGCGCGGGCAACACTATGCCGGATCTCACCCGACGGCAGCAAGATCGTATTCCGCTCAAACCGCGACGGTG
>PMSX01000074.1 GCA_003167495.1 Bryobacterales bacterium | reverse complement strand
AGAACGAGGCTTGCCGCAAAGCCGCCTTCAGCACATCGAGATGTTCCAAATGGTGTGCATCATCCCAGTAGATGATTCGGAGTTCCAGATCTGGCCAATCTTCGATCTCCCCTTCCGGTAGCCACAGGCTTCCACCGTCTACTTTCAGCAGCTGGATGAGTGTCTGGACTCCATAAAACACTCCCATGGGGGTGTTGCCAGTAACGCTGATCTCGTGAGGATCTAATCGTAGCCGGTAGGCCTGCTCGGCTATGGCGGACTTGTCACTATCTGCCACGGCTCCCACCGAAACAGCTCCGGGAGTGACGGCCAAACGGATTGAACCTTCAGCCACCGCTCCTCCCAGAGTCAATCGAAAGCGCTCTTGCAGTTGTTCCCGCAGACTCTGAGCGGCGATGTCATCCGCTTGAATTCCAGTTCCTAGCTCAAGGCGCCAGCCGCGAGTAAACTCGAAATCACTCGCTCGGAGATTTACTTTCTGCGGCGTGGGAATCACCGTGTAGCCGCGGGCAAACAACGGTGACGATGTCGCAGCGATCCCAGGCACACCAAGGGCCAGAGACAGAATTCCAATTAACGATATCCGCAGAGTCGACATAGGCTTGCTATTTAACAGTTCTTAAAATCAGCACGAATTGATTCTCTTCACTGTGCGATTTGGTTTTCGATTGTTCAAAGGCACGGAGGAGACGCGCTGCCTCTTGTGTCTTTCCTTCACGGCGGCACAGCAGTGCGAGCTTATAAAGGGCCGTAGGTTCGTTTGGTTCAATATGGAGCGCCACCCGCAATTCGTGCTCCGCTTCCCCGAGATGACCTCCAGCCATCTCGGTCTGCGCTAGTGCGATTCGCGGCTCCGCACGATGCGGATCGAGGGCAACAGCTCGCTCTAGTTCCGAAATCGCCAAGGCGCGCGTGTCGGCATCTTGGCTTTTTTGCGAACGATTGAGCGCTAAGGCATGCAAGTAATAACACCGGTAATCGTCTGGAGCGATGCGACGCGCTTCGTGGAAGCACTCGGCCGCCTGCTCGGCATCACCAGTCTGTAGATCGGTCACACCCAATGCCAACAGGGGCATTGGCCATTTGGGCTCGGCAGTATTCGCATCCTTAAAAGACTGTTTGGCAGTTTCAAAGTTGCCTTCAATCGCCCACGCCAGACCCATCTCGAGTTGAAGCTTCGCCGGATTGGTCGCCCGCTTAAGACCGCGAGTCAACACCTCGCGAGCAAGCGTTGGGTTGGCATGCTCGATCGAAAAGCCGGCGAGTGCGAGATAGTTTTCTGCCAAATCGGGCTCCTCGTCTATTGCTTTTGAGTAGGCCTGAAACGCTTTCTCAGGCAGTGTCTGCTGGTCGTACGCGTCTCCCAACCAACGATAGGTCTGGGAGTCGGCGTTCCTGGACGCGATGCGGCCCTCAAGTAGGTGAATGGTTTTTTCCGAACGGTTTGTAGCCAGATAGCTTTCAATTACGAACGGAAGAGTTTCTGAGTTTTCGGAGGCCAGCGCGCCAGCACGGTCAAAATGCTGAGCCGCCATTTCCATATTCTTCTCGTCATAGGCACTCAGCCCCAGATAGAGTTGCGGCACTGGATCGTTCGGAATGCGTTTTTCCAGCGCTGTGAAAAGTGCCGTAGAATTGCTCTTGTGCCCAAGAAACCAAAGCACGGTGGCAAGATTCTTTTGCGCCGGCATTCGGTCAGGATTCAACGCGACCGCCTTCCGGAAAAACGCAACGGCTTTCTCGAACTCGTTGACGCGCGTGTACAAGACGCCAATCTGTTCGCAAAGAAATGCATTGGTTGGCTCTGATCGATACCGGCTCAGCAGAGCCTGCAAAGAGTCATCAACCGTTTGAGCTACGCACGCGAGAGCGGCAAAACCGAGCGCGAGCAACGTAAAAGGCTTCGACGCTACCACAGCAGTTTAAGAGCAAACTGGATTTGCCGCCCGGTTCCAGAAACCGTAGACTGAATCTGGCCGAACGCGCCCCCGTTCGCAAGAGTGCCCGACGACGTGACAAGGGCCGAATTGGCGTACGAATCTGGCAGGCTGAAATTTACCTGATTAAACACGTTGAACATCTCGGCGCGGAATTGCAATTTCAGATTTTCGAGAAGTGTAAAGTTCCTCAAAACGGAAAAATCGGTGTTCGCGAAGCCCGGTCCGCTGATAATGCCCCGGCCTGAATTTCCATAAGTGCCGGGAGGCAGTAGGTTCGGATTGATAAACGCTGTAGCATTGAAGAAATTATTCACAAACGCGTTGCGATTGGGATGATTCAACACTATTGTGGCGTCGGTCGCTCCCGGAGCAATTTGCGCGTGTTGTTGACTATTTTGGGTGCCGTCCAGCGCAACGTCCTGGCCCTCCCAGAAAGTGATCGGCAAACCGCTTTGCAGAGTGTGAATCGCAGTGACAGTCCACCCGCCTAAAGCCAAGTTAGCCAGTCGATTGGAAAGGTGAACGGAAGGAGAGTAAATCCAAGATGCGACGAAAGCATTCCGGCGATCCCAGTCCGATCGGCCTTTTTCCTGGTGCAGATTGAAAGGATCGGCAACCTGTGCGCCCAGGTTGTCCGTAGAGCTGCTGTCGATGGACTTCGCCAAAGTGTACGAGCCCACAACCGAGAGCCCCCGGCTGAAACGTTTGGTCACTTGGGTCTGAAAGCTGTGATACCAGCTTCGAAAATCGTTTCCGAGCAAATATTCTTGCGGCCCCAGAATACCGGGTTCGTAAATCGTTCGATCATTAACGTTTCCCTCTGAAGCAGGCGCGCCGGTAACGGGGTCGGGCTCAAACTTGGCCGGATTATACGTGCGCAACGCCTCAATCTTCGTCCCGATCTTGCCGGCATACGCAACTTCAAGCATAGTACTCGAAGTGAGCTGGTGCTGGATCGAGAATGTCCACTCCTGAATATAAGGAGAGACCAAATTTGGCCCTGTAAAAACACCGGAAACAGGCAACGGGAAAAGCGGGCAACTATAGCCGGGATAGGCGGATATCTTGATACACCCGAACTTTCCACTTACCGTTGCCGGAGGCGCAGTCTGTCCGACGGAGCCGAACGGATCGGAAGCAAGACCTCCAGCAGCCGCCAGAAAACCCGCGAAAGGAGGGTTCTCCTGCGCAATCGAATCGGCATTGATAGATTCGTAGAACCAACCGTAGCCGGCCCTAACGCTTGTTTTCCCGTTCCCGAAAACGTCCCAAGCTAAGCCGATTCGAGGCGCTAAGTTATTCAGATCCGGCCCGTCCAGTCCGCGTGGGATCCCGGGGTCGCCTGGAAAAACAATGCCAGGAGGCGCATCCGGGACTTTGACGGACTGAACACCTGGCCTAACTGTATTGATCTCATTATTCTTTTCGATCCAGGGCAGAAATGGCTCATACCGGAGGCCAAGAGTGAGCGTGAAGTTGGGGCGCATTTTGAACTCGTCTTGGGCATAGAAGGAGTTGTAGGTCGTATAGGCATTGGTGTTCCGGACTCCGAACGCTACATTTGTCGTATCAAATGCGCCGAGCATAAAATCTGCGATCGGGTCGCCGCTCCTGCTCCCGTCGAACGTGATACTCGGAGTCTCAATAAAGATCTGGTGAAAATTTAGCAAAAGAGACTCAAATCCAAATTTGAAGCTGTGCCTGCCTTTGATCCAACTCAGATCATCGCGAATCTGATAACTGACGCCGGTAAAAGTGGTCGGGGTGTTACTGCTGAGCGCAACGTCGCTGCCGCCTCCGCCAATGTCTATGATGGGCCCGCCGTTGGGGAGGTATTGGGGAAGGTTTATCCCCAGTGAGGTTGGATTGATAGTTTGATTATTCGCTTCGTTCGAATTACTGTCCAATACGGAAAAGATCGCCTGGTTAATCAATGTCGGTGAGAAAGAATATGTGTCGTTGACGGTTGCTTGTTTCGTGGCAACGATGAAGCTGGTGCTGACGTAGCCCGCAAGATTGCCGCCCCCGAAGGGATCTGAATTGTTGTTCTGATCCTGATAATAATGCCCAAAAATGTGGTGTTTGTCGCTTTCGTTCCAATCAACTCGCAGTTCGCCGAGATTCTCGGTCAAGGGACTCGACGCAAGTGAAACCACTTGGCCCGAGGCGGATTGCGGAATGTACTGCAAAACCTTTGTTGCGACCGGGCTGATGCAAAAAGGTGAAATCACATTGCCTGACACACACGGAGCGCCATTGCTGCCAGTCAGCGGCTGGCCTGTCAGCGTATTCATGGGGTCCACTAGCGTGCTACCCAAGGCGGTGAAGTCTCCATTTCGCTCGGCAGCCGTTGGAACAGTAGCAACGCGGCTTTCCGCTTGTTGGTGGTTGCTGAGCCCTTGGTATGAACCAAATACGAATAGCTTGTTCTTGAAAATAGGGCCGCCGGCAGCGGCGCCAAACTGGTTCTGCCGTTCGGTGGGTACGCTAGGCGCAAAAAAATCGCGCGCGTTCAAATCATTGTTACGAAGAAATTCCCAAGCGGCCCCGTGAAAAGAATTCGTTCCTGCTTTTGAGAGCACTTCCACCTGCGAGCCAGGGCTGTGGCCAAATTCGGCGTTGAAATTCTGGGTTAGAATTCGAACTTCTTGAATGGCATCAGGCGGCGGGTAACTAATGCCCGTGTTTCGTGAGGGATTGTTAAAGTAGCCACCGTCGAGCGTGAACAGATTCATGTTGGGTCGGCCACCATTCACGTCCATTGTGGGACCTCCCCGTGCGTCCCCCATTGATTGCGGCGCGCTCACGTTGGTCACGCCTGGCAGAAGCGCCGCAAGTCCGATGATATTGCGGCCGTTTAGAGGGAGATCCACAACACGGCGATCGTCGATCAGCCCCGAGAGTGTTGACGAAACGGTATCCACCAGCGGCGCCGCAGCCCCAACGTCCACCTTCGTTTGAACTGAGCCAACCGTAAGGGCCGCGTCTACGCGTAGATCTTGCCCCACAGTCAGTTCCAGGCCCGTTCGCACTTGCACCTCGAAGCCCTTGGCCTGGAACGACACTTCGTAATGGCCAGGAAGTAAACCCACAAAACTATAGAATCCCTGGTCGTCGGTTTTTGCCGCGCGATTGGTTTTTTGCTCGACCATGACAGCGGTCACCGCGACGTCGGGCACTGCGGCTCCGCTACTGTCCTTGGCATAGCCGGAAATGTTTCCAACGGCTTGCCCCGACGCCACGCCAGCGGTGGCCAAAGCAATTAGCAGAAAACTAAAAGCAGACGGCGCGAACGGTCCCTGTCTCCTGCCAGAACCGAAAATTCTCATGTAAGCGACCCTCCCGGTTTAGATTGAGATAGGAGCTCCATTGCCCCGACCGTTACTCGACGGGCGATTGCGATACTCGTGGTTGAATACCAGCAAGATACTTTCTTGCGGCCCACAACAAAGTGGTCAAAAGAACAACAGAATCGAATTATTCCACCTGGACTCCGCAGCTGTCAAGATATTTTTTTGCGGCCCGAGCGAAGACGATGCGTTGATAACGCCGGTGTTTCCACGAAACCGTTGACAAAGGGTTAAGTCGGGCGTAATGTTGTTCAAAGTTTCTCTGACCACTACAAATGCTCAAGACTTTTCTCTTTCGCTGCTGCGTATCGTTTTTGTTGACGGGTCTTTGCGCTGCTCAAGGAACAACCTACGTCGTTCTTTGGTTTGACACTGAGGATTATGTCGACCCTATTGCCGATGATGCCGCTCTAAGGATTGCAAATGATTTGACATCTCTTGGAGTGCAGGCGACTTTCAAGGTTGTTGGCGAAAAGGCCCGGGTATTGGAACGGCGTGGCCGTCAGGATGTTATCCAAGCTCTTGGCAAACATTGCATTGGTTATCACTCCGATTGGCACAGCATTCAACCCGTCCCGGCATTGAATTTGCAACATTTTGGACTCATTGAGGGCGCACTCGAATTCGAACGGAGACAGCGTCAAGGATTCGAAGACGTGGGGCGTATCTTCGCCGTCTCTCCTGCCTGCTACGGCCAACCCGGTTCATCCTGGGCGCCGCAATCCAACTTGGCTCTCCGGCGCATGGGCGTCCACGTCTACCTGGATTCAGGAATTCAAATGGGTTATCGCGACCAGCCCATCTGGTACGGAGGTCTGCTCTACGTTTACAACATGGGCCCATACCAGATACGCGCCGATATCGACAAGCAGATACCGGAGTCTGAAACGTACCGTCAGTTCGATGACGCAGTTGAGCACTTTCGGCAGACCGGCGGTGGCTTAATCAGCACCTACTATCATCCGACCGAAATGGTACACACAGAGTTCTGGGACGCCGTCAACTTCGCACAAGGCGCAGTGCGCAAAAGAGAAGAATGGGCGCTGCCGGCGCGGCGCACTCCCGAAGATGCCGAACGCTGCTTCCAAATTCTCAAGAGGTACGTTGAGCACGCTAAAGCGATTCCCGATGTCAAGTTTGTAACCGCCAACGATTTGCTGAGAATTTATGCGAATCCTTTGCCACCCTCGGTTGACAAGCTCAAGCTAGCCCGCCATTTCAAAAAGGGCATCACTTTTTTGTCTGTTGACGCAGGTAATCTTTCTGCGGCTGATATCCTGCTGCAATTGCTCGATCTTCCCGCACAATATGTCGATGGACCCACGGGCCGGGGAGTCACTAACTATTCCGATCAAACGATTCCTGACTTTGTATTCGACGCTGCGATAGCCGACGTCAGATCCTTCATCGAAGGAAATCACTATTTGCCGAAGGACGTGTTTGTTGGTTCGAAAACCTTGTCACTCCCCGACTTCGCCGCGACGCTCGCGGAGCACCTGCTCACGCCTGGACCAGTTCGAGTAGAACAAGGCAAGATCGAGTTCGAGCAATATGTCGCTACGGATGCCCGCGCCGCTTTCAGCTGGCCGATTCACCCTCCAGGATTCGCCCCGGCGGAACTTCTGGAGATGGCACGTCTACAAGCCTGGACACTGAAACCCGCTCGACTACGCTGATCGATGTGCGCCCCAGCGCTATGACGGATCTGATCCACACCACTCAGCTACGAAGAGAAGAAGGGTCTTCGCGGCTGAGACAAGAGACTCGATTTCAACGTATTCATCGGGCGCATGAGTATTGCTTCCGCAAGCGCCAAAAATAACGGCCGGTATTTGAAAGCCCTGCTGGAAAATGAACATGTCACAAGGGCCTTCTATCCCTTCAATAGCAGGCTTGGCGCCAAGGGTTTTTTCGGCGCAAGCCAAAAGTTCCGTGACTAGGGGATCCGTTGCGGAAATGGCCGAGCCAGGCAAACAACGAATCGGGTAACGTACTTCAGGAGACACCGGAAAAACATGCGGGGCTTGTGCAACTACGTCACGCAGCCATTGACGAAACTCCCGTTCAACTTCCGCCCCTGTCTCACCCGGCATAAATTGCCAATACATTTCCACTTGGGCCAAATCCGGAACTGTGATCGGTTCGCCGAAGCCCCAAGGACCTGTAAATACTTTGGTGACTACAACCGGTACCGGGTCTTTGAGGAACGCATACATCTCGTGCGGTCGAGCATGCAGCGTGCGTTGTGCAGCGAAATCTTGCACACAGCTGAGAAAATGCGTAAGCTGTGGAATTGCGCCAGTGGGGAAGTGGTCATGCTGTAAAACGCCGCCGCTGACGCTGCGAAAGATGACATGAGCGATTTGGCCACCGCGTTGTGCCGGACAGATTCGTAAAGAAGACGGTTCGGAAAGAATAACGGCGTCGGCGTTATGCCCGCGCAGGCGCCCCGCCAGCGTGCCGTTCGCACCGCCAAATTCTTCATCAATCACAGATTCGAAGAGCAAGTCGCCCCTCAGCGGTAAGTTCAGCTTGGCAACGCATTCAGCCACAAAGAGATTTGTGGCGATTCCGCCTTTCATATCGTTTGAGCCGCGCCCATAGAGCCGGGTACCTTCAATGTAGCCGCTGAAAGGATCGCGAGTCCACGCTAGCGTGCCGCGCGGGACCGTGTCGATATGCCCGGTCAATAGCAATGAACGCCCACCGCCGGAACCTTTGCGCTGTGCTGCCAGATTCGGCCGACCTCGGTAATTCCGGCCAGGATGAAAGAGCGGATGCGCGAGCAAGCCCGGAACTTCGTCAATGTCATACAACTCGGGTTTCCATCCGATTTCCGCTAACAGCTTCGCAATCCAAGCCTGGCACTTCTGCTCGCCACCCGTGGGTGGAGTGTTTTCAGAAGGGATTCGCACCAGTTCCTGAAGAATTTCAAGCAAACGGTCTCGATGCCGGTCGACGTACCGTGAGAGCGCAGATTGCAATTGGGGCGAGGTATTCATGCAATGTTGTAGGCTACTTATTTGCTCTTTGCAAGTAAGCTTAGATGAATTCCGATCGAACGTCAAATTCCAAGGAATGAGAGTGTTAGGTTTCTCCACCGATGAAAAGTGCTTACTTGCAATACTGAAAAAATCATGGTTAAGCAAGGTTTTGCCCCCAAGCGAATCCTGCGTCCTCTCGAGGTGCGCGGAGCCAATCGCGCCGCTGTCCTCCACCTTTTGCAGCAAAATGATTATCTTTCCCGAGCCGATGTCGCGAGGCAGTGCGGGCTTTCGGAAGGTGCCATCTCGCGGATCGTGACGGCGCTCATGAAAGACGGGCTCTTGCGGGAAGATGGTGCTGAGAATTCTACCGGCGGCCGCCCTGGACGTCGTCTCGCGCTCGACCCCCGCCGTATGTCATTCGGAGCGGAGATCCAGAATTGGGAAACACGGTGCGCGATCAGTACCATGCATGGGCGGATTGTAGAGACGCGTCGTTTTCGCACACCCGCCACACCCGAAGATACGCTGGAGCACGTGGCCGAAACATTTCTTGCCTTCAGTAAAGAAGTAGGTCGCGACCGTTTGCCAGGCATTGGCATTTGTGCCCGCGGCATCGTGAATAGTGAGACCGGCACGCTTGTGCTTGGCAGCCGTTCAGATTGGCGTAAAGTGCCCATCCGGAAATTTCTCGAGAGTTGGCTCCGGGAGCCCGTTCTGGTGGAGAACAACGTACGAGCGGCTGCGCTTGCCGAATATACGCACGGGTTAACAGAGCCATTGGGTCGTCGATGTTTCGTATTCGTCCAGGTGGATGAAGGCGTGGGTATGGGCGTTATTTTTGATGGCAAGCTCTATCATGGCCCCAACATGGCGGCGGGTGAGTTTGGCCAAATGGTGGTGCAGTTGGCGTCAGGCGATGAGCGACATGACAGACCCGGTTCCTTGGAGCAGTTGATTTCAAACCGCGCGATGTGCGCGCGTTTTGGCGAGATGAGTGGAACTAAACGTCAGTGGAACGGTGGGGATGCCACCACTCGAGCGCGCCGAATTGTTGAATTGGCGAATGCCGGTGACGAAATAGCGCGTAAGACCCTGGAACAAATCGCCAGGTTTCTAGGAGCGGGCATCTCGAATCTCGTTTGGGCGCTGGACGCCGACGCGATCGTGATTGATGGTCCGCTGACAGGCGCGTGGGCTTTAGTCGAGCCGTTGATCCGCCGTCAATTGCCGGATAACGCTGAACTCTGGGGCGTGCGCAATATGCATATCCGTGCCTCGGCGTTGGGCGGCGATGCTGCGCTCATCGGTGCCGCAATCTTGCCGCTCAACATGACGTTCTCTCAGACCGGCGCAATAGGTCCACGAGGCGCACGAGTCCCTGCATGAGCCCCCAGCCTGCCACCTTGAAGCGTGTTCTTTCGCGCCGTGACTTGGTTCTGTACGGCTTGGTCATTTTGACACCAACTGCTCCTTATCCCGTATACGGATTGGTTCAAACACAAACGCGCGGCCACGCCGCATTGGCTTATCTGGTTGCAATGGTTGCGGTATTGTTCACCGCGGCCAGCTACGGAAAGATGTCTGGAGCATTTCCTTCAGCTGGTTCTACGTATAGCTACGTGCGGAACGCATTGAACGAGCACCTGGGCTTTTTGGCTGGCTGGGCTATGATCTTAGACTATTTGCTGATTCCTTTGGTGAGCATTATCTATGCCGCCCTGACTGCCCAGCGCCTATTGCCCGCCATTCCATACGCGGCCTGGGCCGTAGGTTTTACCGTTGCGCTGACGGCTGTAAATATTCCGGGCATTCGCGTGACCGCGCGCGCTGGCGCCGTGCTCATGTCAATCATGACCGCTTCCGCCATCCTATTCGTCGCTCTGGCAGTGCGCTACATCCTCCTGCGGCATGGTTTTGGCGCGCTATTTAGCTCGGATGCATTGCTGCATCGAGAAACGTTTTCTGTGCGTCCCTTAATGATGGGTGCCGGTGTCGCCGCGCTCTCTTACATTGGCTTTGATGCCATTTCTACGCTGGCCGAAGATACAGTCAACCCGGAAAAGGACATTGGCTTCGCCACAGTCCTCGTTTGTATTCTGCAAACTGTCATCTGCTTCGTTACGGTTTATCTCGCCGCCATTGTATGGCCCGATTACAAGACGTTTCCGCAGGCCGAAACGGTTATTTTAGATATCGGGCGCCGCATTGGCGGCGAATGGATGTTCGGGAGTCTGACTTTCGTTCTGCTGATTGCCGGTCTGGCGAGCGCACTGACAGGGCAAGCCGGCGCATCACGGCTCCTGTATGGCATGGGCCGCGATGGTGTTCTCTCAAAACGACTTTTTGCCCACATCGATGCGCGTTTTTCCACTCCAACTCGAGCCATCTATCTAATGAGCATGTTTTCCGTCTTGGGAGTATTGTTTCTGCGCTTCGAAATTGCCGTTGAACTGTTGAACTTTGGCGCCTTCGCGGGATTCATTCTCGTGAATCTTAGCGTGATTCGCCACTTCTACTTCCGTTTGCACCGCGGAACTGGTTGGCAGCTGTTTGCAAACTTGATTTCGCCGGCAACGGGCACCATTGTTTGTGCGTATCTCTGGATGAGTCTCAGTCTCAAAGCGCGAATGGCGGGATTCATTTGGCTGATCATTGGATGCATCTATTTGGCGATCATTACCCGCGGCTTTCGAGTCGCGCCGAAATCTTTGAGCTCTGTCGCCGAAGCCAATTGAGTGGGTTCCGTTAGCCTTCTTGATGGTGTCGATCGGGTCCCTGATTTGAGACGGATCGGGGGAAGCCGGCGACGTGAAAGGCAAGATAGCAGAACCACCGTGCTCATCACTGGAAATGCCGGCGAAGCCGGTCGTCTTGGAATCTCTAAGGGCAAGCTCGCTTCGTGCCGCTGCTCCTCGCGCCTTTGCAGCACGTGGCGCTTGGCAATCCGCCACGCTACTCAGCAGCAAAGAGCGGCCACACCGCTGAACTACGGCCACAGGCACAGGATAAAGACCACGCGGAGCGTCGCTTTCATCTGGTTCAGCCGAACACGTCGATACAACCACTGGGGTCCCCAGGAACGGTAGATTGAAGGCGCATTCAGACCGTTTCAGAAAGGGCCCAAGCCAGCGGCAATTTCTCAGCAGGCTGAATCTTGATGAAATAGATGGCGACCGCGCCCAAGCAAATGATGGCGGCGCCCGCATATAGTCCCCACGACCATCCAAGGAGCGCGGCGATGATGGGCGTGAGAACCGGCGCGAAAAAGCCGCCGAGTTGGGCGCCGGCATTCAGAATGCTGGACGCGCTGCCCACATGCTCACCTCCGAGTTCGGTTACCGTCGCCCAGAAAGGGCCCTCGCAACAGGCGGCGGAGCCGAATGCGAGCGAGAAACACACCACCGCGAGCAAACCTTCCGTCAGCGTGCCGGCGCAGGTGAGCGCTGCGGCTAAAACAAGTGAGGCGATGGGCACCCAACGGCGGCCGAATTGCAGGCCACGGGTTTTTGCCAGGCGGTCCGAAACCAGTCCGCCGAGCGGCATGATGAGGCCCTCCGCCAAGAACAGCATACCCGTGTATCTGGCGCTGTCCGCCTCGCCCAAGTGAAGCACTTGACCGAAGTAGTAGTACATCCAATAGAAGAAAATATATTGAAAATAGCCCAGCGCCGCGTAGGCGCAGGTCAGCAACCACAAATTGCGGTTGGCCAACAAAAGGAGCCAAGGGGTGGGATTACGGGCTTGCTTTAAAACCTCAACTGCCGGCTCTTTGGAAGCCGCGGTGTCGCGGGCAAACCAATACCAAACAGCGGCGAGCGCGGCCGGCGCCAGGGCGGCCGGGAGGAAGGCGGTACGCCACTCGAAACGAGTGAGGAGCCAGGTGAACAAAACGGGCGAAAGCGCGGCGCCCAGCGAGGAACCCGCAATGACCAGTCCCTGCACGCGGGCGTGGAACACTGCGGGAATCCAATTCCGCGTCACCAGCGCGCAGGCGGGATAGAGGGGCGCCGAGGCGACGCCTAACGCAAAGCGAATGGCGATCAAAATTGCTACGGTACTGATCCAGGCAGGCACTAGCGTGGTTCCTGCCAGGGTTGTCATGGCGGTAAAGATCGCCGAAACGACTCCCACGAGAGCGAGCGCGCGGCGTGCTCCGATGCGATCGGAAAGATGGCCGCCTGGAATCATAAACAGCGCATATCCCAAGACGAGGGCGGAGTAAACGCTGCCCATCGCGGTCGGAGAGAGGCCGAAGTCGCGCATTATGCGTGGGCCGGCGGCGGTTATGACGATGCGATCGAAGTAGTTGACGGTACTAAAACAAAAGAGAAGAAAAACGAGCGTGAGGCGATGCGCGTTCAGTTTTTCCACGATGTCGTCTCTCCAGAGGGGATCATCTTCGCTCAGATGATAGCCCATGGTGGAGGAAAGCCGGCTATTCTTCTAGGTTTTCCGAAGCCGACAGGCGGCGCGGTTACGATTATGAGGAATGGCCGCAAACAGCAATCCCTATGTATCACGCCTTGAGTTCTTTCCGCTCAGCATTCACTACACTCACACGGAGCGAAGCTCGCAAGTAGATAGGGCTGGTGTCTCCGACATCATCGTCAAAGCTACGTCCAGCGAGGGAGTGGTGGGCTGGGGAGAGAGCTGTAGCGGGGCAAATCTGGCTTCGGTCCTGGAGGCACTAAAGGCCATGGAGCCGTTCGTGATCGGCTCAAGCCCCTGGGAGAGCGAACGCATTCGGGCCGACCTCTGGCACAAGGGCCTCTGGGGCTTCCGGAAGGGAACAGCGAGTTTTGCATACGCCGGTATTGACATGGCATTATGGGACATCTGCGGCAAGACGGTGAATCAACCGCTCTACCGTTTGCTGGGCGGCCTGCTGCGCGGTCACGCCAGTTACTTCTACTACCTTGCCTGGGGCGACGCCGAAGACCTGGCGAATCAGTGCGCGCAAGGTTGGGGCAAGGGCTATCGAGTCTTCTATCTGAAAGTGGGCAAGGACATCGCCGCGGAGCGCCAAATGGTGGATCAAGTACGGGCCTCGCTCCCTGACGGCGCAGCCCTCCGCATTGACGCGAACGCGTCCTGGCGGGTGGCGGAAGCCATTCGGAATCTGTCCCTGTTGGGAGCGCCCAACATCGATTTTGTCGAGCAACCGGTCCCTCCCGACCCTATTGACAACATGAAAGAAGTAAGGGCTCGCGGAGGCGTCGCCATCTGTGCCAACGAAGGATTGTACAGCGCTGAAGACACTTACCGCCAAATCACAAACCGTACCGCCGATATTTACTGTTTCAGTCCCTACTGGGTGGGTTCGTTGCTGGAGTTCCAGCGTCTCAGCCGGGTGGCGGCGTTTGAAGGTTTGCAAGTTTGCAAACACACGCACGGAGAATTCGGCATTGCCGCCGCCGCTTCGCACCACGTGTTGTTGACACTCCCTAACATCGTTGAGGGAAATCAGCAGACAGCCCAGGTCATGAGTGATGACATATTAACGACTCGTCTGCCCATCGCCGATGGACCTATCTGGGGAACACCTGAGGGAGCGGGCTTGGGCGTAGACGTGGACGAAGACAAGTTAGCACGCTATTACGAAGAATACCTCCGCCATGGCCAGATTCTGCCCTATAAGGAAGATGTTCTGCGGCAGCGCGATCTGACCATGGGAAAGTGAACTCCTGATGGCGGGACGCGTTGCCAGTAAGGCGGCGGTTTCGAACGGCCGCAGCCAAGGACAGCGGCGCGCGTATTCAATTCCCGGGGACGATCTACAACTTTGGCCTGGATGCGTCAACTTTTGCGGACGAATTAAGGTGCGAATCGGTAAACATGAGAACTGGTAGAAAACCGGGTGCCATTGCCATTGCATTCGATGCAGACTTCCTATAGAATGTCTATAGGATATGCCTTCATCTACTGCGCTGCTGCAAGGCACGCTTGACGTACTTATTTTAAAAGCTCTTTCGCTCCAGCCGATGCATGGTCTTGGCATCTCACGCCGCATTGCCCAAGTTACCGGCGGAACGTTTCAAGTCAAACCGGGTTCCCTGTTTCCCGCTTTGCATCGGATGCAGGAAGCAGGCTGGCTTCTTTCCGAATGGGGCGAATCTGAAAACAAACGGCGCGCCAAGTATTACCAATTGACGAAAGCGGGCCGCAATCAACTCAAAGAACAAACGGATCAATGGGACTTGATTTCCGCGGCCATGACCAGTGCGCTGAAGACGATCTGAGCAGCATCCGGAGACACAATGAATTTCGCAACCATGCTTCGCAATTTGTTTCGCAAACGCCAACTCGACGAAGATCTTTCCGCCGAGCTCGATTCCTTCGGCGACCTTCTTAGTGATGAGAAAGCGCGCCAGGGCTTGACGCCGCAACAAGCTAAACGCGAGGCGCTGGTAGAACTGGGTGGTGCCGAACAAGTGAAGGAAGCCGTTCGCGATGTGCGCAGCGGCGCATGGCTTGAAGGAATCGGCTCGGAACTTAGACAAACGTTCCGCGGCTTGCGGCGCACCCCCACGGTTTCACTGCTGAGCGTCGGAATGCTTGCTCTGGGCATCGGCGGCAGCACCGTGGTTTTCAGCATCGTGTATTCGGCGCTACTGCGGCCGCTTCCCTTTCGCGATGCCTCCCGCTTGGTGGAGATTTCCGAAACTCGACTCAAACGCGGGCTCGATCACACTGCTGTTTCTGAAGCGAACTTCTGGGACGTGCGCGCCCTGAATCACAGTTTTTCCGAAGTGGCTGCCTACCACTACGACGAAGCGAACCTCACTGGCAACGGCCCTGCCGAGAAGGTTCAACTGCGTGAGATCAGCGCAGGCTTCTTTCGTACGCTGGGTGTCTCGCCCATTCTGGGCCGTGATTTTTCGTACGATGACGAGCGCGGCGGTTGGAAGACGAACGTCGTTTTGGTGGGCAATAAATTTTGGCGCACTCACTTTGGCGCAGACGCGAAAATTCTGGGCCAGACCCTGCGGTTAAGCGACCATGCTTATACGGTCGTCGGCGTTCTGCCGCCGGGCGATCCCTGGCTCACGGATGAAGTCTACGTCCCGTTCGGTTATCACGCAGACGCCGAGCGGGGAAGTTGGGAATTTTCGGTGATCGGCCGGCTCAAGCCGGGTTTATCGATAGCGGTTGCCCAAGCTGATCTTGCGCGCATCGCCGACGTGCTTTCCGACAACTATCCGAGAGCCGACAAAGACATGGGTTTTCGAATCGACCCTTCGAGCACGTGGATGGCGCCTGATAACACCCGCCGGGCTCTGTGGCTGTTGCTAGGCGCTGTTGCGCTGTTGCTGTTGATCGCTTGCGTCAACGTAGCGAATCTTCTGCTGGCGCGAGGCATCACGCGGCGAAGAGAAATCGCGGTACGGACGGCGCTAGGAGCCAACCGCGGCAGGTTGATCCGGTACGTGATTTTGGAATCGCTTTTGCTCAGTTTGTCGGGCGCGGCCGTTGGCATGGCGATCGCCTATTTCACACTGCGTTCCGTTCAAACTCTCGATACCGTTGGCATTCCCAGACTTGCCGGCGCGAATCTGGATGCGTGGGTTCTCACCTTTGCTGTTTCCATCGCACTTCTCACCGGCGTTCTGTCGGGGCTTGCTCCCGCGCTGCAAGCGCCGTCCACGGGTATCTCAAACGCCCTGCGCGACGGAGACCGCCAAACCGGTAGCCGCAGCCAGAACCGTCTGCGGAGCACGCTGGTTACGGCTGAAGTCGCGATCTCGTTTCTACTGCTGATCGGCGCCGGGCTTCTCATTCGAAGCTTTACTCAACTCGCGAGCACCAGCATGGGCTTTCACACCGAAAATCGTCTGCTGTTCTCTGTGAGCATGCCTGGATCGTATTGGGACAACGGCGTCGGCAAGCAGTTTCTCGACCGCTTCCTTGCGCGTCTTTCCGCTGTGCCGGGTGTGATTGCCGCGGGCGCTGTCAATTCGCGTCCAGTGGAAGGCGGCGATCCGGGCATGACCATCGATTCGAACTTCCGTCCTCCCTCATCGACGGGCCCAAGTGCGCCGCCTTGGGCGGGTTGGCGAATTGTTACGCCGGATTATTTTCGTGCTGCCGGCCTGGCGCTTCTGCGGGGCAGAATCTTTGACGAAAATGACAAGCCCGTTTGGTCCGATCATGGGCAACCGGTGCCGCAACGCCGGGTGATTCTTAGCGACCGCCTCGCCAAACTGATCTTCGGGAGTACCGACCCGATCGGCAAACACGTCACACTCTGGAAAGGGCAAAGTAATTTAGATGCCGAAGTGGCCGGCGTTATGGCCGACAGCCGTGAACGCGGCGTAACATCTGAGCCCGCGCTCACGGTATATCTTCCCTATGGCCGAAATGCTCTCGCCAGTGAGTTCATCGTTCACACGCGCGGCAACCCCCTCGCCTTGGCCAATACTGTGCGGTCCATTATCGGCAATCTCGACCCGAATTTGCCTGTGGCGGACGTGCGCTCATTCGAAGAAGTTGTCCACCGCTCTGTGGTTCCGCAGTTGTTCAATACGGCGCTGCTCTCCGTTTTCGGCGGCCTTGCGCTTTTGCTTGCCGTCAGCGGCATTTATGGTGTTCTGTCTTATGCCATCAGCCGGCGTACCTCGGAAATCGGATTGCGCGTCGCTCTGGGCGCGAGTTCTTCACAGATCCTCAAAATGGCGATGAGTGAAGGGATGAAGCCCGTCTTGGCTGGAGTTGCGCTGGGCATTGCCGGCGCTCTCGCTCTCTCGCGCTACCTGGCCGCGCTCCTGTTCGGCATCACACCCTCTGATCTTGCCACTTATTGCGCGGTCTCCCTGTTGCTGATCGCCACCGCTTTATTCGCCTGTTATGTGCCTGGCCGCCGGGCTATGAATACCGATCCATCCACCGCGCTGCGGATTGAATAATTCCGCAGCGCGAATTTTAGAACGTGCGGGAGACTTGGGTCGTAATAGATCTTTATAATGCAAGACAAGATTCCTCGGCACCCCGCGCTACCTTGCTTCATGCTGCTCTCGATGGCGTTCACCGCCAACTAAATACCTCCCGCAAAAGGATCCTCAAATGTCTAGTTACTGGAAATTCGAACGATGGAAGTTCTGTGCCGTGGCCATTGCCTCCTTTGCATTCGGATCGCTGATTACTGCGCACCTGATCCATGTCCAAGAGGTGAAGGCTGATAGCAATCGTGTCTTCGAATTGATGGTTTACCACACCGAGCCAGGCAAAGTGCCCGCACTCGAATCCGTCTTTAGTGATGTGTCCAAGCTACAAACCAAACACGGTCTAAACGCCATCGGCTACTGGGTGCCAAACGATAACTCGCCAGCTTGGAAGGACACGTTCGTCTACCTGATCGCGCATCCCAGCCAAGGCGATGCGAAAAAGAATTGGGACGCGCTTCATGCCGACCCGGCCTTTTTACCCTACCGAAAGGCGGCTGTGCCCTTGATCGAAAAAGTGAATGGAGCATTTCACGTTGATGAGGTGTTCATGCATCCGACGGATTTCTCGGCGATGAAGTAGAAGAGCTATGTGCGATGGAGTCCATCCTTTCAATTGCGCCAGATCTCCAGTTCCCCATCGCTGGACCTCAGACCATAAGTAAACCCGAAGGATTAAGTGACGGTCCCGGCCGAATCGTCAACGCAAAGGCGTCTCCGAATCGGGCGCCCTTCGCTTCTAGGCTGGCGAATATCATCCTTTCCAATTGCCGGCCGGTTCAACGAATAGAATTGTAGGGCCGGTTGCTCACTGTCAGGAGGGAGCGCTTCGCCCTTGTTAGGCATCCTCGATTCAATCATCATCGTCATCAGTCTTACGCTCGTTATCGGGGCGGTGCTGCGCACTGCGGGTAAAAAGCAAAGCGACGCTGAGTATTTCCTGGCCGGGCGCGATCTGCGGTGGCCCTTTGTCGGCATGTCGCTGTTGGCCTCCAATATCTCGGCTGAGCATGTGGTCGGCTTGGCAGGCGATGGCTACCGCGTCGGCCTGGTTACCGGCGGGTACGAATGGATAGCCGCCTGGTGCCTCATCATTCTCGCTTCGCTGTTTACGCCGCTCTATCTACGTAACAAGATCTATACCATCCCCGAATTCCTCGAGCGCCGCTTCGGATGGGGCCTGCGCGCGTTCCTTTCCGCCAATCTACTCGTGATGAATGTGCTCACCAAGAACGCCATTGATCTTTGGGCTGGCTCGCTGCTATTGGTGCTGCTCTTCGGTTGGAATCAGCTGGCCGTCATGCTCGTTCTCTCAATTTTCACAGCCCTCTACACCATGAAGGGTGGCCTGAGAGCTGTGGTCTACGCAGACATGGTGCAGGGCTCGTGGCTCATTATCAGCAGCATCGTCCTCACCATCGTCGGTCTCGTGGCCGTCGGCGGATGGCGCGGCCTGACCGCCCGCGTCGACCCCGCTCTGATCCACATGGTCAAGCCGCTCAATTCCGAATTGCCCATCACCGGCTTCTTCATCGGCAACCTGTTGGGCGGGATGTTCTATTGGTGCATGGATCAGACCAATGTGCAGCGCGTGTTGGGCGCGCGCTCCATCGACCAAGGTCAGAAGGGCGCCATCTTCGCCGGCTTCCTTAAACTGCTCATCCCATTCATCCTGGTGCTGCCGGGCGTCATCGCTCGCGCCCTTTATCCGAAATTGCCGAGAGCAGATATGGCTTATCCGCGTATGGTCAGTGATCTGCTTCCCGTTGGGCTTCGCGGGCTGGTGCTGGCCGGCCTAATCGCCATCCTGATGTCCTCAATGAGCGCTTGCTACAACGCCAGCGCCACGCTCGTCGTTCGCGACTTCCTCATGCGCTCGAAACCTGACCTATCCGCTCAGGAACAGGTCGCCGCCGGACGCAGGATCACAGTGCTCATGGCCGTGCTCGGTGTGTTGGCAGCTCCTTTAGTGGGACTCTCCGTCACTATCTGGAATTACCTGCAGATGATCTCGGCTTATTTGGGCGTCCCTCTTTGCGCTGTGATCTTCGTCGGTCTGCTTTGGAAACGCGGCAACATGGCCGGAGCCATTGCTGGAGGCGTAGCAGGGTTCGCCTTCGGTATGTTCCTCTTCCTCGACCAAAACTTAGATTGGGCGCTGGTGTCGCACCCCTATCTGACCTCGTTCCTCCACCGTTCGATCCTGGTGTGGTGCCTCGCGGCGATCACGATGATCGTGGTCAGCCTTTTGACCACCCCGCCCCCTGAGTACAAAATCGAGGGCAACGTCTTCGCTTTCGCTACTACGGAGCAGAGTGGAAGCGGAACGGATTATCGGTTCTGGGCCGCCGTGCTGTTCGTTTGCACGCTTAGCCTGTGGTGGACCTTCCGCTGAGAATCGTAGGCCCCGATTTTGAAGATAAAGACGCGCGACCCGACCATTGCGCTGCGACACCACTCTCATCGAACAGCCGATAGAGCATTTCTTCGGCTGCGTGCAGTCTGTTAATAGCATTCTGCGGGATGTAACGCCGATATCTGCGAATACGGCTGCTGCTCCTCTTTCGCCAGTTCTTCGCGGCTCAATCTTAGTGGAGCAAACTGGATGTCGCACAGCTACGGTCCGCTGACCCGGTTACTCTATGTCTTTGCGCGCGACGAGCGCAGAGTATTCTCCAAGAACAGCGTCAGGCATGTGGATGACAACGAACCACCCCTTAACAATTCCGCTCCTCATACCGGGGCGCGTACGCAACCGCCCAGGCCTCTATACACCGGCATTTTCGGCGCCGGCGGCAACCTTCCCGAAGACACGGTTGCCGGCAATCCTCGCGCTGCTCACTTTGGGACTGAAGAGAGTTGGGGCAAAGTAGTGGCGATCGATCCCCTTTCGGCAGACATCAATTGGGAGCACAAAGTCTTGACACGTCCCTGGAGCGGTGTCATGTCAACCGCCGGTGGACTCGTTTTCGGGGGCACCATGGAAGGTGTAGTCTTTGCCCTGGATGCCCGGACGGGCGAGCGGCTCTGGTATTTCGCCGGCAACGACCGTGTTTATGCTTCCCCTATGGAGCTTCTTTGCTAATGGCAAGCAATACGTTTCGCCAGCGGTGGGCGATGTGCTGATCACATTCGGACTCGATTGAGAGGGATAAACGGCTTGCTCAGTCTTCCGCGTCAGTCCCAACCCCTAAAGTACGATGTCGCGCAATACCAAGAACTAAAGTTGCAGAAAAACTTCCACAATAGGATGGTTGATCTGCCGCCGCTGGTTCTGCGAGTCTACTGGTTAGTCCGAGACGTCTTCCCAGCCAAGGTAAGCCATGCCAGATCAGCCCAATCCGAGACGCCCCAAGCGTGGGGATTACAAACCCAAAGAGGAGACGCTTGCCTTGCTCAAGGTTTCGGGCAATCCGATCAATGGACTCGGCGAAACGGCGCCGCGCAGGCCATCGCCCTTTTTCTGGCACCCGCCCGATCAGCATCCGTATGGCGAAATGCAGATCGTCGCGAGGAAGAGTTCGCGCAAATGCCCAGGTGCGGCGGAGGCGTTTCTTGCGGCTTACAACTATCCCGAGCTGACTCCGATAGCCGAGGTGCGGAACGAGGCCCCGCCGGAGGACCTCACTCGCGAGGCCACCACCTTCGCGCTCTCGCACGAGGCGGACGACATCGGCATCGCTCCAATGGACCCGCTCTACGTTTTCGAAGGATATACCATCACAGAACCCTGGGTGATCGTGCTCGCGCTCGCCCATAACTATGAACGGCTCAAGCAGGTTCCCTCGGACGAGACAAACGGCATTGGCGTCTGCGACGTTGGTGATCAGTACGCCCGCGGCACGCGAGCTTCATACGCTCTTGCCAATTGGATCCGCTCTCAGGGTTACAACGCCACCGCGTATCCCGGACCTTCAGCGAACGCTCTGCTTCTGATTCCCCCAGCCATTGCCTCCGGCTTGGGGGAACTCGGCAAGCACGGCTCTTTGATCAGCCGGCACTTTGGATCGGGTGTGCGCCTCGCCGGCGTCACCACTGACATTCCGCTGGTCGCGAGCGCGCCCGACCGCTTCGGCGCCGACGAATTCTGCATGACTTGCCAAGTCTGCACGCGGGAGTGTCCCCCTGGCGCCATTGTCGAACACAAACAAATGGTGCGCGGCGTGGAGCGCTGGTACGTGGATTTCGATAAGTGCATCCCCTACTTCACTGAATTTGCATCATGTGGGATTTGCATTGCAGTCTGCCCATGGACCCGGCCGAAGGTGCGTCCAAAGCTGCTCGACACCATGGCGCGGCGCCTTGACCGAACCTCGTCCCAGCCATGACGGCAGGAACTCCCCCTCCAGTAAACTGTTAGGTGGCGCCGAGCTTCGTACTTTTGCTCCTCATCGTTGCCTCTGTTACCCAGGCATCGGGCCAGGGCGGCACACATGACCCGGCATTTGAGAAGATAGACTTCGATTAGTGGCTCACTGAACGCCATCAGGCGCGCTTTCACTTGGTCGGGAGTGTCGTGCCGCGCTCTCATTTCACCAGCGGCTCGTCTCCCGAGTGCAAGTCGAATTAGATGGCCGGGATTTGGCGACACGTCGCAGCGACGGCCAGCTAATGATCTTCATACAAATCACCGACCATGATGGAGTGCGCTATCAGAGCCACGGGGCTATCGAACTAAGTAAACTCGGCGATGATGTCAAGACTACAATTCTGGACTACTCACAGGGCGCATTTTTCCTGCCCGGAGATTATCAGTTGGCAATCGCTATCCTCGATACCACTACGGGTGAGCACAGCAGCCGTCAAATGCCGTTCGGCGTCGACCCGCTACAGCACGAACTGTTGCCCGGCGCGTGGCGCGACCTTCCATCTGTTGAATTCATCGGCGGGGAGAGGTCACCCACAGTTGGTATCTGCCCAGCATTCACGGCCGGTTGCGGTGGGACGCCTCTTTGCACTCTCCAGATCGAGTCAACATCATTCTCACGGTCGCCCCTTCTATACCGCTCCAGGGATCGCGTCCCAACCCGAGCGGTGGACTTAACGCCCTGCTTCCCACGCTCAAAGTGCTCTCGCACATCGGATCGTCGTCGCTTTCAGAGTGCGTTGAAGTGCTCGATCTTGCTCGTCGACGGGCATCATTCCATCAAGACGAACTGCAGGAACTCAATTGGCCGGAACTGAAGAGATCTTTGGGAGTAGCGAATACGGCTTCCATCGATGTTCACTCGCTTGCTGAGCGGCATCACGACGCTCAATTCTTCGTCTCCGAACTGCGGACTCTTCTCCGTGCCTCGGATAACCCCAGCGTTCTCGTGGTGCTCGCCACATCCTTGGTTTTCGAGCCCGGCGAAGACTTAGAAGCGGTTTCCCTCGAAGGCTTGCCGGCTTGCCGTGTCGTCTACATCCGCTACCGCGCTGTAGCCTTGGGCCGCGGTCCTCGTATGCTTCGTCCCATGAGCCATGAAAGACCTCTTAAAGATCTCGTCGATCAGTTGGAAGGTACCCTCGAGCCGCTGAGACCGAAGGTATTCGATGTCGAGACACCAGAGCAAATGAGGAGAGCCCTCGCCGAGATAGAAAGGATAGTTTCGGGTCACGATGAACGATCTTCGCACTAACCTCGGTGGCTGAGGTATGTTCTCACGCCCTCGCTAACGCCGGCAGCAGCGGCATCGACCGAATCCGCAAACCACTCGCACTAAAAATCGCATTCGCGATCGCCGGTGCAATTCCAACAATTGGCGTCTCACCCGCGCCCGCCGACGGAATATCTCGCCGGTCAATCAGAATCACCTCAATCTTCGGAGCATCCGTAAATCGCGGCACTCTGTACTGCGAAAGCCGCGGGTTCTGAATCCGTCCATTCGCGTGTTCAATTTCCTCAAACAGCGCCCCGCCCAGACCCATCACAATTGCGCCTTCCACCTGATTCTTCAAATGATTCGGATTCACAATCGCCCCGCAATCCCACGCCGCCACCACGCGCTCCACCTTAACTTGCCGGCTTGGACTAACCGCCACCTCCACGCAACAAGCAACCTGTCCGCCTTTGTCCACTCCGCAAGCCAATCCAAATCCACGACTCGCATTGGCCTTTTGCTTCGACCATTCAAAGCGCTCTGTCGCCGCCAGCAACACCGCGCGCAGCCGCTCATTCTTCAAATTGTTCAACCGGAACGCCAGCGGATCACTCCCAATCTTCGCCGCGATTTCGTCTATGTGCGATTCACGCGCGAAATGGTTCGCCGTAGAGGCTAGACCCCGGTAAGATCCCTCACGCAGTGGCGGTTCCCGCTGTTCAAACTTTTCAATCTTGAATCGCTCGTCAACCTCGTAAGGAGTCTTGAGCCCGGCCGGTCCCGAGTAGAAATTCACAAAATTCCACGACACTAACTTGCCACTCGTATCGACGCTGCTGGTCACTTGAATCGTCCCCTCCGGCCGCAAGTAACCCCAGTTGAATTCTTCTTCCCTTGTCCAAATAAGCTTTACCGGCTTACCAGCTGCTTTAGCCAACCGTGCCGCTTCGATCGCACACTCGCCCGAATGTTTACCGCCATATCCTGAACCCGTATCCGGCATCAGGACATGAACATCCGTCTCCGACAGCCCAAACGCGCCCGCCAGTTCAGTCCGGACCCCGAAAGGCCTTTGCGTGCCAGTCGAGACTAAAAGCTTACCTCCACTCCATTGCGCGACCGCCGCTCTCGGCTCAAGCGGCACGTGAGCAATGTAGGCAACCTGATAACTAGCCCGAATATCCTCGGGTCTTGACGAATAGGGCTCCGCGACGACATGCTCATGGTTTGC
This sequence comes from Bryobacterales bacterium, assembly GCA_003167495.1. Lineage (GTDB taxonomy): Bacteria > Acidobacteriota > Terriglobia > Bryobacterales > Bryobacteraceae > Bog-105. The sequence goes on along the minus strand of PMSX01000074.1, from coordinate 21,497 downwards.
CGCTTTCTCCTCCCACTTAGCCTCAATACTCGCCAGCGCTTTTTCCGCCGTCCGCTCATCCCCCGCAGCCACTCCAACAAAATCGCCATCGCGCACCACCACCACGCCAGCCATTTTCGCGGCCGCACTCGTATCTACCGATACCAACTTCGCACCCTGTGCCGGCGCTCGCAACACCCTTCCATACAACATCCCAGGCAGCTTCAAATCGGAAACATATTTATGTTTGCCTGTTACCATCTCTCTCGCATTGATCTTCGGGAGATCTGTTCCAGCCACCTCCCACTGAGTGGGAGCCGTAACCAGATCCGCATTCCCAACCACATTTACCCAATCAATCTTCGCCGCTAGATCGCCATAGGAGGCGCGCCGCAACACATCTCCATTAGCAACAACTCCGTCTTTGGCCCGAAGCTTCTCCTTTGGCACACTCCATTGCTTTGCGGCAGCACCAATCAAAGTCTCCCGCGCCGTCGCCGCCATCTTGCGCATCTCCGGAGCCATCGTCGGCGTCGTCCGGCTCCCGAACGTCCCCATATCCCAAGGAACCAGCGCCGTATCTCCCATCACCAGAGTCACTGTACTCGGCGAAACGCGCAACTCGTCCGCCACAGCCTGTGTCAATGACGTTCGAATATTTTGCCCAACTTCCACCTTGCCCGTAAAAGCGGTAATCTTCCCATCGGGTGCAATGTGCAGCCACGCCGCCACATTACTGGGCAACTCTTCACCTTGAGACCGTCTCCCAGACTCTTGCGCCGAAACGTCGCTCTCCGCGGTCATCATCACAAGCAGTCCGCCGCCCAACGTTCTCAAAAAGTCTCGTCGTCGCAGCTCAAGCATGATGGGGCTCCCTGTTCGACGCCTGAATCACCCCCGCCGCCTTATGCACAGCCTCCACAATGCGGTTGTATGTCCCGCAACGGCATAGATTGCCGTCTAACTTCTGTTTGATCTCCGCATCTGACGGCGAAGGCGACTTTCTCAGCAACGCCACCGCCGAAAGCACCATGCCGCCAGTGCAATACCCGCACTGCATCGCATCGCAATCGATAAACGCCTGTTGCACCGGGTGCAGCCGCTCGCCGTCCGCCAAGCCTTCCACTGTGGTGATCTCGCGCCCCACCACTGTGTAAACCGGCGTAGTGCACGAACGATGCGCCACTCCATCCACCAGCACGCTGCATGCCCCGCACTGCCCTTCGCCGCACCCATACTTCGCGCCGGTCAAATCCAATTCATTGCGTAGCACCCAAAGCAGCGGACGCTCGGGGTCAGACTGAATCGTCCGCCGCTGACCATTGATGGTGAGATCCATGTCCGTATTGTACGGCTGATTACCCCCCCACCGCCTGTGCTTGCGCCACTTCCGCGTCGCCGCAGCCTATTTCACGTACAATAAAACTTATGGCCTTTCTGTCTCGGCGCGTCGGGATCTTCGCGTCTTTTTTCTTGTTGATCTCCGGTATGCTCCTGGCACAGGATTGGAAAACCGCCACCACCCTGCCGGGCGTCGACCTCAGCGGTCTCACCGTAAAGCAGAAAGCGGTGGCCCTCAAAGTTTTGCGCGAAAGCGCCTGTTCCTGCGGTTGCAGCAGAACCATGGCCCAATGCCGCGTGGAAGATCCATCCTGTTCCTTCAGCGTTGGTTTGGCCGCCACCGTAGTCCAAGCCATCAAGGACGGCAAGACTCCAGAGAAGGCTCTAGAAGAGGCCAACTCTTCGCGCTGGGGCGCCAGCCACCAGAACCAGGTCCTCGAAGCCGCCGTCAAAGTGCCCGTGGCTGGATCGCCCGTTACCGGACCCGCGGATGCAGCCGTCACCATCATCGAGTTTTCAGACTTTCAGTGTCCTTATTGCACTCTGGCTGTGCCCGAAATCGCAGCCCTGCTCAAGGTCTATCCAAAGCAGATCAAGCTTATCTTTAAACAGTTCCCGCTTGAGATCCATTCCGACGCTTACCGCGCTGCCACGGCTGCTATAGCGGCTCAGAAGCAAGGCAAGTTCTGGGAGATGCATGACGCCCTCTTCGCCCATCACGAGAATCTGTCCCTGGATTCGATACTCAAAATCGCTCAAGACCTCAAGCTTGATCTACCCCGGATGCAGAAGGATATGGAGTCCAAAGAAATCCATGAAACCATTGACAAAGATCTGCAGGACGGCAATAACGCCGGCGTCGAGGGCACGCCTACTATCTTCATTAACGGTCAGCGCTACAACGGTCGCATCGAACTCGCCAGCTTACGCAACATCATCAGTGCAGAATTGAAAAAGGGTGGCAACCAGGAAACCGCCAGCCGTTAGCTTATTTCCCGTCCAGCTCTTTTGTCACTTCCAGCACCACATCCCCCACAATCTGTAGACTCTGCGCACTAAGCTTGTCCATCGTGTCCATCGCCGTATGCCAATAGGCCTGATTCGGACCATAGTCGAAGTCGATCAAGTCCAAAACGTTTACTCCCACCTCGGCAAAGGGCCGATGGTCATCGTCGATCGCGCCAGGGTCTTGCCGGAAATACTTCGTGTAACCCAGTTTGGCCGCTGCTCTTTGCACCATCTCGCGCAAAGCGGCCGCTGAGTTGGCGTCATTCAGAACGTCCAGATCCTTATCGCCAATCATGTCCACGTTAATCAACGCCACTAAGTGGCTCAACGTGCCGTCGGCCAGCCATTTTGCCGCCAGATGCCGGCTCCCGTAGCAGCTGTCGCTGTCGGTCCACTCACCTACCGCTTCTTCTCCGTCGAAAAACACTAGGTAAATATCGTCGCGGTGCTTCACTTTCGAAAGAACCTGCGCAAACTCTAGGAGAAATCCGGTCGAAGAGCCCGCATCGTTCGCTCCAAGGAAATGTACCCCCGCGATCTTCTTTGTGTCGAAGTGCCCGCTAATCGCTATCGCTTTGCCCGACGAACCCGGAAACTTGGCAATCACGTTCGCCATCGGCACTGGCCCTTCGGGCGTTCTCCCTACAAAGGAATCAAGTGATACCTCCGCCCCCTTGGGTTTGAGCTCGCTCACGATCCAATCGCGCAATTTCTGGTTCGCTGCAGACCCCGACGGGCGTTCCCCAAAGCTGACCGCATGCCGCGTGTCGGCCAGTGCCACCGTACCCTGCAACAGCGAACTCGCCGTCGCCACACTCGCCAAAGCTCCGCAAAGCAGAACCACAACTGGCCGCAGAATTAAAGTTTCTAGAAATAAATGCCGATTAGAGGAATACATTAGCCTCGTTTAAGTGAAAGGAAAATAAATAACTAGCTTGCCTTGGTTCGCGAACTAGTCAAAGGGGCAATTTCTGTTGTATTATAACGTTACGTAGCCAGGCAAGGAGACGCCTAGTTTAACCATGCAGTCCGTCGGGACACGACTTCGAGAAGCGCGGATTAAGAGGGGGTACACGCTAGAGGAAATTAACTCGCGTACTCGCATCTCCTTGAAAAATCTGAACGCGATCGAGTCGGATGACCTCTCTAAGATCAGTTCCCCCTTCACTTACCGCAGTTTTGTGAAGCAAGTGGCAGACTTGCTCGGCCTAGACCACGCCGCGCTAGCCAGCGACGTACTCGCTGCGTCCACTACCATGCCTGAACCGCTGGTTCCCGGGCAGGAACAAGAAATTTATGTCCGGCCCCATCAGTTTCAACAGGTAAAGCCCAAGGCGAACTGGAATTGGGTTAGGACAGCATCGATTGCGGTGATCGCCGGGGCAGTTTCTATATATTTAATCTGGCGTAATAGCGGCATTGAGGCCGCAAAGCTACCATCCAACGTACTCCCCGCTAGCAGCAGAGTTGTAGTTCCCGAGCAATCGTCCGCACCCCGAGCAACTCCAACCGAACAGCCTCGTGTTGCCGCTCCAGCGTTAGTCCCAGTCGTGGCTAAATCCGAACCAAAAGTCTCCGCGAACCAACTGCCGCCTCTTCTACCCGGCACTGAACAATTAGTCCCTCCCAGCCAGGGTTCCCTGAGCGCCCAACCTGCCCATGTCGGCGTGCAGACTGTCGCCCCTCCTACTACTCCCCAAGAGTCCGAGGCTGCGGCCATTCATATCGAATTATCGGCCATCCAACCTACTTGGTTATCCATTTCGGCTGATGGCAAAACCACATACAGCGGCGTCTTAGCGGCTATGCAAACTATGAGCTTCAATGGCAAAGAGTTCGCTCAAATCCGCACCGCCAATGCAGGCGGAGTTAATGTTATTTTTAATGGCCGCGCGTTGGGTCCGTTAGGTCGCCGCGGTCAATCCCGCACCTTTGTCTTTACCAAGAATGGGTATGAAGTAGTACAGGGCGTAGGCGGTACTTCCGTGGCTCATACGAGTCCTACTGGCGAATAGACGCTTCCTGCTCTTCTTCGGCTCCCGCACGTCGCTTCTTCTTTGTCAGCCGCTCTTGTTTCCGCTCAATTCGCTGCAAGTGTCTTTTCTGCCGTTCCAGCGCCAGTAACTCATTGCGCCGGCGTAGCTTGATCCCCATGTCCACCTTTTTCCAGAAACGCATGAAGTATTCGATCGCCGACGCCAGCCCAAAAAATACCACTGCCCACATCGTGAACATCGCGTACGAGTGTACCCCAGGCCAGCGGATCGAAAGCATCACCAGCGTGATACCTATAACCTGCAGCATCATCTTAGATTTGCCCAGTTCACTTGCCTTGATCGTGTAGCCTTCCGCCGCCGCTATACTCCGCAAGCCCGATACCGCGAATTCCCGGCTAATAATCAGCACTACCAACCAGCCTGGCAGCAGCCGTATTTGCACAAAAGAAATCAACGCGGCCGAAACCAGCAGCTTGTCGGCAATCGGATCAAGTAATGTGCCTACCGTGGTGACTTGTTTCCACCGTCTCGCCAGATAGCCATCTAACAGATCCGTGAGCGCCGCCGCCAGGAAAACGATCAGAGCGAACACATCGTTTGCCACCAGCACCCGGTCGCCCCAAAAGATCCGAAAATCCTGCTGCACCAGCGCCGCAACCAGCAACGGCACCAAAAAGATGCGTACCAGCGTCAGTAGATTGGGCAGCTTCGTCACGTGATGTCCTCAAATATAAAACATCTAGTGCACTAAAGGCGAGGACGAAGCGGCGCGCGCCGCATTTCCTACGGTTACCGGTATCGTCACCGTCGTCGTCCGCGATGCCGATTCCCCGCGCAGCCACAAGTAAAGAGGAGCGCCTGCGCTCGGCGCATCGGGCAAATTCACAACCATGCTTTGCCGTTGCCCTTGGCCCGGAATCGCCGCCGGCAATCCGGAAACGTCCACGCCTAAATTCTGATCCCAGGAAAGCTGCCCTATCACTTCTAGGTTGTCGCCTATGATTTCAAACGCATGTAGGCCCGCCGGAACCGCCGTCGCCGACCCGTTCCCAGCGGTCAGCGGCGTCACGGAAAGAATCTGTGGCAACCGGATCAGCCGCGCCACCGTGAACGGCTGCGATCTCCCATCCCGTCCATTATCGAGGGAAGCTTCGAGCGCGCACCCTGCGGGAAACTTACTCGTGTCATACGAAAGAAAAAGCTGATCGGTGGAAAGCCGCTGCAAACTCGAAGTGGCATCCTGCCCGCCAATCCGCAATTCTGCGTGCACGCCAACATCGGCCGCGCAAGCGAGCTGTAGTTCGCTCCTCGCATCGACGTTTCGGACATCCAGCACAGCCGTCAATGTATAGCCCGCCGGAAATTCATTCGGCCGCAATGCCACATCCAAGCCTGCGGGAAGTGAAAGCTGTGAACTGACAACTGCAGGCAAAGGACCCGCAATCTGCAGCCCGTCCGGCAGCGCCAATTTCTCGGGTCGGTCTGTCAGTTCCGCATCAATGGGAATCGCCGTGCCCGGTGCGGGACTCGCGTCTAAATGCACCGTCACGTCGCGTCCAGTCCCATCCGGCGAAGCTTGTCCCAATTCCAAAATAGCGTTCGGCGCGGTCAGTTTCGCCACTAGGTTCAACCGCTCGCCTTTCAATACGTAATGCTGTGCGCTGACTCCCTGATTCACCAGAATAGGCAGGTTCTCTACGCGCGGTGCCGCCGGCAAGACCCGCAGATTCACCGTGTGGCTCACGCCGTCCGGCTGCGTGATCATCAGCTTGTACGCGCCCGGGTTCAACGCCGCCGTATCAACCTGCGCGTCCATTGATTCTTGTGGCCCCAAGCGCGCCCCTTTCGGCAAAAGAAAGCGAACCGCTTCGGGTGTTGCAAATTCATCACCCGCTCGTTCCAGTTCAACTTTGTTCGTGAACTCAAAATCGTCCCCGTGCAGCGTAATCGCCACCTTACCGGTCTGCGCCACTAGCACGTTTTGCGACTTAGCATCTATCTGCGTATTCTTGAAATCGCTCAGCGCTCGCAAATGAAGCACACCCGCCGCATGAAAGGGCGTCCAGTCCCAATAACCCGCCAGTTGATAATCGCCTGCCTTCAGTTTGGCCTCTTGTAACTCAATTTCCAAATCATGCTCATTGCCAACCTTCAAAACTTTGAGCGCGGTCTGATGGCCCTCGGCATCTTCCACTGTCCATTTGCGCGCTCGCTGAACATATTTCCAATCTGCACCGTTCACTTCCACCGGAACCGCGGTCTTTTGTCCTAGGGGCAGGAAATTGGCTGGTCCCATGCGGATCGCCGGGCTCCCCGTATTCGGCACCCGCAACGCCCAGATATAGGCTACGCGCGTATGCGGAGGCAACGCGCCGCGTTGTCCGCACAAACGCACGCCCGTGCTCGCCGGCTGCGCAAAAGACGATCGAAATTGCGTCCCCGGAAACGCGATCGATCGCAAATCCAGCAGCATCGCCGTTCCGCCCGCTGCCAACCCAATCGGAGTTCCAAAGAAAAGCGTGGCTGCCGCCGCCGCGACGCTCGCCGTTTGCCCCAGCCGCTCCGCATTCGAATCTGTGGCAATCGGATTGTACGTTGCCAATTGCGGATTCATCGTCGAAAACAGAGTCTGCGCCTGCACCGCCGGCGGAGCGTTCTTGTCAATCTGTACAGCCAGCCCGTATTGCGAAGCAAACCCGTTCAGCGCCGAATTCATGCTCGCGCTCGAAGCGGCGTTATCCGAGAGCGCCTGCAACAGCACTTCCGTCTGCGATGTCTTCTCCGCATAATCGGCAAGCTGCGCCACCAGTTGGTCGTCTTGCGAAAGAAAGCCGCTGACTTTTTTCTTGTTCAACCCGCCCGGTCCGTAAATAAACGCCGCCAGATTCATCGTCTGCGAAATGGCCCACTCGTGCCCTCGGTCCGCTCGCGCAGGATCGGTCACAATTAACATCCCCGAACCCGCCGGACGCTTCGCCGGAACCAGCACCAACGTCACTTCTCCTGGCCGTTTTTCCACGCCGCGCAGCACTGGCGAATAAATCACCGTGTCGCCTTCGCTCAATCGGTTGATATCTTGAAGCGGTAGCGTCTCTGTATTCCCCGGCGACTTGACGCGTAGTTCAATCGCACCCAAAGGCGCGCCTGCGGGGCACGTCAACGCTGGAAGCGGTGCTTCCGGCGAATCGGCCGGATCCGCATCTATCGAGAAGCAGGCAAAGAAAAGGAAAAGAAAAACATAACGCGCCATTCTCCTCTAGAATACCCCCTCATAGAATACCCCCTCAGCTGTGCTTGTGTGACTGAACCGCAATCGCCAGGGAGCGCAACGTGAGGCCAGTATTAGCGACCCGCCTTCCCAAAAAGCTCCAGCATCTTCTCCTCCGACGGCGGATGCAAAATATTCCTTTCCGCAAACTCCTCCGCCTGCGGATACCGCGTGTTCCGAATCCGTTCCGCCGCCCGCGCCAAATCATAACTCGTGAACCGCAACTCAGCTTCATTGGGCCCCAGTAGGAGCCAATACGCCCCCGGCTCTCCGAACGGCATTCCAACGCTGCCCGCATTGAGAACTCGAACCTTCCCGATCCTCCGGTCAAACTGCATGTGAGTATGTCCGCAAACCGCCACCTCCGCGCCGCCGGTCTGAAAAATCGGTACCAATGGTTCCTCTGGCGTTAGCCGCGTAAAGTTCTCCGTGTCGCTCCTCGGCGTCGCATGGCAAAACAAAACTTCGCCCAATCCTCCTATCTCACGCCGCAGCGTCATCCGCCAGCTCGCCAGCACACGTTCATGCTCCGCTCCTAGTTCTTGCGCCACCCACTCGATAGCCTCTTGCGCCTGCTTCGGCAACGCACTCATCTCCTGCCCTCTCATCCGGGCCAACACCTCCCGATCTCCGTTCCCCTGAATGAACTCCGTCGGCAGGTCAAGCTCCGTCAAACAGGCCATCGTCTCCCGCGGCATCGGACCCGGCAGCACATCACCTCCCACCACCACTCGCTCCACTCCCAGCCTCCGAATATCCCGGATCACCGCCTCCAACGCCGGCAGATTGCCATGAATGTCACAGAGTGCCGCAACCCGCATCAATCAGTCTCCTCCTTGCGTTCCCCACCGCCGAACGGCGCTGACTCCAGACTAATTCCTCTTCACCGCTGTCACTGTCACCTGCGACGGATACCGCGCGGAATGATGCACCGCATTGTGCGCCACCACCCCCGTCGCCTCATCGTAATTATTCCCACCGGTATTCAAATTTCTGTCAAATCGCGGAAAATTGCTGCTCGACACTTCAATCCGCAACCTGTGCCCAGCCGGAAAGAAATTGCTCGTCGTCATCGGCTGCAGCGTTACCTTGTAAACCTTATCTCTCTCCATCCAAACCACAGGCTTGTCATACCCATCGCGATAACGGCACCGCTGAATCGTTTCGTCCAGGTTGTAGGCGCGCCCGTCCGGATAAAGATCAATCACTTTCACCGTAAAATCCGTGTCCTTCGCATCTGACGAAACATACAGCGTCGCCTCCATCGACCCACTCACTTCCATCCCTTCTTTCAGTGGCTCTGTCGTGTAAACCAAAATGTCCGCTCGCGCCTCCATTTTCCGCTGGTCGAATGCACCACCAGTCACCGCATTGCCAGTACAACAAACATTGCCGCCATACGAAGGCACCGGATTCATTGGGTCATACGTAAAGCTATCCGGCGCATCCGTTTCGCTGGCTTGCGCTGTCAGCACGCCGTCGCCATTTAAGCTGTTCGCCTTCCCGCCGCTCCCAAGAAAAAACGTCAATGGCCGCGCACCCTCCGGCGGCCAAGTGTTCGCCGTTTGCCATTTGTTCAACCCCATTGTGAAGTAGCGAACCTTCGGCGTCTTCTCTAGGAAATCGGTCTTCTCGCCCTTCAGGAACGTATCGAACCAGCCATAGGTCAGCGCATCATAATCAAGCCGCGCATCTCCCATGCTTCTCTCACCTACAATCGTGTCCTCCGTCGCCCGCTTATACGAACAATGCAGCGTCGGCGCAATCACCGCATATTGTTCATTCGCGATCTCTGGCCGCGCCGTCTTCCGCACAAAGTTATACGCGGCGAGATTCGGACCTATCGACACGTCATACCAGGACATGAACCAGAATCCCGGCACATTGATCGGCTTACTGTCATCCCACAACCCACCCCGATACCAAGCAGGATCATTCGGTTGCCGCTTGATCATCGCGCCGCCTGTCGACACCTCCTCCCGGTCCGCAAAAATCCCATGCGGCCCATCCACCGCCTTAATGATGTCCATCTCCGGCAAGTAAGTCAGTGCTTTCGACCAATCCACCGGAGGCAGTTGCTGCGCCAAATCGAACGCCTTCGACACACGAATCAAATCCTCCTGCGTCGTGTTCGCTGGAAACATGGGCCGCACCTGATTCTGCTCGCCATACAACCACGCAATGAACAACATCTGCACCGCGCCGCCGCGATACCAATTCCCCTGCTCGTAGTAAGGACCCACCCGTCCCACACCCGCGCCAAACCCTTGCGGAATCATCGCCGCAAACGCCGGATGATGGAGCGCCGCTACTCCCAGCTGCCACTCAGCCGTGGAGGAGCAGCCAATCGTTCCTACCTTTCCATTCGACCAAGACTGACTCGACATCCACGTCAACTCATCCTCGCCATCCGAAAGTGGCGCTCCCAGAATGTCGTAGGTCCCCTCCGAAAAGAAGTGACCTCTCTCATTCATCTCCACATAGGCATAGCCGCGCTTTACCGCGTCCAACTCGGTCGTCAGATCACGCGGCGCGCCCAGCTTCACGTCCCAATAATTGAAGTTGTACGGCGTGCGCACAAAAATAATCGGATACTTTTTCGACGTGTCCTTCGGCCGGTATACATCCGCCGCCATCCGCTTGCCATCGCGCATCGGAATCATCAGCTTGCGGTCGATAATCGCAACCGATTCCAATTCCTTCTCAGTCGCGTTTCGTTTCGCAATAAGCTGGGCATCTGTCGAGGCTTGCTGCGCCCACCCGCTAACCGCAAACATGCATGTGAAAAGAGTCAGTGTGAAACGAGTCATTATGAATATCCTATGCTGAGCGGCGCTGGCGAAACGGAAATCGTAGGCGCCAAGACAACATGTTGCCGTTCCAAGCTCGAACGCGACTAGTACTAGTGGTCAATCCTCGGAATTCAAATCAACGATATGCGTGTTTAAACGTCAACTTGCCAACACAGGGTGAAGGGATTTCGGTTAATTCGTCGCTTATGGGGGTAGGAGCAACAGATAAATGTTCAAAAATACCCTGGTTCTGGCCGGGTTCGCCATGAGTGTCGCGTTGTCCGTGCCCGCGCACGGAGAAACCATCGATACGTTTTCTTTTACCGACACTGGTTGGAGCGAATACGCGCTCGGAGTGGGGACCCTTACACCATCCCCGTCTACCGTCTTGAACGGCGCGTTTACCGGCGTCGTGGAGCCCAACGGATTCATCGAACAGAGCGATTTGACTCAATTCAGCGTGCAGTTCGAATCCCCCAATTTTTCACCTTATAGTCTCCTTCAGCAGGAGTTGACCTTGTTTTCCTACGACACCGCTTCTGGTGGAGGCCCTTCCAGCCTGGATTTCGCTGGAACCCCCGGCGGTTTTACGAATGTGTGCATCGGCGCCGCCACCTCACTGGACCCCAACTGCGCCTTTTTCAACCAGCCTTACCTGCCGGGAACCGTCGGCACGGTGCTGTTGAACCTCGGCGACCGTGACTTTGTTTCCTCAAGCGCGCCGCAAATCACACTAGTGTCGAGCACCTTTACTACCCCTACCCCGGAACCTGCGCCCATTTTCCTGGGGGGCATTGGTCTGGCCGTCATCGCCATTCTCGCACGGCGGCGGACGCCCTCTCGGCGCTGCATCCGGTTGCGCGGTACGGCCGGCGTCTAGCAGTGGAAGACATCGCGCGCATCTTGACGGAATGAGACAAATGAGACAGGTGACACTTATTTGCAACAATTAAGTCGATGGCCACTCACCTGTTAACAATCAACGAAGCGACGAAGGCATTGCGAATTTCGCGTTCCACCCTCTGGCGTCGCGTCCGGAGTGGCAATGTTCAGAGCGTCCGGCAGGGCGGACGCCGTCTCGTACTGTTGCCGGCACGCCATAACGCAGGTCGCGCAAACATCACAGGCGAGATTCCTTCCTTTACGGAAGATCATCCTATCTTTCGCCTCGTCGGTGCAGGCCGTAGCGGGAGGCAACCCGGTGCCCGTGACAAACACGCGATCCTAGACGAATGAACGTTATACGGGCCTCGAGGCTCGTGGCGTCCGTCGCGCTTTCGCGTTCGATCACTACTTCCTTCAATATACAGGCGGTTCGAGGTCTTAGGGCTGGGTGAGTGATTGCGGGTCGCGTGCGCAAGCGTGCGAGCGAGGAATCGTATAGGGTCTTCCATTTGGTAGGAGCGATCACCGCATCCATCGTCCGTAATCCCTAGTATTGCGCGTTGTTCGAAGTCGCGGCAAAAAAGATCGAACAGACTGAAACGCCCGAGCGACGGAACGCACTCACAGATTATACGGAGCGTCCGCGGTACGCGGGCATTTCACCAACCACGACAAACAGGAGAACAGCGATGAATAGCACAGCCAAGAATTTTCTTTGCCGGATCGGGGCGACCGGCGCAGTGTTGCTCGCGGGCGCACTATTTGGGACTGATCTCGTACCGACCGCCAAAGCGGGCTCTGTTTTCACATACGCGGGCAATAACTACAACAGTTGCGGGGGAACTTACTGCGTCGGCGGCCCGTACGCTCTTGGGGTTACTTTTGATACCACCCTGACGGGCCGTGCGCTGGATAATTTGCCATTTACCAATATCACGGCGACCGTTACCTCTTTTGAGTTTACTGACGGTTCCGGTTTGATCCTAAACAACAGTAACAGCGCCGTTAACCAGCTCGACATCGAAATATCTACCAACGCTTCCGGCCATGTCGTCGCGTGGTTCGCTGGCGCGTACGCCACAGGAGATAACATTCAAATGCAAACCAATTGGGATAGCCCCTACGGTTTTATTAAGGGCGCCGACTTCTCCGAAACCACGGCTAGCTTCGCCGGAAATTTTGGATTTCTTTCCAATGACCCCGGCAACTGGGTTGTCACTGCAGCGCCTGAGCCTCCGCCGCATGTTCTCCTCGGTACCGGACTGCTGGGTCTATTGGCTTTGGCAAAGCGATATCAACGCACGGAGAGTCGTGGCGGCCGTCAGATAGAGGCGGCTGTCCCGACACACGCTGCCCGTGCGGTGGGAACGAAATAGCCGGCGAACCAGTAGAAACTCACTCATTTGGAATGCTGCTTGAGGCGTCCTTGACTACTAAAACCTAAAGGAGCCGCAACCAACCTACCCTCAGAGGCTCCTTGAAGCGCAGCCTGCTGTATACTTGGCGGAACCTGTAGTTCCAGAATGTAATCCCGGTCCAAGAGGATTCCCCGATGTCTCTATTTGAGTGGTGCCAGTGGCTGCAGCACACGCATTTCGCCACCATGATCGCCGAATCGGACTGGCTGTTCCCCTTGATTGAGGGTAGCCACATTCTGGCGCTCCCTTTGTCCGTCGGCATGGTCGTAATCATCGATCTCCGCCTGTTGGGCATTGCCTTTTGCGGCGGGCCGGGCACGAACTTCGTACGGAACCTGATGCGCTGGTCCTCAATCGGCTTCGCGGTTATGTTTCTCACCGGTGGTCTTCTATTGATCACTCAGGCCGGCAAGGCTTACGGGAATGCGTTCTTCCGCTCGAAGTTACTCTTCCTGCTGCTGCTCGGGATCAATGCGGCGGCCTATCAAAAGCTGTTTTATCCAAGAATGGCTCAGTGGGATTCCGCAGGTGGGCCCCCGGCGGGCGCAAAGTTCTGCGCCGCCTTTTCCCTCGTCCTCTGGATCGGTGTCATTGTCTGCGGCCGCACCATGGCCTATCAATTCTGATATGTCTCTTCTCTCGGTTTTTGAAACCTTGTCGAACTGGGCGCCGATCGTCTTCGTCCGTGACAGCAAGTACGGTATGCCCGGGATTGAGTCGGTCCATTTGACGGGACTCACCGTTCTCCTGGCCACGGTGCTCGTACTGGATTTGCGGCTGGCCGGATTCGGCATGAAGGAGTATGAGCTTTCCTGGCTGGCGCGGCAGCTCAAGCCCTGGACTTTGGGCGCGCTCACGGTCGTGATTTCATCCGGTCTTCTGATCTTTCTCGGCACTCCCGGAAAATACGTTGCCAGCGATCCATTTCGCTTCAAGATGTGCCTCCTTTGCCTCGCGATCCTGTTTCATTTCAGCGTGCTCCGCAGATTTACTTCCGCCGGTTCTAACGCGCGCCCGCGGACCGTTAATGTGATCGTCGCCTGCCTCTCCCTGACGTTTTGGTTCGGGGTGGGCTGGGCCGGGCGCGCCATTGCTTTTGTTCCTTGAATGCTGGTAAACTTCACCGTGAGGTTCCCAGAAGGAGGCATCGCATGATTTCTAGGGCCACGCTCTTGTCGCTCGCGCTTCTCGCTCTTGCCGCGCTGATGGTCAGTCCGGCAACAGCACACCACAACATGACCGCCGTCTTCGACTTTAATGATCGCGTGACCGTGACGGGCACTCTGACCGTTATGGATTGGCGCAACCCCCACACCTACTTCACTGTCGAGGCGAAAGGTGCCGGAGGCGTGATCGAGACCTGGAAAATTGAGGGCCCCTCACCCGGCTTCTTCCGGGTCCGCGACGTGGGCAAGGCCGATTTCGAAGCCAGCGTCGGAAAAAGCGTTAGCGTCGAAATCAGCCGCGCGCGCGATAAGTCTCGCTTCGGCCTTATCCGAACTTTTGCCTTGTCGAACGGGAAATCCGTCTCGGCTTGTCCGCAAAATTGTTAAGCGGCGCGCGGGGTCGCGCCAGAACAGGGGGTTCCATGTACAAATGTGCTCATATCGCGGTCTGTGTGACCGCTGCGGTCCTATGCTTTCTGCAGCCCACCCCCCAGTTGTCGGGACAGGAGCTGAACGCCGAAGCAAAGTCCAAGGACGTGGCTGAGGCCAGGGCCAAGCGGAACGCCCAAAACTTTCAGAACAACGCTAAGGTTCTTACGTTTTTAGATCGCTATGGCCAGCGCACCGGGCAGATTGGCGACCGGGCGATGTATGACCTCGTGGTCATGTCTCCCGACGGGAAGCGCATCGCCACGGTCAAGGAAGACTTGGATAACGAGAGCGCCGACCTCTGGGTCGCCGACGTGGCAACTGGCGCAACCACCCGCATCACCACCAGCCCAAGGACGGAATTCATTTCTTCCGCGGTCTGGTCGCCCGACGGCACCCGGCTGGCCTTCGTCACGATTCGCAAAGGGCAAGAGGCGATCTATGTACGATCAGCGAATGGCAAGGGAGCCGAGGAACTCCTGTACAAGAATCCCGGCGCTTTCCTGAACCTGACCGATTGGTCCCTCGACGGCCGCTTCCTCACCTTCGCCATTTCGGACCTTAGTGGAGGAACTCTCTACACCCTGCCCCTGAACGGCGGCCCCGAACGGAAACCGATCGAGATCTTTCACAGCGATTTGCGCATCTTCTTGCCGCTCTTTTCCCCCTACGGCCGATACCTGTCGTACATCATTCTCGACAAGACCGACAAAGCGGAAGTGTTCGTCCGTCCGTCCGATCCCGCGGCGAAGGAAGGCCCGTGGCAGATTTCAGACGGCAGCTTCAGCGCTGGATTCTGGGCGCGCAGCGGCAAAGAATTGTATTATCAGGCGCGCAATCAATCGGTAATGACCGCTGCGGTCAGCACCTCGCCATCCTTTTCGTTCAGCCAGCCCAAGGTGCTGTTCCGCCAGCCCGTTCCTGTTCCGGACCCCCTGCAATGCGTCAGCCCGGACGGCACGCGGTTCGTCGTCCTTCCGCCCGCACGCGGCCAGGAACTTCAGCAAATCACCATCTTCGACCGAAAAGGACAAGTCGCAAAGAAAGTGGGCGAGCCGGCACTCTATTCCGGACCGGCCTTTTCCCCCGAAGGCAATCGGCTGCTGGTCGCGAAAAATGACATTCAGACCGGCCAGCAGGACCTCTGGGTTCTGGATATCGCAACTGCAAAAGCCACGCGCATCACCAACGACACGCGGTTCAAGGCCACACCGCTGTGGTCGCCGGACGGAAAGTACATCTTCTATACCGCGCTGCTGGACGGCGATTGGCCCGTCTATCGAAAACCGGCGGATGGAACCGGCAAAGAAGAAGTAATGTTCCGCCACACGCCGGGCGCATTTGTATTTGTCAGCGATATCTCGCAGGATGGGAAGTTCCTTCTGTGCGACTCTGGCGGAGTGATTCTTCTCGTGCCGCTGATGCCCGACAATGCGGCGGCGCGCCAACCCATCGAGTATGTGCGGGACGAGTTCACTGATATCACAGGCAGACTGTCCCCCGATGGCCGCTTTTTCGCATACACGTCAGATGAGGCCAAGCCCGAACGCTTCGAGGCGTACGTCCTGCCTTTCGATGCCGCTAAACCGGCGACGGTCGACAAGAAGTCGCGCCTATCGAAGGATGGCGTCATGACCGCAAACTTTTCGCCTTCCGCCATGCTGCACTGGCGCGCTGACGGCAAGGAAATCTTCTTCCGTGCGCTCGAGCTGAATTCGAACGACCTCGTGCTGATGACCGCCGATGTGGAAACAGGCTCCGAGTTCCGCGTCGGCACGCCCAAGATGCTGTTCAGGCTGAAAGGCCCCATTAGCGGAAGCCTCGGCGCGGTCAGCCGCGACGGTCAGCAGTTTGTCCTTGCCATCAATGTGCCTGCGGATAAAACCGACAAACCGGCAACCGCGAAGTGACCAGAACACAAGGAGTAGTCACCCTCTTTTTCTGCCTAAGCTGCCACAAGCCGAAGCCCGATGCCGAATACCGCCCCACCACCCCCATCAAGTACTTGATGGAGCACATCATCGATCCTGCCGCGGACACAATCTGGGACTCCGTTGGAACGAAGATCTCGATGAAAGGCAAAGTGGAGAATGCGCCTCACACCGACGAAGAGTGGGCCGCTATTCGCCTGAGTGCCATTAAACTGCAAGAGGCCTCGAACCTTATTCAGATTCCCGGTCGTCACGTTACGAAGCCGGGAGAACGGAACCCGCAAGGCTTGGAGCGCCAGCCGGAAGAGATTGAGGCGTTAATCAATCAGGACCGTCAGACCTGGATTTCGCATGCTCATGGTTTGCATGACGGCGCTACGCTTGCGCTCAAAGCGGCAGACGCGAGGGACGTACAGAAATTGCTGGAGAGCGGTGAGCAGATCGACAACGCATGCGAAAGCTGTCATCAACATTACCGCTATCTGCACCCGGCCTTGTCTCCCTCCAAATAGATCATTTCTGGGTTTTATCACCGTTTATCAGCCTTTGTCTGCGGCTAAATCGTTCTTGGTCTTTTCATCCCCGCAAAAATCACCCTCGGATCGTTCACAAACCTCAAAAAAAAATACCAAATTCCTATCCCGTTCACCCACAGCCACTTACCCGCTCCCTCGAACGTCCCGCCCAACCAGTCGCCATCCGCCGTACCCTAACCTCCTAGCAGGAAACCAAACCCGTTATGCAAACCTCATCTCCCTCAACCAACCTAGCGCCTGTCTTCTCAGCTTCTGTCTTCTTACCTCCTATCTCCCAAACCGGCCAGAGGCAGGGGCTGCCTCTTCTTTTCTGCGCTCGTCTCGAGCGCAAAAACTCCCCCCGCAACCCCTCAAAATCCCCGAATTATTTCTCGGCTCCTCTACTATTCTTTATAGAGCTCAAAAATTCACCGACTTTCGCCATCTCTTCATCGAATTTTTGCGCTCAAGCCCGTTCCAAAAAATCGCCGCTCCTCGTGCCCTCACTTCCACCCGCTCGAAAGTACTACCCTATATTGAGTGGCCAGCGGTTCGTCCGCCAGCCCCAATCAATCAAAACCGATCACGAGGAACGCTTGCCTACCATCGCATCAACAACCCTTGAAGAGTTGTGCATCAACACCATCCGCTTTCTTTCTGCGGACGCAGTGCAGAACGCCAACTCCGGACATCCCGGCTTACCAATGGGCGCCGCCGCCATGGCTTACACGCTGTGGACGAAATATCTCAAATTCAATCCCAAAGATCCAGCTTGGTTTGATCGCGACCGCTTCGTGCTGTCTGCTGGTCATGGCTCCATGCTGTTGTACAGTTTGTTGCACTTAACCGGCTATGATCTGCCGCTTGATGAGATCAAGCGCTTCCGCCAGTGGGGCAGCAAAACGCCAGGGCATCCGGAACGCGGCCACACGGTCGGTGTCGAAGTCGCCACTGGGCCGTTGGGTCAAGGCATCAGCAACTCGGTGGGCTTAGCCATCGCCGAAGCTTGGTTCGCTGCCCGTTTTAACAAGCCTGGCCACACCATCGTCGATCACTATACCTATGGCATCTGCGGTGATGGCGATCTCATGGAAGGCGTCGCGCAGGAAGCCACGTCTCTCGCTGGGCACTTGCGCCTCGGCAAGCTGATCTTCCTCTACGACAACAATCACATTTCACTCGCCGGCCAGACCCGTCTCACCTTCACTGAGAGCATCGCCAAGAAATTCGAAGCTATCGATTGGCATGTCGTCGAGGTCGAAGAAGGCAACAACGTCGAACTTATTGCCAAAGCGATTGAGGAATCAAAAGCCCAAACCGCCAAACCATCGCTGATCATGGTGCACACCCACATTGGCTATGGCAGTCCGAAAAAGCAGGATAGTTTTGAGGCTCACGGTAACCCGCTTGGCGAAGAGGAACTGCTCGCCGCTAAGAAAGCGCTCGCTTGGCCCAGCACAGAGAAGTTCTTCCTGCCCGAAGATGCGGTCAGCTACTTCCGCCAAGCCATAGGCAAAGGCGCGCAAGCGCAGCAGGATTGGCAAGACCGGTTCGCCGCCTACAAGCAGCAGTTTCCAACCGAAGCCGCTGAGTTTGAACTGTTCCTCAGCGGCAAGTTGCCGGCTGATTTCGCGGCCGACGTGCCCAAGTGGAAGCCGGAAGACAAGCCTCTCGCCACTCGCGCCGCCGGTGGACAGGTCCTGAACGCTTTGGCAAAGCATCTTCACAACATCGTCGGAGGCTCGGCCGATTTGAATCCATCCACCGACACCGCGCTCAAAGGCGAAGGCGATTTTCAGAACCCGGAACTCGGTGGGCCCGGCTCCCAAGGCGCAGTGGGTGGTGTGTGGGGCTATGCGGGGCGCAATATCGCGTTCGGTGTGCGTGAACATGCCATGGGTGCCGCCGTCAATGGCTTGGCTGCTCACGGCGGTTTGCTGCCGTTCTCCGCCACCTTCCTCGTCTTCTCCGATTACATGAAGCCCGCCATTCGTCTCGGTGCCTTAAGTCAGTTGAAAGTCTTCTATGTCTTCACGCACGACAGCATCGGCGTCGGCGAAGATGGTCCCACCCACGAACCCATCGAACAACTTGCCGGTCTCCGCGCCATCCCCGGCCTGAATGTCATGCGCCCTGCCGATGCCACGGAAACAGCAGAGTGCTGGGTCGCCGCTGTCCAACACAATGGCCCCACTCTCTTCGCCTTCACCCGCCAGGCGCTTCCCAACCTAAGCCGCGCCAGTGCCAAAGGCGATGCCGGCAAAGGCGCCTACATTCTTTCCGAAGCCGAGGGTGGTTCGCCTGATGTGATTCTCATCGGCACGGGTTCCGAAGTCTCTCTCTGCGTCAAAGCGCAGGAAAAGCTCGCGGGCTACGGCGTGAAAGCGCGCGTGGTCAGCATGCCGAGCTTCTATTTCTTCGACCAACAAGACGCCGCCTATCGCGAAAGCGTCCTTCCCAAAGCCCTCAAGAAACGGGTAGCTGTCGAAGCGGGTGCTAGCTTCGGTTGGGCGCGCTGGGCGGGCGACGATGGAACCATCATCGCTATCGATCACTATGGCGCCTCCGCGCCTGGCGCCATCGTCATGAAGAATTTCGGCTTCACTGATGAAAAGGTCACCGCCGCCGCATTACGCCAGTTGGGCCGCAACGCCGAAGCAGACAAGGAAAGCGCGTAACTCATAACCATGGCCTACCGTTTCAGGAAAAACGAAGCGATTCCTCACGCCATCCAGCGTGTGTTCACCGAGGAGATCAATGGGGCGGTGGGCCAACTGGCTCATTCAAAAAAGCGGGCCGCGGCTGTGCACGAGGCCCGCAAGAGCATCAAGAAAATTCGCGGCCTGTTGGGCTTAATCCGAAGCCGCCTCGGCCCAGGTTACAAAACGGAAGACCGCTATTTCCGCCGTGCCGCGAATCAGTTGTCGGAGATGCGCGATACCGCCGTGATGCTCGAAGTGTTTGATGCGTTGGCCGCTAAACTCGACCACGCGGATATAGCAGCACTTGGCGAAATCCGCGTCAAGCTGCAACGCTCTCAAAGCGCCGCCCCACCCGAAAAGCAAGTAAGCGCCGAGGTCGTGCGTCTTTTGAACGAAGCACGGCCTCTAGCGCGCTCGTGGCCGCTCGAAAATCTCGATTTGGATGCCTTGTTGCCCGATTTCACCTCCGCTTACCGCGCTGGACGAAAAGCTCTTAAACGCGCATTGCATCATCAGAATGCCGAATCGCTGCATAACTTCCGCAAGAAAGTAAAGCAGCACTGGTATCACGTCCGCTTGCTCGAAAACGTTTGGGATAGCGACATGAAAAAGCGCGCCAGTGACCTGCGCGATCTCGAAACCTGGCTGGGCGACCAGCACAATCTCGACGTCCTGCGCGAGCGTCTCACCGCCGATACCGAAACCAGCCGCGACCGCCACCAGTCGCGGCACTTCATGGCCTTGCTCGACAACGAATCGAAGGCTCTGCGCAACCGCGCGTTGGAAGCAGGCGAACGGCTCTATGATGAAAAGCCTGGCGCGTTCAGTCGCCGGTTAGCGGCCCTTTGGGCAGCGCCTGTTCGCAAAGGGCCCGCTGCGGCGGAGTCACCAAGCGCGAAATCAGCGGTCGCTTAGAGTGCTTCTCCAGGGGACCATTCGTGCGCTTCTGTTGTTTGATATCTCAGAAGAGATTGACCTCGATCGCCTTCGCCCTCTGGTAGGAGCCAGCACAGGAAAGCGCGAACCAGCCTTCCGCGGCCCTTCGCCCGACTACGTTCGCTATGAACAGCCGCCGGTAGCCGACGCTCTCGCGGTATGCGAGCCATTCAAAGGTTGGCCGATGCAAGGACGCGTTCGCTATTTTGATTACGGCATCGCCAGTGTGGAACTGCGCACGGTGTTTGACGCGGTGGGCTGGGCCGACGTGGTTTCCCTTGCCAACCGCTGGGTCCTGTCCGACGAATTGGAAAAGCGCGCCCGCGAGTTGTTGCGGTCTCGCATCGACCTCGTAAAGCCAGCCCTGGTTAAACCCTACGATCACTGGCTCGCCGAAGATTATTACGTGATCCAGGTTGACCCTCTTGCCCTTACGGCCGACGATTTGATGCGGGAGTGCGGCAACGAAATCGCCCAGATCGTCCGTGGCGAAGAGTTAAGGCTCTCGCCCAGTGAGCGCCAGGAGGTGCTCGCGGCCAGCATGTCCTATTACCCGCGAGATCTCCTCGTCGTTGGTTGGGTCGCCGCCTTTGTTTACGATACGGCCGAGGGCGCTGCGCCTACCATTGACCTGCTCGAATACGCCAACTCGCAATTGCTCGAGTTTCGTCATTACGACGAAGTGCTCACCGACGTCTTAGCCGACGTCTACAAGCGCCTCGAAAAAAAGCGCAGCGGCTTTGCTCGTTGGACGCTCGTGCGTCAGGCGGAAGAGTTGAACACCTTGCGGCTTGATTATCGCGAAGTGGTCGAGCGCACCGAAAACGCCATCAAGTTCTTGAGCGACATGTTTTACGCCCGCGCCTATCGCCTGGCCGCCTCCCGCATCGGCGTGCCCGACTACCGAAATCTTGTCAACGCCAAACTGAGCGATGCCCGTGATCTCTATGAATCGCTCGTCAACGAATTCCACCAAAGCCGCGCCTTCTTTTTGGAAGTGATGGTAGTCATAATTCTTCTGATCGAAATAGGCTTCTTATTCAAAGGCAAAGGCTAAAACTCGCGACAAATCCGAAACCCATCCAACATCGAAACCGAGCCGGGAGCGTGAGAAGGTGTGAAAAAATCCC
>PMSX01000207.1 GCA_003167495.1 Bryobacterales bacterium | reverse complement strand
TTGCATGCCGTCACCCATGTTGTATACTGAACCGTATGGCTCAGTATGGCCAAGCCCACTTCGATGCCTCGTTCGGCGCGCTCTCGGACGCCACCCGACGCGGCGTTCTGGAGCAACTCGGGCGTGCGGACGCTTCGATCACAGCCCTTGCCGAGAGGTTCCACATGACCCTTACGGGCATGAAGAAACATGTAGGCGTCTTAGAGCAAGCGGGGCTCGTCAGCACAGAGAAGGTTGGGCGCGTGCGGACCTGCAAGCTCGGGCTGCGCGGACTGGAAGAAGAGGCGGCATGGATCGAGAGGTATCGCCAGCTCTGGGCCGCGCGCTTCGACGAGTTGGACACTGTTGTCGAGGAATTGAAACGGAAGGAGAAAGCAAATGGACGTAAGAAGAGAAAGTGAGGCCACCCCCACGAAGAACCGCACGGGGGTGGAGCGGAAATCCGAGCGCGAACTCGTCGTCACCCGCACCGTCAACGCGCCTGCGCGCCTCGTGTTCGAGGCGTGGACCAAGGCAGAACTATTCAGGAGGTGGTGGGTACCAAAATCGTATGGGCAGACCCTGCTTTCCTGCGAAATGGATGTTCGCGTTGGGGGGCAGTATCGTTTGGTGTTTCGCCACGGAGATTCGACGATGGAGTTCTTCGGCACGTACCTCGAAGTGACACCGCACTCGCGCCTCGTTTGGACCAACGAGGAAGGTGACAACGGCAAAACCGTCACCACGGTGACCTTCAAGGAAACCGCTGGCAAGACGCTGTTGGTGGTGCACGATCTCTATCCCTCGAAGGAAGCGCTTGACTCCGGATCGACGGGCGCGATGCCCGAGGCGCTCGACCAACTCGACGAGCTTCTCGCCAGCCTGGGATCAAGTACGGAGACAAAATGACGCAGCCAATCCATCAAACAAACGCTTCCGGGCGGCGTTCAGCAGTGCGGAAGACAGCTTTCCTTTTAATGACGCTCGTTATGACTGACGTGTCGGCGCAGCAGAAGCCAACGACGGGCTACGCGCCAGTCAATGGAATCAACATGTACTACGAAGTCCACGGCGGCGGCGAACCGGTGGTGTTGCTTCACGGCGCGTTCATGACCATCACCAACAACTGGGCCGGGTGGATCAGCGAGCTCTCCAAAACACGGAAAGTCATTGCCGTCGAAATGCAAGGTCACGGCCGCACGGCGGACGTCCCACGAGATATCACCTACGAAAACCTCGCCGACGACGTGGCCGCACTGCTCAATTATCTCAAGATCCCGCGAGCGGACCTTATCGGCTACAGCATGGGCGGAGCCGTGGCGATGCAGTGTGCGATCCGCCATCCGGACAAAGTGCGAAGGGCAGTCATCATTTCGTCCACGTTCCGCCGTGACGGGATGATCCCGGAAGCGCTCGAAGCTATCCCGAAACTCACGGCGGACGATTTCAAAGGCTCGCCCGTTGAGGCCGAGTACAAGAAGCTGAGTCCGACTCCGGACGACTTTCCGAACTTCGTCCAGCGAATCGCCGCCACGGCCTCGAAAGGGTACGACTTCGGAGCCGACAAGCTTAAGGCCACCACGACGCCCATGTTTTTCATCCACGGCGACGCTGACGGCGTGCGGCTCGCGCACGTCGCGGAGATGTTTCGCCTAAAGGGTGGCGAGATCCACGGCGACATGAAGCCGCGCTCCGCATCGCGATTGGCCATCTTGCCCGACACCACCCACGTGACACTGATGCAGCGCATACCCATCATCGTCCCAATGGTGAACGACTTTCTCGACGCCAAGCCGTAGCCGCGCTACGGCTCCTGCTTCGAGCCGCTTACCTGAAAGCAGTAAAGAACGATCAGTCGCCCAGCGTTTTTCGATCCCGCGGCTCACGGGTCTGGAGCGGTTTATGGTAAAGATTCGCCGAGGCGCTTCACATCCTCGATCGTTTTCACATCGTGGCGAAAATGAACAAGGCACTGGACGAAGTCCGTGCCGGAGAATCGCGCCGTATAGCGAGCGAGGGCGGTGTGCCCGTGCTGAAGAAGTCGCGCTGGCTGCTGCTCAAACGCGAAGAGAATCTGAAGACGGAACAGCGCTTCCGGTTACGCGATCTGCTCCGCTACAACTTGAAGACCGTACATGCTTACCTTCTGAAGGAAGCCTTTCAGCAGCTCTGGGATTACAGCTCGCCCGCATGGGCCGGAAAGTTCCTCGATGACTGGTGTCGGCAAGTGATGCGCTCGCGCATAGAGCCCATGAAGAACATCGCCCGGTCACTTTCGCCATCACCGCGAATTGATCCTCAACTATTTCCGCGCTCAGAAACTGCTTTCCAGCGGAGTTGTCGAGGGTCTGAACAAGAAGGCTAAAGTCACCATGAGAAAATCCTACGGTTTCCGCACCTTCCGCTGCCTCGAACTTGCGCTCTATCACTCACTTGGCAAAGTTGCCCGAGCCGGAATCGACCCACGATTTTTTCTGACGAACCATAAATCATGCGCGGCGAAAGAAAGAACGAGTTCGTTTCGTAAAAAACGCTTTTTCTTCGCCTGAGCCCCGCCAGTTTTGGCGTATCTTCGCCTGAAACTGGCAAAGTTCGTTTCGTAAAAAACGCCTTCTCTTCGCTTTTACCGTCCGCAAGTGGCGCAGTTGCGCGGTAGCTAGCTACAAAGGAAACTTCCGCCAAGTCTGTCCCATTTCCTGTTCACAACTTTTGCAAAATCTATATTCGCCTTTAAATCAGCTGCTTACAAAACAATTCCAGGTTGCGCCGCACGCTCGCGAGGCAAACTTTTGCCAGAAGCGATGCTTCGTTCCGCTATTTGGCGGACTGGCGCGCTAGTTAACAAAAGGAACCTAAGTTTTGTGAAGAAACTCCAATTAGCTACTCTCTTGTGGCTCGTCTCCTCAATAAGCGGCCAGACTTTGGTAGATGTGCGGACGCAGACCAAGAACGTTGATTTTTCGGGTGCCGCCTCCACCATTCCAGCGAAGTCTGGCTCCGCCCTGCCGGCAAGTTGCAAACTCGGCGAAATGTTCTTTAATACAACCAATTCTCCCGGCCAAAACCTCTACACTTGCGCACCGGCTAACACCTGGACGATGCTGGTGGGCGGCGGCTCTGGCAGTGGAACCGGCAGCGACATAACGGTTCCGGCGTCAACAAGCATCGGCAATATTCCGCAATACGCCAATGCCACGGGCACGGCTTTGTCCGTAGGTCTCAACGTTGTCACTACCGTTGGTGCGCCTGGCTCCGACAGCAACATTCCCACGGAACAATCTGTTCGGAGCGCTATCTCCGCAGCCAGCGGCAATTTCTCCAATTTAGCCGGAGGTACGAACACTAGCGCCGCGATGCTGATTGGTCCAGGCGCCAGCCTGGCGGCCACTGGCTCAGGCGTCATCGCCGCCACCTCCGTACCCGCGAATGGAGTGACTGGCTTAGCACCCTCGGCAACTATCGACACCACCAATGCCAGTAACATCAGAAGTGGAACCCTGGCGGCGGCTCAACTTCCGGCGCTCACAGGCGATGTAACAACCTCACCCGGATCAGCCATCACTACAGCCTCAAGAATCAATGGAACGGCTGTTCCAGCAACCACACTCGCGGATACCGCCCTAGTAACAAGCGCGGCCAATGCTGCGCAGTGGAGTTCTATCCCACTCTGTTTAGACTCAGCCGGTCAGCACCTCAACTACAACACCACAACCCACGCGTTCTCTTGCGGCACCACCATTGGCACCGCGGGCAGCGCGGCCTTTAATACCGTCGGCAGTGGCACCAACTCATCGGCAGTCATGGTTGTAGGTACCGGCTCAAGTTTGAGCGCGGCCGGAACCGGATCCATCACAGCGACGACTGTACCTGCCTCAGGAGTCACTGGCACTCTCTCTGGGTCGCAATTGCCGAATCCCTCAGCCACTACTCTAGGCGGCGTTCAATCCGCTACGGCAGCTTCGCATCAGTGGGTGAATTCCATCTCGACCTCCGGCGTTCCCTCTCTCTCACAACCGGCCTTTGCGGATTTGGCTTCCGGCACAAACAGCACTAACCTCACAGTTGGAAGCGGCGGCTCTCTTTCGGCAAACGGCGGCAGCATTGCGGCCACAACCTCGCAAGTTTTGCAAGCCTCAACGCATATCGCCGAAGGCGATTCAATCACCGCGGGGTATGAAGCTGGCGGCGTTTACAACGTTACTAACCTTGCCGATGCCTACTCCGCGCTTGTTGCCGCGGACGAAAACGCCGCCTTAACAGTTCGCGCCATCGGTGGACAGCAAGCTTGCGATATGGTCACGTCGCAAACGATCAAAGACCTAAGCAGCATCGACAAAAACTCCGCCATTTACACCATGATCATCGGCACCAACGACGCACATGTGAAAGGCACAGGCGCGTATGAGGCGGTCTATCAGAACTGCCATAAGGCGGCGATTGCCTGGAATGCCGTGGGAAATAAGTACGCGGCGAACTCGACGAACTGTACGGATACCGGGACCTGGGCGCCATGGAACCCCACGTCTCCAGCCCTCCCCAGCTTAACGGGTGAGTACACCATAACCGCCGGATCGACCAAGAGCTGCAATTTGTTCACTCCCACTGGAACACTTTATGCCTGGGTCTGGCTGCAAGATGGGGCCACCAGCACCTATACGTATTCGGTGGACGGAGGGACCGCCGTGCCAATGACAACGGCGACAACTCCCACGATCTCCACTCAGAATGGCGGCGCGTACGGATACGGCCTGATTCGCGTCACCGGTTTGACGGCAAACGCCACGCATACGATTCTTTTCATAGCGACTAATGCCGGCAACAATAACGGCGTGGCCATTGCCGCTATCGGAACCCCGCCTGCACAGGGCACTTACGGAGCTCCGCGGGTGTTCGTGGGAGGCGTGCCAAAACAACAGGGCGATGCCCAATCGGCGATCACGGCGCAATACAACGCCGACGCGCTGGCCGATGTAAACCTGCTAGCGGGCGACGGTTTGAGTGTTTACTTTGTGCCAGTGCGGAACTATCTTTGCACCTCGGTGGTAAGTGGCGTTTGCTACAACTCCTACGGCGTGGCTGATATGAACCCCCCAGCCGTGGATGCTGGTGGTTTCCATCCAAACCAGGTTGGCCACAACGATCTAAAGCAGGCGTTTGAGAATTCGGAACAGTTCGTACCCTACGTATCAGCCACCGGCGGCAGCACCTCCGGCACGGTCAGCAGCGGCACAACCGGGCAATTCGCGTACTATACTGCGGCAGGCACCACAGTCAGTGGGCGCACCTTGATCGCTTCCGATATCCCGAGTCTGAATTACGATGCGTCCGGCGCAGCAGCTACCGCACAAGCGGCCAGCCTTCAGAAGTCGAACAACCTGAGCGATTTAGCGAGCGCCGGGGTAGCGCGTACCAACCTGGGCCTGGGAACGGCGGCGACTCAGGCTTCGAGCGCGTTCCAATCTCCACTCACCTTCACCGGAACGGGCAGCCAGACAGTCAGTGGGACGGCTGCTGGAGCAAGCGGAAACTGCGCCAAATGGGATGCAAATGGAAACGTAATAGACGCCGGCGCACCATGCGGCGCTGGATCAGGTAGTGGCTCGTCTGCGTGGTCTTCACTCACTCCGGGAACCAATACCAACGGTACATTTGTGCTGGGAAGCGGAGCAAGTCTATCAACTTCCGGCACTGGTACGATTGCGGCGACAAGTGTTCCGGCTAGCGGCGTGAGCGGGACATTGGCCGCTTCTAATTTACCGAATCCTACGGCATCGACGCTGGGAGGCGTACAGAGCGCGGCAGCAGTCGCAAATCAGTGGATCAACTCGATTAGCGCGGCGGGCCTCCCTTCCCTCTCGCAGCCCGCGTTTTCGAATCTCTCAGGCAGTGCGACAGACTCGCAGATGCCGAGCGATCACTGTCAGTTAAACACCTATTCAGTGGGCGCGACGAGTGGGACAGTCAATCTTTCGGGGGTGACTCCGTTCACTGCGCCTGTTGCGACACTGGTTACTTTGCCATCAGTCAACACTCGAATTTGTTTCGTAGAGATCATGCCATCTACCGCATTCACGGCGACAGGAGCCACGGCTTTGACCGTGCGCTTGCAATCGAGCGCCGGCACTCCCATTGCTTACACGCCGAATCAGGATGTCTCGACTGTAGGTGCCAATAATTTCTGGACCGATGCCGGCAGCATGGCCGATCGAAGCACCGGAGGACAGAGCGTGCAGGCAGCGTTTACCTTCACAGGAGCGACAGCAGCGGCTTCGGCCGGACAGGTCAACATCATTATTGGAACTAGGACGGTTGCTTCAGGATACTAACGATGAAACTACAATTACTTCTTATCGCAGCAACGTCTGCATTTTGTCAGAGCTACGGAACGTATAGTAATCCAGCCAATGGCGCGCCTGTGGCTCGCACAAGTTTCCTCAAAAGTCAATTGACCTCTGGAAACGCCCTGCGCGACCCGTCGTTATTGTTGTATTGGCCGCTAACTGCCACAGGTGGTGATATGGTAAGCAACTCGACCGATCTGAGTTTTCTGGATTACAGCGGAAACGGTATCACAGGAACTTACGGAGGAGGCCAGTCTAACGGTTGGTATCCGGGTAAAATCAGCAATTACGCTCCCTACTTTAACGAGGCGCGTGGTAACTATGTGCAGGCGGCTGTAACGATTCCGGCAGGTCCTTTCACCGTTTCGGCCTGGGCCAAGCCCGCCACTGGCTATACCGGGGGTTATGTTCGCATCGCGGAGGTGGTTTTCTCTTCCAGCTTCTACTTGGGGACTGACTCAACAATGGGCTACTGGCAGCTCATCATCAATGATTCAAGCCTCACGCACGCCTGTAAGGGAAGTTCTAGCGCTGGCGGCGCAGTCAATGCCGGCACTTGGCAACTGGTAACCGGCGTGTGGGACGGGACCTATGGCTACTTATATGTCAATGGCTCATTGGTGATCGGCGGCAGCGCGGCAGGCTCGGCGTGCCAGTTCACCGCTCCTGCGTCAATCACGCACGCCTTGCGTGTCGGCTGTGGCAGTAACGGGGCAGGTTGTTCCGGGAACTCGGCCTTCAACGGCGCCATTCAAGACTTTAGGATCTACACGCGCGCTCTGTCGGCCGCCGAAGTTCTGGCCATATACAGCGCAGAGAATCACTAGTGAAAAGTGGCTGGCGCAATGCAATTGGCATCTGCGCCAGTCGCTAAGCTCCTACTCCCGCCAAGCCCAGTTCGCTGGCTTTGGCCTTCATCGCTTCAATACAAAATGCGATATGTTCTTCCAACGGAACCTGCAACTCCTGTGCTCCATTTGTAATATCCTCGCGGTTCACATTCCGTGCAAACGCCTTGTCTTTCAACTTGCGCTTCACCGAAGAAACATCCACTTCGAAAATGCTTTTACCCGGCTTCACGTACGAACAAGCCGTCAAAAAGCCTGATAGTTCGTCGCAGGCGAACAACGCTCGCTCCAACAGAGAAACTCGCGGTACGCCGCTGTAGTTCGCATGCGAAAGAATCGCCCGCCGAATGGTCTCATCCACCCCGCGCTCACTCAGAATGGCTTCGCCTTTCATTGGGTGGTCTGGCGCGTTTGGATGAATCTCCCAATCGAAATCATGCAGCAGCGCCGTCACTTGCCAGCGTTCGGAATCTTCGCCGAATTTTTGGGCGTAGGCCAACATACAAGCCTCAACCCCCAGCATGTGACGGCGCAAGCTGTCGCTTTTGACGAACTCACAGACCACACTCCAAGCTTCGTCGCGCGTCATGTCCGATTAAGCTTCGGTAATCTTCACCGACTTCAGCGTGTCGCCCTGCTTCACGGCGTTCACCACGTCTTGGCCCGACCGAACCTCGCCGAAAACAGTGTGCTTCCCGTCGAGCCAATCGGTCGCAATATGCGTAATAAAGAATTGGCTACCGTTGGTACCCGGACCGGCATTTGCCATGGAAAGGGTTCCAACTTTGTGCTTGTGGTGGTTGCCCTTGAACTCGTCTTCAAACTTGTAACCGGGACCGCCGCGGCCGCTGCCCGTGGGGTCGCCGCCCTGGATCATGAAATTGTCGATAACCCGGTGAAAAACCGTGCCGTCATAGAATCCATCGCGCGCAAGAAAGACAAAATTATTCACCGTTTTCGGAGCTTCTTTAGCGAAAAGATCGACAACGATGTTTCCGCGCGACGTTTCCAGTGTCGCCGAATACTTTTTGCTGGCGTCGATGCCGTGGGCAGGCGGGGCCGGATATTGTTTACTCATCAGCTACTAGTGTATGGCAAATACCCTTCAAAGAGCTTCTCCTTGACAGTCTAGGAAAGCTTGGTTATGATTCTCCTAGATCGTCGAGGAAAGAAAGGTTTGGTTATGGGAAGGCATTTGGAACTGCTGCAGGGCACCCTGGACATGCTTATTCTAAAGGCGGTTTCTCTCGGTCCGCTGCATGGCTATGGAATCCTCTTGAGAATCCAGCAGATCTCGCGCCAGCGGCTCGAGATTCAGCAGGGTTCCCTTTATCCCGCGCTCTATCGCCTTCAGCATCAAGGCTGGATCGCCAGCGATTGGGGCGAATCCGAAAACAAACGCAAGGCCAAGTTCTACCGTCTTACCGCCGCCGGCAAACGCCAGCTACAAAAAGAGGCCGAAAACTGGGACAGCATGGCCGACGTCATCGGCGGTATTTTGCGCACTCTGCCGGAGGAGCTATGAAACTCCCTTCGTGGCTCCGATCAGTCACTCAGCGAAGCAAACTTGAGTCTGAGATGGACGCTGAGCTGCGCTTTCACATTGAGAGTTATGCCGGCGATCTAGTGAAATCCGGCGTCTCCGAAAAAGAAGCCCAACGCCGCGCACGCATGGAATTCGGCAACATGGAATCACAGAAAGAAGACTGCCGCGCTTCTCTCGGTCTGCGTCTGTGGGATGAACTGCGCGCAGATCTTGTGTATGGCGCGCGCATGCTCCGCCAAAGCCCAGGCTTCACGGCCGTCGCCATCACGTCCCTCGCACTCGGCATTGGCGCAAACACGGCCATCTTCACACTGGCAAACGAACTGCTCTACAAGACGATTTCCGTTCCGCAGTCGAATCAACTGCGCGTCCTGAATTGGGTCAAGCACCCGAAGTCGACCGTGGGGCACTCCTGGGGCAGCTTCAATCCAAACAAATTGGGTGAAATGGTTGGCTCGCCGTTTCCCTATCCGCTCTATGCCGATCTTCGAAGGCGCCTGACAGTGATGGAAGATCTCGCGGCCTTCAAAGACGTGTCTCGCCTAACAGTGAACACAGGCAGCGGCGCCGAATCCGTAGACGGCGAACTCATCTCGGGAAATTTCTACCATGCCCTTGGTGCGAAAGTAATCGCGGGCCGGCCCATCAGTGAGCAAGACGACACGCCAGCCGCAACGCCGGTCGCCGTGATTAGCGACGCTTACTGGTCACGCCGTTTTGGGCGTTCGGTCGAAGCAATAGGCAAGTCCATAAGAGTAAATCTTGCATCCGTCACCATTATTGGCGTGAACGCGCCGGAATTCCACGGCGCAAAAATCTGCTGCAATCCTGAAATCTACCTGCCTATCACACTGCAACCAGAGTTGATTCCCAACACCGAAGGTTCGCTGATCGCTAATTCCAAGTTCTGGTGGGTTTCCCTGATCGGCCGTTTGAAGCCCAACATCTCGTCAGAAGCCGCGCAGGCCGCAGCCGAAGGCGAGTTTCACCGCTCATTGCGAGCGACCATACCCGACAAGCCGGCGGCTGAGTTTCCGGGCCTGCTGTTAGCCGACGGTAGTCGCGGACTAGATTCTCAGACTCCGCTGTTCGCCAGCCCGCTGCATCTTCTGCTCGGCGCTGCTGGGCTCGTCCTGCTAATCGCCTGCGTGAATCTGGCCAGTCTCTTGCTCGCTCGGGCTTCCTCTCGCCAACGTGAAATGGCTGTCAGGCTCACCATGGGCGCGGGCCGCTTGCGGCTCTTCCGGCAATCCCTCACCGAAAGCATGTTGCTCGCCGTGTCAGGTGGCGTCGCCGGCTTGATCCTCGGCTACACCAGCCGCAATTGGATACCAGCCCTGTTGGCAGACTGGCACGCCAACAACCTCGAGAACCGTTTTGATTGGAAAGTATTTGTTTTCACCACGGGCATCACTCTTTTGACGGGATTCTTGTTCGGCATAGCACCGGCGCTGCGTCTCAACTCGGCCAGTGCCAGCGCCGCTTTGAAGGAAACCAGGCGCATGTCCCTCACCGCCTCCCGAGCGCTCTTCGGCAAGTCTCTCGTCGTACTGCAAATCGGACTCTCGGTTCTAATCCTGATCGGGGCCGGACTATTTATACGTACACTAGCTAATCTCAGATCTGCCCCCATTGGTTTCAATCCCCAACGCTTGCTACTTTTTGAAGTTGACCCCGCGCGCGCCCGCTACTCCGGCACGCAACGAGTCGCGGTCTTCCAGCGCATTGAGGCGAAGCTCATGACGCTTCCCGGCGTCCAATCCGCGACTCTGTCGAATGCTCCGCTTTTGGCGCAGAGCATGTCGAACGACTGTGTCCGCCCGACTAACAAGCCTCCGAACGAAAAAGTCGATTACAGCTTGACCAACAATGTCGGTGAACGGTTCTTCGAAACCTTTGAGCTGCCCATTGTGGCGGGCCGGGGTTTCAACTGGCACGACAATCAGCACGGGCCGCGAGTAGCCGTCATTAACCGCAAGTTGGCTGCGCAGTTTTTCCCGGACGCCAACCCGCTAGGCAAGACGATTTCCTCCTGCGATGCAAATTCTCCCGCCATTCAGGTCGTGGGCGTAGCGGCAGATGCTATGTATTCGGAGATCGAAAACGAGGCGCCGCCAACTCTGTACTTGCCCTATCTGCAACAAGACGACGCCGACGACGTCACTTTCGAAGTCAAGACCGCGGCCAGTACCGAAAGCATGGTCAAGCTGATTCGCTCCACAGTCGCGTCGGTTGATCCTGATCTACCGATCCTCGACATCCGGACCCAAACGCAACAAATCGACGCCACTCTCTCACAGCAACGAATGTTCGCTTCGCTAACAGGCGGCTTTGGCTTGCTCGCGTTGCTCCTCGCCGCCATCGGCATCTATGGGATCATGGCCTACAACGTCTCACAGCGCACTAACGAAATCGGTATCCGCATGGCGCTCGGCGCGCAGGCCCGCGCCGTACTCGCGATGATTTTGCGCGAAGCGTGGCTACTCGCCGTTCTAGGAATCGCACTTGGTCTCGCCGCCGCCCTAGCCGTCACGCGCTTGCTTAAGTCGCAACTCTTCGGCATCAAACCGAACGACCCTCTCACTTACTGCGCCGCCGCCCTGCTACTGCTTGTCATTACCTTGCTTGCCGGCGCACTCCCAGCCCGCCGCGCCGCCACCATCGACCCTTGCGAGGCACTCCGCCATGAATAGTCTCCTTGCCCATATGCGCTCGTGGTGGCGCTCACTCACTCGCCGTCGAGAAATTGAGTCGGAGATGGACGCCGAACTGCGCTTTCACATTGCGAGTTATGCCGGCGATCTAGTAAAATCCGGCGTCTCCGAAAAAGAAGCCCTGCGCCGGGCACGCATGGAATTCGGCAACGTTGAATCACAAAAAGAAGACTGCCGCGCCTCTCTTGGGTTGCGTTTATGGGACGAATTACGCGGCGATCTCGTGTACGGCTTACGCATCCTCCGACAGAGCCCCGGCTTCACCGCGGTGGCCATCATCTCACTCGCCCTCGGCATCGGCGCCAACACCGCCATCTTCACACTCGCCAACGAAGTGCTGTACAAAACTATCTCCGTTCCTAACGCCGACCGTTTACGGCTCCTCAATTGGATCGAGCATCGCAAATCCAAAGTGGGTGATTGCTGGGGCAGCTTCAATACACGAAGCCAGTTGGGCGAAAGGATCGGCACACCGTTCCCTTATCCACTCTACGTCGATTTGCGAAAGCGCCAGACCGTGATGGAAGATCTTGTCGCATTCAAAGACGTCTCTCAATTAACCGTGAGCGCCGAAAGTGAAGCAGAATCCGTAAGTGGTCAACTGGTTTCCGGCAATTTCTATCACTCGCTGAACGTAAGAACGACCGCGGGCCGGCCCATCACTGAGTCAGACGATTCATCTTCCGCGCCTCCCGTTGCTGTCATCAGCGACGCGTACTGGTCACGGCGCTTTGGCCGCTCAGCAGAGGCACTGGGCAAAACCGTTAAAGTGAACTTCGTGCCGGTGACCATCGTCGGTGTCAACGCACCCCAATTCACCGGCGCAAAAGCCGGTAAAAGGCCCGAGATATTCTTGCCCATTACGTTGCAACCCCGTTTGGTTCCGTTTCCGTCTGGCTCCCTCCTCACCAATACAAATTTCTGGTGGGTCCTCATACTCGGTCGATTGAAGCCCAACATCTCGCCAGAATCCGCTCAGGTTGCGGCGGAAGCCGAGTTTCACCGTTCGCTGCAAGCAACCATTCCTGAGGAGGCTCCAGCAGAGTTTCCCGGGCTGCTCTTGAACACCGGCAACCGCGGCTTCGACACTCAGACGTTTGCATACGCTCGGCCAATGCATCTCCTATTCAGCTGCGCCGGACTTGTGCTACTGATTGCCTGCGTAAATCTCGCCAATCTATTACTGGCCCGCGGCTCCGCTCGTCAGCGCGAGGTGAGTGTCCGGCTAGCAATGGGCGCGGGCCGCCTTCGTATTTTCCGTCAAGCCCTCACCGAGAATATGTTGCTTGCCACCTTGGGAGGTGTTGCTGGCTTGGCGCTGGGCTACGCAAGCCGAAACGCGATTCCAAGTCTGTTCGAAGAATCCAACCATCTCGAAAACAGCTTCGATTGGAGTGTGTTCGCCTTCGGCATCGGAATTACTCTACTCACGGGCCTTTTGTTCGGGGTCGCGCCGGCACTTCGCTTGAATTCCGGCAACCCGAATAAGGTGCTGAAGGAAACAACTCGCATGTCCCTCAGTGCATCGCGCGCTCTTTTCGGTAAGTCGTTGGTCGTGCTCCAGGTTGGGCTTTCCCTTCTCCTCCTAGTCGGCGCGGGGCTGTTCGTTCGCACACTCGCGAATCTCCGATCTGTCCCCATCGGCTTCAATCCGCAACGGTTGTTGCTGTTTGATATAGACCCGCCCGGCATTCGCTATAAAGGCGCACAGCGCGTGGCGCTTTTTCATCAAATTGAGGAAAAACTAGCTGCCGTTCCCGGCGCACAATCCGCCACGGTCTCGAGCGAGCCACTGCTGGCGGGCGTCTCAGAAAACGGTGTCTGTGTGCACCCCACTGGCAGAGCACTGAGCCAAACAAATGCGGACCACCCATGGTCCAACAGAGTCGGCGAGCGTTTCTTCGAAACGTTGGAAATACCGATCGTCATGGGCCGGAGTTTCAACTGGCACGACAATCAAAAAGCACCGCGTGTCGCCATTGTTAACCGCAAGCTCGCTGCTCAGTTTTTCCCAAACAGCAGTGCACTCGGCAAGACGTTGAACTCTTGTGAAAACAAAACTATCGGCCCTCCCATAGAGATCGTCGGCATAGCGGCAGACGCCCAGTACGCAAGCCTTAACAACGATGTTCCAGCAACTTTGTACTTGCCCTATCTGCAGCATGACGCCGATTATTGGCTCACCTTCGAGGTCAAAACTGCGGCCAGCACCGAAAGCATGGTCAAGCTGATTCGCACCGCCGTAGCTTCCGTAGATCCCGACCTCCCACTCCTCGAGATCCGTACTCAAACCCAACAAATTGACGCCACTCTCTCGCAACAACGAATGTTCGCTACCTTGACGAGCGGCTTCGGATTCCTCGCTTTGCTTCTCGCCGGTACCGGCATTTACGGAATCATGGCCTACAACGTCTCCCGCCGAACCAATGAAATCGGCGTTCGCATGGCATTGGGCGCGCAAGCCCGTAGCGTGTTAGCGATGATTTTGTGTGAAGCTTGGTTGCTCGCCGTAATTGGAATCGCACTGGGCCTCGCCGCCGCCCTAGCCGTCACACGCTTGCTCAGGTCGGAGCTCTTCGGCATCAAACCGAACGATCCGCTCACTTACTGCGCCGCCGCCCTGATACTGCTGGTCATTGCCTTGCTTGCCGGCGCTCTCCCAGCTCGCCGCGCCGCCACCATCGACCCTTGCGAGGCACTCCGTCATGAATAGAGAGAAAATGGTTTCGTGCTCTGGAATCCCGCCGACTTCCCCCCGCTCCCACTTACCGCGCGCGAGTTTCAGCCAGCAGATCTCCCAGCCGGTCTTATGTCCACTCCCGCTGAGCAACTGTTCCCGCAAGCCCGCGACGCTGAAGCGGCCTTGGCTGGTTTCTTGCTGTTGTCCGGACACTGGGATCTAAGTCACCAGGTCTCGCAAGAGATCCCAACTCGCGAAGGAAGCTATTGGCACGCCATCGCTCATCGGATCGAACCAGATTACGGGAACTCCGGCTATTGGTTCCGGCGCGTCGGCGACCACCCTATCTTCGCCACCCTCCACGCCAAGGCAAGCGCTCTTTTGTCGTCTTCCACTATCGGATGGCGCCTCAAAAACACCTGGGATCCACATCTCTTTCTCATGTGGTGCGAAAAGGCAAACACGCTTTCAGAGACCGAAAAACGTCAAATGGCGTGCCAAATTCAGCGCCTCGAATGCGACCTCCTTTTCTCCTGGTGCGCCCTGAAAATAAAGGACTTGTAAGGAACACCGCTAGCAATTCTGTCCTAAAACGTAGCGTAATTAAAATTTTCGATTTGTCTCCCGGGTATTTGCCTGCTTACAATTGCATTAAGCCAACCCAGTCCGTAGCCGACACCCGTGTTGTGTGTCAAATCGACCATGGTGATTTACCGGAGACTTTAGATGGCTGATAACGAACAAGTAGAAATGAAACCCACTTTGGGTCTCACCGGCTTGACGATGAATGCGATGGCGCTGATCGCGCCGGGCGCGTTCTTGTGGTTGACGTTTGCAGCTCAGGGCACAACGGGCGTGACGGCTCCCAGCATGTGGCTGGGCATCGTTCTAGCTCTGTTGCTTTGCCTTGCTACTGCCCTTTGTTACGCGGAAATGGCCAAGCTTTATCCGGGAACCGGCAGCTCGTATTACTTTGCGGAACAGTCATTCTTGAATCACCAGAAGGCGTGGCGTTACGCTCGCATTTCGAAGTTCATTGTCGGCTGGGGCTCACACCTCTACTATTGGGTCTACCCGGGCGTCATGGTCGCGGTTATGGGCGTTTTGTGCGGTTACTTGGCCGGAACAATCTGGCCAAACTTTATGAGCGCGTCGAACCCCGGGATCGCGTTTATGGCGTTGATCGCGATCGTCTTCTCCTTCGCCATTGCCTGGATTGCTAATCGAGGTGTCAACGGTTCAACCTCGATCAACATAGCTATCAACGTCGTTCAGATTTCGGCCCTCCTTATTTTCTCGGTCATGGCTCTCAGCTACCGCATAAATCATACTCCGGGGAGCGTGGCTTACCAGTTCGACTCAACTTCAGGCGACGCGTATCCATATGAATTCGCTACCAAGACTGTCGACAAAGTGGACACAATTGTAAGAGATGCCAACAACGTTCCCCAACCGAAGCTCGATGCTGCCGGGAAGGCAGTTCCGTATCACATCAGCTATCCGGAGAAGGATGATAAGGGTAATTTCTTGAGCCACCCAAGTGCCGGCTCAGTCGTGGGAGTTCATAACATCAGTTGGGTTTTTGTGCAAGCCACGGTTGCAATCCTGATTCTGGTCGGTTTCGAGTCGGTGACGGCGATGGGAGGCGAGGCAAAGAACGCCAAGCGCGACGTTCCCATTGCCGTTATCACTTCTCTTTTGGTACAGGGAGCTTTCTGTTACTTGATCGAATATTTTGCGGCAAACTACTTCTTAAATAGTGGTTATCCGATGACTTCCGCTACCGGTTCCGCGGCGCCGATCGGAGACATGATGATTATCATCGGGGACGCGATCTTCGGTCTGGGCAACGGCCGCACCTTCATGCTCATTGAGGCGTTCACGGTCTTCCTGGCTTACATCGGAACGACACTATCCTGCATGAACACGGGCGCGCGCGTTACGTATGCCATGGGCAAAGACTCCGAACTGCCCGATCACTTCGGCGCTTTGCACAATACCAACCTCACTCCTCACCGCGCGATTTGGACTCTGGCCGCCATCTCCGCCGTCGTCGGAATAGTCGGCGTGTCAGTGCCGTTTGGCGACGGCAGTGCCCTCTCTGATGCAACAATCGCGGCACTTCCGCACGGCTTCTGGTCAACCTTCGGCTATATGAGTCATGACAAGATGGCAGCTTTGCCGCAGACCATTCTGCTAGTCACGCTCATCTCGAACTTCGGGACGTTTCTACTCTACGCGTTGAGTTGCTTTATCTGCATGGTGACCTATCATAAGCACCCCAAATTTAATGTACTCAAGCACCTCATTATTCCTGTCTTCGGTTTGCTCGCGAATCTGACATGCATGGCGTTCTATCTGATCGGGCCCTTTATTGGTATAGGCACGAAGATGGAGCCTCTGCTGGCGCTGGGCGTAGCAGTTGTGTGGGCGATTTACGGAGGTTACTACTTCCTGCGTTCCAGCAAGACCGCGGGCCGGACGACTTTGCTTGCTGACGGGGCCAACGCCAGCGGTGCTTAGCGCTAATTCATGTTGGATATTGAGTTTGCGCAACTCTCCGATCGCGGGCGAGTACGCGATCACAACGAAGATTTCATTGGCCATGCGGCTCCGGCCAGCGAAGAGCAGGCGCGCACGCATGGCTGGTTGTTTGCGCTTGCCGATGGAGTTGGGGGACATGACCGTGGCGAGGTAGCCTCGCGCGTTGCCGTTGAATGCGTGCTGGAAGGCTTTCGCCAAGCTCCGCGCGGCGAATCACTCAACTCTCTTTTGCCGCGTCTGGTGCAAGCGGCCAACGCCAAAGTGTTTGAAACGGCAATGAACGCCACTCCAAGCGGCAGCAATATGGCCACGACGATGGTAGCGTGCGCTCTCCGCTACGATCAAGCGGTTATCTCTCACGCCGGCGATTCGCGCTGTTATCTGGTGCGCCAAGGATACGCCGCGGCGATTACGAGAGATCATACTTTTACCAATGAGCAATTGAGAATGGGGGCAGTGACGGCGGGCGAAGCCGGCAGATCTCAGGTATCGCACGTGCTCAGCCGTTCGCTGGGCAACAACATGTTTCTCAGTGTCGATACGAGCGAAAACCAAGTCATGGCCGGCGACGTTTTGCTGCTTTGTTCCGATGGCTTACACAATTCCGTTACCGCCGAAGACATTGGCCGAATTACCGGCCATGGCGCGCCGCTGGATGAGACGGCCCAGCAACTGATAGATCTTGCCAAGCAGCGTGATGGCGGCGATAATATAAGCGTTCAACTCATTCGTGTTCGCAGCGTGGAGCGCGTTGGGATGTACCGCGGCAGACACTATAAACTCCACTAAAGCGCAGACCTCTTGCACCCAGGCGACAAGTTAGATCATTTCCAAATCGATTCGCTGGTGGCGCGCAGTGGCATGGCATCCATTTACCGCGCCACTGACACGCGCAGCGGCGTGCAGGTGGCTGTCAAAATCCCAC
The DNA here is from genome assembly GCA_003167495.1 of Bryobacterales bacterium. Taxonomy (GTDB): domain Bacteria; phylum Acidobacteriota; class Terriglobia; order Bryobacterales; family Bryobacteraceae; genus Bog-105. The sequence continues at coordinate 60,006 of PMSX01000207.1, read as the reverse complement.
ATCCCGAAGTGGAGAGCGAGCCGGTCTTTTTCGAACGCTTTGAGCGTGAGCAGAATATCGGCGCCAAACTCGATCATCCAGCGGTGATGAAAGTTTTTGCCGTTCCCAACCGTTCGCAGGTCTACATGGTGATGGAGTGGGTGGATGGAAAACTGCTCCGCTACATCCTAAAAGAGAACAAGATACTCTCTCCCGAACGAGCCACCCGCATCACCCTCGGCATCTTGAACGCGCTTGAATACATTCATGCCAATGGCGTGGTTCACCGCGATCTTAAGCCCGAAAACATCATGGTTGGGCCGGACGACAGCGTCAAGCTTATCGATTTCGGCATCGCCGGGCTAGAGGGCGCGCGGCGCCTGACGTTCGCCAAACTGTCGAATCTGATGGGCACGCCTGATTACATCTCTCCTGAGCAGGTAAAAGGCAAACGCGGCGACGGCCGCAGCGACCTCTACTCAGTCGGCGTGATGCTGTACGAAATGCTCACCGGTGAAGTTCCGTTCAAGGGACCCAATCCATTCGCGATCATGAACGACCGATTGATGAACTATCCCGTGCCGCCGCGCCAACTGAATCCGTCGATCTCTCCACAATTGCAGGAAATCATCTATCGCGCCATCGAGCGCGAGCCTTCGAAGCGCTACGCACACGCGCGCGATTTTGCCAACGATCTGGAGCACCAGGAGCAGGTCGGTGTTTCCGACGAACGTCTCGAACTGCACACGTGGAAGAAGCGCCGCGAACCGATCCAGAAAAAGATCCTGATATACGTCCTGCTGGCGCTGATTCCCGTGGTCGTTTTTGGGTTACTTCTTTATGTCGCAAAACATGGTTGATCGAGTCATATGAGCCGCCCTATCGCGTTACTCATTCTGTTCGCCGCCGCCGTTCTTGAAGCGGGTGGCGATGCTGTCGTTCGGGCAGGCATTCACAGTTCCCAAATCGCCTCGCGGGTGGCGCTGTTTCTACTGGGAGGTTGCATCTTGTTTGCCTATGGCTGGGTGGTGAATGCGCCTCCCTGGGATTTCGGCAAGCTGTTGGGCATTTATGTGGTGTTCTTTTTCGTGGTGGCGCAGTTGATTTCGTTCTTTGCGTTTGGACAGAAGCCCAGCACTGCACTGCTCGTCGGTGGCTTGCTGATTGTGAGTGGCGGTTTGGTGATCGGGCTGGCTAAGAATTAGCGCCGCATGAAATCTTCGCGATGAGTGACGAACTCCGGATAAGCTCCGGCGCCCAGTTCGAACAAATCCATCCCCTGACGTTCGCCAATTGGCTCGACGCGATACGGCAGAAAGCGGTTCAATAGCAAATTCAATCCATAGGTAATGGGCAGAACCAAGCCGATCAGCGTCGCTACGCCAAGAAGCTGCGCCAGAAACGACCCGCGCTCGGCATTGCCGAAAATACTCAGTGCCAGCAGGCCCCAAATCCCGCCGACGGCATGCACCGAAATGGCGCCCGCCGGATCATCCACCTTCATCCGTAACTCCAACACCTCGATCGCAAACAAGATGGCACCTCCGACGACTGACCCGATTAAAATCGCCGCCGCCGGCTTTACATAAGGCGCGGATGCGCTGATGGCCACTAAGCCCGCCACCCATCCATTCGCAGTCAAAGATGCATCGGGTTTGCCAAAGCGCACACGCGTACCGACCAAGGCAGCCACCGCCCCCGCCGCTGCGGCCAGCACTGTATTGACAGCGGCTAGCGCTAATACCGCTACTTGGCCCGGAGCCAGCAGAGCCGTCGCCGCCGTATTCAATCCCAACCAACCGACGAGCGCCAATAGGCAGCCGAATAACACGAGCGCCGCATTGTGTCCGGGCATTGCGGTTGGAATTCCTTCCTGCGTGAACTTGCCCTGGCGGGCACCAACAATCCAAGCAACACACAGTGCGCTGATTCCACCTACACACTGAATGCTGCCCGCGCCGCCCGCGTCAATGAAACCGAGTTCTCTCAGCCACCCTTGATATGCCCAGTGCGCGAATAGCGGGTAAACAATGCCCGCCAACACCGCCGTTGACGCACACACTGCGGCAATCCGCCAGCGTTCGGCTCCGCTCGCCACCGGAATCAGCGCCACAAATCCAACCGAGAAAATCTGCAGCAGCAGCACGAGTGGGCCAAGCGGCTCGTCAAAGCTGACGCTGCGCGCAAACAGCCGCCCATTTCCAATCCAATTCCACCCTTGGCCTCCCACAAGAATCGTATGGCCCTCTGAACCGAAACCGGCAATGCTGAATCCGAAGATTGTGAAAACCAACATTGCCACCGCAACCGCGCAAAGTGAGGCCAGCAGCACATGTGCCGTACTTCGCGACCTTGTCAGCCCAGCATTGAGTATTGTCAAGCCCGCGATCGCCAGAGGAATCAGCAGAATCAAGGGCAAGGCCACAAGGAACGAAGAGTCAGGCGTCACTCTTGCTCCTCCGCTCGGGAATGTGTTGGCGTGCTACAAAAACGAATCCCACAATTTCAATGGCCATGCCCGCCAGGCAGAAAGCTGTCTGTGCCGGAAGTGTGTGGAGCAGCCCGATGGCCGAGACTGCAATGAACCACCCAGCCGGCATAAGGAGGAAGCCCGCAAGTTTCAATCTGCCACCGTAAACGCAAAAATAGCATAGCGGCTCATTCTACTAAGCCGTTCTTCATAGCAAAGCGCACCAGCTCTCCGGCACTATGTAGATTCAGCTTCTCCATAATCCTGCCGCGGTGCGAATCCACTGTGTAGACGCTCAGGTTCAAGCGGGTCGCGATTTCCTTGTTCGTCTTGCCGTCCGCAATCAGAAGCAGCACTTCACGCTCACGCGGCGAAAGCATGTCGACGGGGTTGGTCGGATCTTTCACTTTGTCGTTCAAGGCGCTAGAAACGGCAGGACTGATATAGCCGTCGCCCCGTGCCACAGACCGCACGGCATTCAAGAGCTCGGTATCAATCGCATCTTTCAAAATGTAACCGCGCGCGCCAGCCTTCAGAATTTCGCGTACGTAGACCGACTCCTTATGCATGCTCAAAACCAGAATGCGGATGCGCGGATTGGCCGCCACCATTTTCCTGGTGGCGTCAATGCCGTTTAATTCCGGCATCTGCACGTCCATTAACACGATATCGGGCCGCAGCTTGTCCGCCAGTTCTACCGCTTCGCGTCCGTTGGCAGCCTCGCCCACCACCTCGAGATCCGAGTGCGCGGACAGAATCAGTTTCAAACCTTGCCGCACAATCGTGTGGTCGTCGGCCAGCAATATTTTTACTCGATCGGACACGTCACCTCAACCTTCATTCCTTTTCCTGGAGCGGATTCCACGCTCATTCGCCCGCCGCACGCCTGCGCGCGCGTTTCCATACCCGCCATTCCAAGTCCTCCGCTATTCAGACTTTGCTTTCTCGCTTTGCGCTTCGGCGTTTCCATTCCCTTGCCATTGTCTCGAATGCTCAAACTCACCGAGCCGTTGCCGCGCGCCAGATTCACGTTTACTTCGCTCGCTTCCGCATGGCGCGCCACGTTGGTGAGCGCTTCCTGGGCAATGCGGAACAGATTTGTCTCGGCCTGATCAGACAGCCGCTGGTCCCGGAGGCTGCTCTGGTAGCTCATCGCGATGCCTGTGCGCTGCGAGAAGCTGTCTGTTAGCGACCGCAAAGCGGCATCCAAACCGAAATCGTCCAACATGGTAGGGCGCAGCAGCTGCGACATTTCGCGCACGTCATTGATGGCTTGATCGACCAGTTTCATGCAATCGTCAACGCGGGCTGGTTCGTTTTGCGTGCGTAGCGCAGCCAGATTCGCCTTCATCGCCGTCAAAGATTGCCCCAATTCGTCGTGAAGTTCGTGTGAAAAACGCCGTGCCGTGTTCTCCTGGGTTTCCAGAAACTGAAACTGCAGGCGGGTGAGCGCGGCGGCCTGCTGCTCGAGCCGCCGGAACAAGCCGGTAGATGCCTTGACTGCCCAAACGGCACACACGAGCCAGAGCGCTACACAGCCGGCGAAGGTCCACGTGGTCCAGCGCAATAGGCTGTGCCCTTCTTCGTACACACTTTCGCGCAGCAGCTCGCCTTGTTCATAGGCGGCTTCGAGTGAAGTGGTCATCTGCTGGCGGCTTTGGGCAAGTTGATCGAGAATCTCTTCGCGGCGCACATAATCTTTCTTGCGGGCCAACTGCAGCCAGCGTTCGTTTAATTCGTGTTGTTTTTCTTCGATGGTTTCGATCGCTTTCTTGGCGGCGGTTTCGCGCTCGGTGAATTGGGCGGCGCGCAGATCTATCTGCTGGACGGTTCGCCAAGCGACGAATACGGCCGAGAGTAGGAGGACGGCTGAGAATAGGACGCCAGCGACAACGACTCGGTGCCATTGCGCTTTTATTTTGATTTCTATCCGCTGCACAATGATGATTCTTTCATTAAGGAGGGAGGCAGGCCTGCTTAGGGCGGGGCTGGAAGACAGGAGCTGAGAAGAACGGTGCAGACGGGGTTTGTTGGAGGGGTCGGGCTGCCGGTGGGCGCTTGGCGCTACTTTCTTGGCTAATAGCGAAGAAAAGGCGTTTTTTGCGAAACGCATTCCCTGTAGCCAAGCGGGGCGGGTTGGCAGGCTTTGATAAATTGAATGAGGGGCGAATCAGATGGCGTTTGAACCAGACATTCCTATTCCAGTCTTTTACACGCGTCAGTAAAGCAAGTGGAAGAGTTCGATGGCAATCGGATTTGGCCTCAGAATCCGCCCCGGCAGGGACTGGAATTTGAAGCTTTCGTGCAGCAATGGATTGAGAATTTAGTCGATTTTCCCGCCGAATCGTTGCCGCAGCAATTCAAAGATATCGTTCGGCTTTATGTTTTGCCAGCTATTGCTGCTGGTGAGGTCCGGGCGGCGCACCCTCGTTAGCACCCGAAAGAGAATGTCTCACGTGTTCCTTGAAACGAACTGGGTGCACGCCTATGCCACTCCTCCTCACCACAAAGTCCCCGCGGCCGTCGCCTTGACTGAACGGGCACAACGAGGCGAATTTGTTTTGCATATTCCCAATGTGTCTTTGCGGAGGCGCTCCAGTCNNAGACAAAGTGCCAGCCGGTCGATGGTCCGGAATTCACAGGTATATTCGATGGGCACACAAGAATGGCAAACTTAACGATGAGCAGGCCGAAGAGGCGCACCAGTTCGCCGAAAAGTACTTACAAGACATAAACGGAGAGCTGAGCGCTGTTCCCGCAATACTGAAGAAAGTCGCCGACCTTTCATGCGTCATGATGTTTGCTTTGGACGACGAAATGCTGGATTTGGCAAATCAGCTATCCCTAACGAAAGTCGCACAGAAGCCGTTCGACCACGCCATCCTGGCAGGCATCTTAGTTTCTTGTTCCAGGCTTTGGAACCGAGATGAGCGCGGGATTTCGTTTGCCGAGGCCGACGGCGATTTGCAGCCGTGGGCCTCGAAAGGAGCGCCCAAGGACGATCTGCGTAAGCTGTATGACGACGCTCACGTTTGGGTTTACGGCGACTTCACGTTGCAGTTCCCCTCGCGTCCCCCTGACTTTGCATAGCCCTTTTTGCCGCGTGTTCGTAGTTCAGCATGCGCCTTCAGAGGTTCGGTCACGTATTTCTGAAACGCTTGTTTACGCGCGCGGCTCGGAACGGAGGTAGGGCCGTGAGAGAGGATGTGACTTCCTGACTAAATCCGTGCGCCCATGCTCGTGCGCGCTGCACCGTTCACTGTGCCGCGACGCCGGCGGGAACGAAGGCGAGCTTCTTGCCTGAGCTTGCTAACTCGTTGATCGACAAAAACACCAGACGAACAATTTTCGTCATCTTGGGATAATTGATCCGGTCCCAGGTGTCGTGATCGGTGTGATAATCCGGATGCAAGCCGGTAACAAACTCGACTTGCGGAATATGTAGCGTCGCGAACCAGTAGTGGTCGCTGCGGGACCACAGCGAATCCGGGTCCACGACGTCCATTTTGTAATCGAGCTTCAGACCCACTCGATTGTTTTCGTGATCGATCACCTCGCGAAGACCCGGATTGTAGCGGGTGCCCAGCACATTCACCCTGTTCACGTTGCCGTCAGGCGGCACCGGCCAGTTGCCGTCATTTTCATTCCGGCCGATCTGGTCCATGTTGATGCTCGCCACGGTCTGGTCCAGTCGAATGATGGGATGCGTGACGTAATAATATGAGCCAAGTAAACCCCGCTCTTCGCCGTCATAAGCGATGAACAACACGCTGCGCTTGGGATGGACCTTGCCGCGCTGGAATGCCGTCGCAATTCCAAGGAGGCCGGCGACTCCGGAAGCGTTGTCGTCCGCGCCGTTGTAGATATGGCCGTTCGCCATGCCCATGTGATCGTGGTGCGCGGTCACGACGATCGCCTGCGACTTGAGATTTGGATCCGAGCCCTCAAGCAGCGCCACGACGTTGCGGCCCTTGTACGTTTCGAGATTGTGGAACGCCTTTGCCATGCAAGCCGAGCTTTCCGACACTTCCACCGAATCCGGCCGCAGGGTTCGATCGATTTCGGCTTGCAGCGCGTCGGTGGTCTTGCCGCTGGGCGCGAGAAGCTGGTCGGCGACATCGCGTGAAATCTCGAACGTGAGGATATCCCACATCTGGCCCGCGAGGGCAAAATGGCCGCCGGAGGCCCTTGGCGAACCGGCGTGAGTCGGCTTGAACTGGCGCTGGACGCGATCGCGAACCAGCAATACGCCGGCCGCGCCGCGCCTGCGAAGCTCCTCCAGTTTTTCCCAATTGAAGGCGTGGTAGGTGTCCAAGGTGCCCATGAATTTCGAGTTGGCATCGCTCGCTTGCGGCTCGCCGCCGAGCACCAGAACCACTTTGCCCTTTACGTCGATGCCGGCGAAATCGTTGTAGCCGTATTCGGGAGCGTTGATGCCGTATCCGGCGAACACGATTGCACCGCAAGCCGAAGCGGGGTGGAGGCTCTGCCACGGCCAAGGGGAATAGTCATCATTATTAGAGAAGGCGTGGGGAATCATAACTCGGAACGCGTGCTCGACGCCGGCAATCTTGGCAGTGAAGGTGGTGTGTTCGAGATCCGGATCGGCGGTGTTGATGTCTATGTTCTGGAAATACGTTCCGCCATCGCCCACCGGCTTGAGGCCGAGCCGCATGAACTCCGACGCGATGTAGTCGGTAGCGATGCGGTCTTCGGCGCTGCCCGAATTCCGGCCCTTCAGATCGTCGGAGGCGAGAAAGGCGATATCGCCTTGAAGATCGTTGGGCTGGATCAGTTCGGCCGCCTGCCTGGCGTGCTGGGCGAGCAGCACCACGGCAAACAGTGGGAGCAGCGTGGGGTGATGGCAGGCCTTCTTGAGATAGAGATTCACAAAGTTAATGGCTCACGTAGCGGGCTTGAGAATGGCAGAGTTGAACGCATGCGTGCGTGGCGCGGTGGCCGGCTGGGCGCAGCGATGGGCGCAGTGATGACCAAGATCGTGCAAGCGATAAGGTATAGCGTTGTTGGCATGCTCTCCTTGCTGCTTTAGTCCTGCAATAAACGGTTTTGCGGAGAGGGCATTTTGGGGAAATCGTACCAAAAGATCACGAACAACGCACAATGATTGATCGAGCGTCTGGCTCGGGCCCGCCATGTAAACCTTTCGATTCTTTCAATCGCTTTCTCGGTCCTATCCCGCCTCGCGGTCGCCAGTTCTGCTGGACCCGGATAGCCAAGCTCCTTGCCGATGGAGCCCACTGCACCCATTTTCCGTTCAACCAACTCCGGCGGTCATTGAAAATTCGAAGCCAGCGGCATGACGAACTAGCCTAGGTCGCTGACGCTCCCCGCTCGGTTTCGATATTGGTTGGGTCTTGGATTTGTCGCGAATTCGAAGGGCGGGGTTGTGATCATAACTCGGCGACGGCGGCACCGAGAATCTTGCCGCCTTCATGCTCGGACAAAAAGGCGATCACGCGCAGATGCTTTCCCCACCGGGTGCTCGTTTTCAGGTCCATTGCGATGCCGGATTCGGTCGCAGCCAGTTTGCCGGCTTTTGTCAGACTACGAACTACGGCTGTATGCGTGAGCAAATGGCCGCCGTTCTCGCCGGCCGACACTTTGGATTCGACGCTGTCTTCAGCCACTGCGAAGTAAACCTCCGTGCCTCGCGGCAATTTTTCTTCCGCGTGTAGCTCCACATGAATTCCTTTCTCCGATCGGCTTACTTGCAACTGCAAAGGCACCTTCTTCTCACGCATCGCCATTTGAATGGCCGCTTTCAACTTTGGCGAACTGTTGCCCACGGCTTCAAGCCGGCCATCAATCACGGCTTGCGGCGTATACACATCTTGCACGCGTAGCGCTGACCCGTATCTCTGCTGTCGCTCGGTGAATTCATGCGAAGAATATGGATCTATCCAACCCTCGGTGTTCCAATAATCGACATGCTCACTGAGCACAATCAACTGCACGCCGGCCACTGGTTGTTCGCGATCGAACGTCGCCAGCAATCGATCCGCGGGAGGGCAACTGGAACATCCTTCCGATGTGAAAAGCTCAACGACTACTGGAACCGCACTAGGGGTCTGTCCTAAGAGTTGTCCGAGGGTGAGGGCTACCGCCGCCAATACAGATGGGAAAAAAAATTTCATCAATTGCTCCTGGTAGTTTTCATGGTTGATCATTCGACGCGTAGTTACCGAAAGTTACGCTTATGGAAATCTTCTCACTATTGCCGGGCTGATCTTAGATTCTAGTGCTTTGAGGGGACAACATTTTGAAACGCCTCTGATGTAACCAAGCGGGCCAATGCGCGTCACTTATATAGCAACGGACGCAGCAATTAACAAAAGCTCAGGGGCTAAGTGATTGCCCGGCTGGTCATCCAGAACATAGCTGGAGTAAGTTGCATTCTAAAAAAGTATGAGGAGTAAAGTGTTGAAATCAATTCGTCCTATCTCTATTCTTGCGTTCGCGTTCTGCTTAGGCGGCTCGCTCGCAAACGCTCAAAACGCGGATGTTTTCTTCGGTGTCGGAACCGCTATCGATAGTTCGAACGGCCAGCTAGTGGATACATTTGATACGGGTTTTCCGTATACCTCGCCAAGGCTGGGCGGAAGTTTCGGCAAAATCGGCGGCGACTTCATGTTCAATAAACGCTTCGGTTTCGGTGCCGAAACCGATTTCAGATTTTCGCAGGCAGCATACGATGGGCTGCTAACCAGGCCCGTTTTCTATGATTTCAACGGCATCTACACGCCCTTTGCTGGTAGGTTTAGCCGCGTTGTTCCTGAATTGCAAGCCGGAATCGGCGGCGTGCGGATGGCTTTCAGCTATACGTCGTCTTCGTGCGACCCCTTCGGTGGTTGCAACACGAGCACAAATCTCATTGAAAGTTCCAGCCATTTCCAACTCCACGCGGCAGCCGCGCTTCGTCTTTACGCGACAAAGCACGTATTCTTTCGGCCAGCGGTGGATTATCGATACGTTCCTAACTTCTTCCAGTATGGTAGGAATTCGGTAACCGAATTTGGCGGGGCCATCGGTTGGAGTTTTGGCGAACATTAAAAAGCTCTTTTACAAAAGTTGTTCCCCCCATTTGCCTCGGACTTCGGTCCGGGGCATTTTTTTTGGAAAATCGAACTAGTTGGATTAGGTTTCTCTAATCTGATCCAGGCCGCGAAAAGTGGTTGCCAGGCGAACTCTCGGTCCACTCCGCGTCCGAGTCGAGAACCCTGTATCTTGGCATATCGAAGTGCAACATGATCGCCATCGATAACATGACCGAGGAAGAGTTCAAACGGCACGCATTCGCTCTCTTGCGACGAGAATTCGGGCTCGACGGATTAGCTCGTTTCTTACGTTTGAACCGCGCGGGAACGGGCGACCATACGCGTGATCGGCATCATTGGCTCGAGGGTTCAACCATTCAGGGCATCATACCCGAGGTTAAGAGCCGTCGCAACCCAGCTATGTAATTCCGTCCGCACTCGCAGCATTCGCCCTGCCCAGGGTAAAAAGAGTAACAGAAAAAAGTATACAGCGTAAAACTATGTCCTGGCGCAACGAAACCCGACGTCGTCGTAGCGGCTGCCGGGGTAGTTGTAGTAGCGAAAGGCGCAGGCTGCGTAGTCACTGTTGAAGTACCAAGACCCGCCCCGAACCACTCTCGTCTCGTCGCCTTCGCCCCACACGCTTTCCGTCCACTCCCACACATTGCCCGCCATATCGTGAACGCCATACCAACTCGCACCCTGCAGGTAAGCGCCAACCGGAGTAGTCCGGTTCAAACGCGATTCTCGGGTATTACAGAACGCCTTAACAAAGTGGTCGCCCCAGGGATAAACGCGCTTCTTCTTTTCACCAGCATCCCACCCAGCAGCCTTCTCCCATTCCTGCTCGCTGGGCAAACGGCACCCGCGCCAGCGGGCATAGAGCCGCGCCTCAAACCAACTGACATAGATCACAGGCTGCCTATCGGTGTCAGAGTACTGGCTGCGAAGCTTCCGATGCCCCGGCACCATCCGTTCATACTCTTCATTCGTAACCGGATATCGATCAATACTAAAAGCCGCAACATCCACCATTTCGTTCGCCTTACCGTAAGGAAACGCGCCTGCGGGAACAAGCACCATATCCTCCGGCCACTTTTCCGCTTCCGCGAAGAATGGATCTACCAATTCTCTTGCCCCGAGTTCCTCCGCCAACTCCACCGCCGCAGCTAACGATTGCCCTTCTCGATCCTCAGGCTGAAACATCGCCCGCAACACCGTCATCGTTTCCGGCCGCCCAGCGCAGGCTTCTGCACACTCTCGCGCCGTCAGTCCTCTGTATTCCGCACCCGCCCGCGTATAACGCGCCAAAAACTGCACCAGCAACCGCAACCAAGGCTGTTCCGGCACTGCCGCCTTCAAACACTCCACCGCAAAATCAGCCTTGCCGCAGGTCAACAATTCCAACAGCGTGCTCCGCCGCCGCTTATCGGGCAACTGCGCCACCGCCAGATAAAGCGTCTCATCCCAACCGTCCCGCCCAGCAAATATTTCCTCCCGAAACTCCTTCTGATCCACCTCATTCGCCATCCACCCCGCCGCGAAATATTCTTGAAACGACCGGTGCACAAAGCCGAACTGATCTTGCCCGCTCTTATCCGTGCCATACTGCACCAAAATCGCATCGCGCGCGTGCAATCGGTCAATTACCTTCTCCACCAGTTGATACGGTCCGCCTTCCTCTCTCAACTGTCGTTCGAATCGCCGCGTCAGTTCCTTGCGCCCTATCTGCAGAAGCATGTTGGGATCTAATTTCTCCGCTTCCCCCTGCATCTCATACGCCAGCCGTTGCAAAAGCTTGCGCTTTTGCGCCGTCTCAATCGGGCTTTCCGCCAAACCTTTCGCTTCCGCCCAATGCTTCAGCAGCGTCTCCGTGCACTTCTCGTACAAACCCAGCCGGCTATCCGGCAGCGCGCCCAACCCGAAATGCACCCGCACAATCATTGTCAATAACAGCGCATTGCGCGCCAGCGGCAGAATATCCTTGCGCGATTCCAGGGCGTTCCAAAGATCCTTCCCTCTATCCCGCGCCGCCGCCCGGTCTGGCTGGTGAATCTTCTGCCAGCCCGCGATAAAGGTCTGAATTTCTCCGTCATCGAACTCCGCCAAATCAGCATGCTTCCAAGCAGCCTCATCAAAGCGCTCCCGGTAATCATGCGGTCGGCTAGTCGCAACCAGCAAGCTGCTAGCAGGAAGCTGTGCCGCGAATGCCCCAATCAGCTTCACAATCTCATTCCGCCGCGCTAGCGAACTCGTCTCGTCCAAACCGTCGAACAACACCGCCACTCCGCCCGCCTGTATCTGTCCCTGAAAAAACCCCGCCGGCAAAGCTTCCTGCATCCCCCGAATGCAGTGGTACTCGATGCAATCCCAAATAGTTCCGCGCGTCACCTGCAAATCTATGTCCAGATCGCGTATTCGATAAAACACCGGCAAAAGCTTGGGAAAATCCGTCGCCCACGCAAAATTTTCAGGCTGCACAAAAGCCAGCGCCAGCGCCTCCAGCAGCGTAGTCTTTCCGCTGCCCGGTCCGCCCAGAATCATCAACCGCTTCGGCGCATCCCTCGCAGTGAGCATCTCGCTCACTGCGACAGCCTCCGCCTTCTCACGTTGCCCAGCCTTCACCCGCGGCATCACAAACACCCGCGCCATCTCCACTTCCGCCCGCTCATCCACCACCGCCATCCCCGAGAACCGAATGTACCTGTGCTGCATCACCACCCAAGCAAGATACTTCTCGCGCGCAGCTGTATGATCTCCCACTCTCTGCGTTAATCTCTCCCGCAACCCCTTCGCAATCACCGTAAACGCCTCGTCCTGATTTCGCCACTGCGTCACCGCCCTGTTATCCCGCGGCAAAGCCTGCAACTTCGCGAACGGCGCACTCGTCCAATCCACCGGCTTCAAGATAATCGGAACCACTATCGCCTCGCCGCGCTCATGGCGCTCCAGCGCAACCTTCATCTCGATCTCATAGCAGTAATCCGACGCCACGAAATCCGCACTAATCAGCAGCAAAATCATCCCCGCCGAACGCACATGCTCGTCAATCTGATTCCGCCACTCACTGCCCGCCGTAATACACCGGTCCGTCCACCCACTAATCAAACACTCCCGCTTCATCAACGCTAAGTGCGTCGCAAGCTTCTTACGAAGAGCTTCGTCCTTATGCGAGTAAGAGTAAAAGACTTCAACCGCCATACAAACTACCAACTATAAAGCAAACCACTCCCCATCACAAAAGTTCGCACTTTCTTATCTCCCTTTCTTTCAGCACCTTAACTAACTTTCCCCCGCATGCCTGTTCGCCCGTCGGCCTACCCTGACAACGGAAACAGGAACTCACAATCATGCAAAAAACTACCGACGAAATCACCGAAGAAACCAAACCTACCGGCCGGCAACCATTCACCCCGACTCCCGAGCAACAAGACACAGTCCGGGCCATGGCCAGTTACGGCATCCCGCAAGACCATATCGCCAAACATCTGGGCATCGCTCCCAAAACCCTCCGCAAACGCTTTCGCAGCGAGCTCAAACACGGCGCTTACGACGCCAATAACGCGGTCCTCGCTTCCCTCTTCAAAATGGCCACCACTCGTCACAACGTTGCCGCCGCCATCTTTTGGGCCAGAGCCCGTTGCGGGTTCCGCCCCGGTTGCGCATCCTGGGATACCGCCACCGGCGCCGGCGCCCCAAAGCGAAAGAAGTTGGAGGAAGAATTTCCAAAGGTCAGCACCCTGACAAACCTCCACGTTTACAACAACGAAGGCGAACCAAATGCTGATTACTGACATCCGGCAAAACAACCGGCAAAAACCAATCGGCAGTCCCGCCCAAAACGGGACTTTTTACCGCGTCTGCCTATATATTTTAAGGGGCGGTAAAAAGTCCCCCAAAATCGGCCTGCCACCAACCGGCAAAAATCGCGGCAAAATACCCTGCCCTGGGGCGCTCCAACAGCACCGGCGCGTTAGTGTAGGGGAAGTGGAAACACCCCCCACGTTCCTGGTGTCGGCAGGCGAAGCCTCGGGCGACATGTACGCCGCCGGGCTGGTCGCTCCGCTGCGCGAGTTGTTACCCAACGCCAAATTCTACGGCTGCGCCGGCCCCAAGCTGCAAGCCCAGGGCGTGCAGCCCGTCATCGATGCGGCGAGCCTTTCCGTTGTCGGTTTGGCGGAAGTGGTCGCGCACTTGCCCAGAATTTATGGCCAATATCGCAAACTGCTTCGCTACGCGCGGGCACACCCGCCCACCGCAGCCATTCTCACCGATAACCCCGATTTTCATCTCCGCCTCGCGCGCCACCTGAAGAAAATGGGCGTGCCGGTGTTTTACTTAGTTGCGCCCCAAGTGTGGGCGTGGCGGCAAGGCCGCGTCAAAACCATCCGGCGCTTGGTGGACAAGCTATTCTGTCTGTTTCCGTTCGAAGAGCCTTGGTTTCGCGAACGCGGCGTCGATGCCACATACATCGGCCATCCGCTCGCATCCATGGCTCGAACCAGCACTTCTGCGGCGGCCTTCCGAACCGCGCACGGTCTCGCAAAAGAAGGCTTATTGGTCACATTGCTGCCGGGAAGCAGACCCGGTGAAGCGTTGCGGCACATGCCGGTTTTGCTTGGCGCGGTAGCGCTCTTGCACCAGCGCTGTCCGCAGGCACAGTTTATATTGGCCACTCCCAAAGGTTTCGCCGAAAATCGTGTTTTCGCGAAGTTTCGGGAACGAATTGCTTCGTTATCCATCAAACTAATTGAAAACGAAGCTTGGGACTGCATAGGCCACGCTAGCCTTGCGCTCGCCGCTAGCGGAACGGTCACTATGGAGGCAGCGGTTCTAGGTACGCCCATGGTCACCTTCTACAAGGTCACAGCAATAAGTTGGTGGGCCGGCAGGCGTCTCGTCAAAGTTCCTTATTTGTCGATGGTTAACCTAGTGGCTGGACGTCTGGTGGTGCCGGAACTGATCCAGGACGACATGACTGCCGAGAAAGTGGCCGGGGCGGCAAACGAGTTGCTGAGCTCCGAAAGCAAGTTAGCGCGGATGCGGACGGATTTGAACGCCGTGCGGGCATCGCTGAATCTTGGGGCGGCTGCGGGTGATCCGTTGCGCCTCGCGGCACATACCATTGCCGCAAGTCTGGGAAAATATGAAGGCGTTCGGGAGACAATGAATTAGATGAAGCGTGCGGTTCCATCCCTCCATTTGCTTGTTGCGCTTGCCTGCCTTTGGCCAGTGAGTTTGTCTGCCGACGAATCGCGTACCAAAATCGATGTTCAGAAGTACACGATCGACGCAGCCATCAACCCCCGAACCCAATCGATTGAAGCGACGGCGAAGATCGATTTCACGCCGCTCGAAAATGCCAATCAAGCAACGTTTGAACTGAATAATGCACTGACGGTTTCGAAGGCGACGGATGCGAAAGGCGCGACGATGGCCACGCAGCGCGATGCGAGCGATTTTTCGATCCGCGTCGTGTTTCCCTCGGGACTGGTGAAGGGTCAGCCGGCATCGGTATCTATCAGCTACGACGGCAAGTTGACGGGCAGCGAGGATTCGCCCATTCCAGGAATTACGTTTGCGGCCCTGCGCCCCGACTACGGTTATCTGCTTTATCCCGCGCGCTGGTTTCCTGTCTACGGCTACTCGGCAAACCGTTTCATGGCCGACCTGCACATTACCACGCCCGCCGAATATCGAGTCGTTGGCGGCGGAGATTTGAAGACTGAGCGGGCGAAAGACGGCCGGACGGTTTATACGCTGCTATACGACAAGCCGAGCTTTCCGGGCAGCATTGGCATTGTGAAAGACGATCCCGTAAAGGTAAGTTCGGAAGGGATCGAAACGCAGGTGTTCTTCCGCGGCGACAAAGTGCCCTTGGCGCAAGCTTATGGCGACGACACCGGCAAAATGATCAGTTTCTTTACCACGGAATATGGCTTAGCACCATCGTCGCACCTGGTATTGATGGAGACGGGCGACGGAGCCGTCAACGGCTATTCGGCGCCCGGCATTGTTTTTCTGTCGCCCAGTTCGATTACCAAGCAGACCAACACCAAGCTGCTTTCGAACCAACTTTCACGGCAGTGGTGGGGCGTGCTGGTTTCGCCGGCCAACCGCAACCATTTGTGGCTGCAGAACGGGCCCGCGCGTTTTTCGGAACTGCTCTATACGGAGCATACGGCAGGCACGGCCAGCATGGAAGCCGACATGCGGAGCACGTATGTTGAAGCAATGACCGTGAAAGATCCGCCGGTATTGCAAGCGTCGCGCCTGGATGACTATTCGCCGGAGTATTGGGCGCTGACCGCCGCCAAAGGCGCCGCCATTCTCAACATGCTGCGCAATGTGGTCGGCGATGAGAATTTCAAAAAAGGCCTGAAGGCTTTCATGGACCAGTACAGCGGAAAATCGTTTGTGACAGAAGATTTCCGCAAAGTGATGGAGCGTGTTTCGAACGAGGAACTGCGCTATTTCTTCCTCCAGTGGCTTGATTCGAGCGGGTCTCCCGAGTTCAAGCTGGAATACACCGTGTTCCGCACGCAAACCGGGTTCCGCGTCGTGGGCAAGATCAATCAAGATTTAGATACGTTTCGCATGCCCGTGGATTTGCGCATAGAGACGGAAGGAAACCCGGAAGACAAGAAGATTGAAGTGACGGGCACATCGTCCGAATTCAGCGTGGATACTTTTGGTAAGCCGCGCAGTTTGACTTTAGATCCGAACCATGTTCTGCTGCGTCTCGATTCAAGCATGCAGATTGCCGTGGCCATCCGGCGAGGTGAGCAGTTCGCCCTCATCAACGACTATCAGAACGCGCTACGCGAGTTCCAAAAAGCCCTCGAGGTGAATCGCAACAGTTCACTGGCGCACTACCGCATTGGCGATCTCTTCTTCAAACAGAACAACTATCAATCGGCGGCGAACGAATTCCGCTCCGCCATTAACGGAGACCTCGATCCGAAATGGACAGAAGTGTGGGCGCACGTAAACTTAGGGAAGATTTTCGACGTGACGGGCCAGCGAGACCGAGCTGTGAACGAGTACAAGCAAGCCATTCGGACCCATGACAATACGTTCGGCGCGCAGGAAGAAGCCGGAAAGTATTCGGCCAAGCCGTACGAACAGAAAAATAGCGAAATCTAGAGCAGTGTGATGCCGTCTGACAAATAGGCGACGAAGGCAAGGGAGTAATCCTATAGTCAGAATTCTGGTCGGTACCGCACTAGTACTAAAGACGAGCTAAATGATAGTGGCCCGGCACGTTGTTTTCCGCAAGTGACCTGGTTTCAATGATAATCTGAAGATTCCAGGAAAGGGGTTTTTTTTGGACGAAAAATTAAAGGAGTTAGTGCAGGAGTTGGGAAATGCCATCAATGAATCCCTTTCTGACTCCGATCGCATCGCCGGGGCCATCGGCGAAATCAAGCGCGCTGGGTATGACGTGTTCCTGGTACTCGAGGCGACGATTGGTTTTAACAAGCGCGACGAAGAAGAAGAGGGTACGGCGGATGCCGGAACTGATTCCTCGACGGACCCTGTTCGCTATGAAGCCAACGGAAAAATCCGCTTGACGAGCCAGGATCAGAAGTTTTTGCGAGCACTGAAGATTTCAGTCGAAGAAGATCACAAGGCGTCATCGTAAAAACGGGTGAGAGCCGCGACTGCTAAGGAGTCGGCAACGCATCCCGCAAGCAGCGGATTTTTTCACACTTGCGGCAGCGCTCAACCGTTGTATATTTGTCTGTATGTCGTTCTAACGAGACAGGGACAAGTATGAGCAACTATCGGTTTCTTTCCGGCGTTCTTCTAGTCGCGGGATTTCCGCACTTCCTTGGAATGGCGCAGACAACCGCGCCCGCCGAGCCGGCGCCGGCAGAAATCGCGATTCGCGGCGACATTCCAGATCCATTGGTCTTGAAAGCGGCCGACCTTGCCGCCATGCCTCGCGAAACCGTTTCCGTCCCTGAGCAGGACGGGACGAAAGTGAGCTACGAGGGTGTCCCATTGCGTGAGATTCTGAAACGTGCCGGCGTCCCGGTCGGCAAGGAACTGCGCGGCAAGGTCTTGGCAAGCTATGTGATTGCGAAGGCGCACGACGGATATCAGGTTGTGTTTTCTCTCGGCGAGATTGGCACGGATTTCGGCAATGAATCGATTTTGGTCGCCGACAAACGCGACGGCAAGCCACTGTTCGGTTACCAGGGACCGATGCGGCTCGTATGTCCCAACGACAAAGCGGGAGCCCGCTCCGTTCGCATGTTGGAGGTTCTCGAATTTGTGCGGCTGCAAAAGTAGGCTCGCCCTTCTCGCTGTCTTTAGTCTTGCGGCCGCTTCGGCGCAAACGTACGTTTGGAATCTGCCCAAAGGCTTCCCGAAACCGCGCGTGCCGTTGGACAATCCAATGACCGCCGCGAAAGTGGAATTGGGCAGACATCTCTTCTACGACACGCGCATGTCCGTCAACGGTAAGCAAGCCTGCGCAACCTGCCATAAGCAAGAACTCGCATTTACCGACGGAAGGCCCGTAGCGGTTGGCGCGACCGGAGAAAAGCATCCCCGCGGGTCAATGAGTCTAGTGAACATTGCCTATAGCTCCGTTTTGACATGGAGCAACCCCGGCTTGAAGGAACTGGAGCAACAGGCCTTGGTGCCCATGTTTGGAGAACATCCGGTTGAGCTTGGCTTGCGGCAAGGCGATGCGTTTTTGCCCACGTTACGTTCCGATGCGAAATATAAGGAGCTGTTCGCGGACGCGTTTCCCGAAGAGGCCGACCGCTTCACGATCGCCAACGTGACGAAAGCCATCGCCTGCTTTGAAAGAACAATCATCTCTGCGCGTTCGCCCTATGACCGTTACCACTATGCTGAAGACGACAACGCTGTATCGGAAGCAGCGAAGCGCGGCGAGATCCTCTTTTTCAGCCAGCCGCTTTCGTGTTTCCGCTGCCACGGAGGATTCAATTTCAGCGGCGACCCGGAATTCCACAATACGGGTCTCTACAATCCATACTCTGCGCCCAACGTCGGCATTTTCGAATTCACCAAAGATCCGAAAGATCTTGGCAAATTCAAAGCTCCGACATTGCGGAATATAACGTCGACTGCGCCGTACATGCATGATGGAAGCATCGCCACGCTTGAGGACGTGTTGGATCACTACGCGGCGGGCGGACGCGCTGGCCACAACAATCAGTTGAAAGACCCGCTCATCGCAGGTTTTCATTTATCGGCGGCGGACCGCAAAGATCTAATCGAATTCCTGAAATCGTTGTCGGACGAAGCGGTGCTCCATGACAGCCGTTTTGCGAATCCGTGGTGAAGAGTTCTTCACTCGTTGCGCAATGCCACCATGGGCTCGATGTGTGTGGCCTTGCGCGCCGGAATGCAAGTGGCCAGCAGCGCCGCAAGACTGAGAACAATGGTTACCGCACCGAACGTAAAAGGATCGGTCGGCTGTACGCCATATAACATCTTGCTCATCAGCTTGGAAAGAAGGAAAGCGCCACTGACACCTACGAGTGTGCCCGCTATGGCTTGAACCATAGCCTGCTGCATCACCATGCGCAGCACATCTGCGCGGCTCGCGCCGAGCGACATGCGAATGCCGATCTCACGAGTCCGCCGCGCTACCGAATAGTTCATTACGCCGTAGATGCCAATGGCCGCCAACAGAAGTGCCACCGCGCCAAACACCCCGAGCAAGAGCATCTCAAACCGCGGCTCTGCGTTTGCCTCGGCAACTACGTTCTCCATTGTGGACACTGCCGAGATTGGCAGATTCCGATCGAAAGACCAGACGGTTCGCTGTATGGCAGAAGTTAGACCCGCGGGATTGCCGGCGGTGCGTACTACTAAAGTGATGTAAGTCA
Organism: Bryobacterales bacterium; assembly: GCA_003167495.1. Lineage (GTDB taxonomy): Bacteria > Acidobacteriota > Terriglobia > Bryobacterales > Bryobacteraceae > Bog-105. The sequence goes on along the minus strand of PMSX01000207.1, from coordinate 40,630 downwards.
TGTGCGCGGTTTCAAAGCTCGTACCTTCTCCCATAAACTCAGGAGTCTGGAGAGCGGCCTGATACGTCTCGTGATCTGGATCGGATGCCCAATCTTCTTGCCTGGCGTCGGCCACTACGCCCACGACGGTCGACCAAGCGGCCGAACTCCAAATGCGTTGGCCAACCGGGTTTTGCCCGGGCCAGTATACGCGAGCTGCTCGCTCGTTGATGACAACTACCCGCTCCGACCGGGCGTCATCTTTGTCAGTAATGAAGCGGCCACGCCGCGCCTGCAGCCGCATTGTTTCGAAATATCCCGGCATGACTACCCGATAAACGGCATAGGGTTCTTCGCCGGCGCGTGGCTTGGGGCGACCTTCAATCTCGAAGTTGCGAGTCCACAAATCGCCTGCCAATGGGAGATGATTGATCGCGCCAACGGAACTCACCCCCGGCAGAGCTGCCATCTTCTCGAAAAGCTCGTGATAGAAAATGGCGCGCCGATTCGGCCCCTCTTCTTGGGTTCCCGCCACCGACACAACCATGGAGAGCACGTTGTGCGGATTAAACCCTGGGTCGACCGACTCGAGAGCAAAGAAGCTGCGGATCATCAAGCCCGCTCCGATTAACAACATGAACGCCAGCGCGAATTCGGAAGCCACGAGAAAACTCCGCAGACGGTTGCGGCGCATGCTGTCGCTGTCTCCGCGCCCGCCTTCTTTGAGCGAGTCACTCAAATTTCCGGCGGCCGCATGCATAGCGGGCACTAACCCAAACGCCACTGCTGTCAGCACCGTCACGCATAGCAGAAACCAAACCACATGCGAGTCAATCGCTACGGTCTCCACACGCGGAAGGTACGCTGGACTCATCGCAACCAAGGCCTTCGTTCCGCCAAACGCGAGCAGCAGGCCAGCACCAGCGCCCAAGGCCGCTAACAATAGATTCTCCGTAAGGAACTGGCCAATCACACGGCTTCGGCCAGCGCCCAGCACAACCCGTAACGCGATTTCCTTCTGCCGGTCGGACGTGCGCGCCAGCAGCATGTGGGCCACGTTGGCGCAAGCAATCAGGAGCACAAAACCCACGCTGCCGAGCAGCAACAGCAGCGGTGTCTCAATGTTGCCAACAACAGTCTGTTTCAGAGGAGTCACCACGACTCCTCGGTTCGTCGCGGGATACTCCTTGTCGAGACGACCGGTAACGGTGGCGATGTCCGCCCGAGCCTGCGCCAGGGTGACGCCGGGCTTCAGACGGGCGAAAACGCGTAGGTGGTTACCGCCGCGATCGTGAATAGTATTGCCAAACGCATCCGGCACCCATAGCTCAGCATGTACTGCCCAGAAAGGCGCAAACTTGAAAGCGGGCGGCATCACGCCAACCACGGTGTAGGCCTCGCCGTCGAGCGTGATCGGTCCAGCCAGCACGTTTCGATCGAGATTGAAGCGCCGCTGCCACAGCCGGTAACTCAGAATCACTTCGTGCTGCGCACCCTCCTGGTCCTCCCCGGCAACGAACAGACGGCCGAGCAACGGTTCGATGCCTAGCAACGGCAGCATGTTTTGTGTCACCTTCATGCCGTAGAGATGCTCGGCGTGGACGTTGTCAGACGGATTGCCGCTGGTCAGGTTCGGGGTCCAGAAGTCCGCGCCGCCCATTGCCTCAAAGGAATGGCTCTGGTCGCGCCAGTCGAGATAGTTGGCCGTGGCCACGGGACCTTTGTCGTAGTGCAGAATCGTCACTAAACGGTCCGGCTGCCGGTAAGCTAGCGGCCGCAACAACACGGCATTCACCACGCTAAAGATGGTTGTGTTTGCGCCGATCCCCAGCGCCAAGGCGATCACCGCGACCGCCGTAAAAGCAGGCGTTCGCCACAGGCTTCGCGCGCCAAAGCGCAGATCTTTGACCAGATGTTCGATCCACAAGAACGACCGCGCTTCGCGGTGTAATTCCTTGGCCTGCTCGACGCCGCCATAAGCCCGCCGCGCGGCTAGCTTAGCGTCTTCGGGAGACAATCCACGACTCTGGAAATCCGTTTCGAGCATGGCGAGGTGCGATTCTATCTCGCGCCCAAGCTCGCGTTCGGCGCTGCGGTGGCGAAATAGGTTAGCTAGTCTTGCAGTGACTCGGCGCATCAATCAGGCTCCTTCGGAAAGCAGTTTGTCCACCAGTCCGGCCATGCGGCGCCAGCGCAGAGTTTCCTGCGCCAAGGCCTTTTCCCCGGTTTTTGTGATAGAATAGAACTTCGCTTCGCGGTTGCTCTCCGTTGTGCCCCATGTCCCTTTGATTCTGTCTTGTTGTTCGAGACGTACCAGCGCTGGATACAATGTTCCCTGGTTTAGGTGCAGCAGATCTTCGGAAACCTGCTGGAGACGGGTGGCAATCGCATATGCGTGCTGCGCGCCCATGGTTTGAAGCATTCGAAGGACGATTAAATCCAGCGTTCCTTGTAGAATCGAAATCCGCTCGCCGTCTTCACTGGGCATCCAAGTCAAACCTCTGCAACTAAATATGAGGCATCCTTACTTGGATGTCAAGTGCGGAGGAAGAAAATCAGTTTATCGTGGAATCGCCCACAACAGCAGCCGAATGGCAGCTTCGTCTTTCGTTCCAATAAGCCCAAACAGGGCCGACCGTCTCGGCAAGCCAAAGTCGCTGAGACACAGCGTCGCATCTCCATCGAGCTGAAGCCAATCTTTCCGCATCGAGCCCAACACCGTGTTCACCTTCACAACGCGGGCAGTGTCGCGAATCTGCAGCGAGCCCTCCACCACAAATCCTCGTAACGGTTTGGGGGAGATGGAATTCGAAGTGAAGCGAATCTCCGGATGAATATTCGCCGAGAGAGCGCTTTTGCGGGCAAACTCCGCCAGCGCCCGCCGCTTTCTTTCGCTCAGCCAGGTATCGCGGCAAATGGCGCTAGCGGCGTCGATCGTGAGCGTCAGTTTGAATGCACTCGGATCTTTTTCTGCAAAACACATCTCTCCGCTGAACTTCTCAAAGAACAGAATGTGCTTTTTACTCCGCCTCAAGCCAGTCCTCGATACCTCAATGGCAACTGTCGAGTCGTTGGAAGGCGAGATTGTATAGGAGGTTGCAAGCTCCGGCATGCCGTTGAAAGCTTAGACGCGCGTGGCGTACAAAAGTTCGGGCATTCTAATAGGCGGTGGTGTCCGCTTGTGGGATTTTTGGCCGAAACTTTCAAACTTCCGGAACATTGTGCGGCTCCATGCGTATGTAGGGATCAGCACCATGAAAAGGAACAACTTGATGAAAGCCTTCGCTCCCGGTATTCTGCTCTTCGTTTTGGCCGCTCAATTCGCGGCCGCGGCAGAGGAGGGTTCATTTGATAAGTCTCTATCGGTGTCGGGTCCGGTTGATCTGGATGTGAAAACCGACTCGGGAGGAATCACCGTGAGGCAAGGTTCGTCGGGATCTGTTAGCATACATGCCATTTTGCGAGCCGATCATGGTTGGTTCGGGTCAGGCGATGTGGAAGCGCGCATTCGTGAATTGGAGCGCCATCCGCCCGTCGAGCAGAACGGCAACCAGGTGCGAGTGGGTTATGTGAAAGACAGCGGGCTACTAAGAAATATTTCGATGCGCCTGGAAATTGACACGCCCGCCGGCACGCAGTTGCGCGCCCATGCCGATTCCGGTGGAATCCGGGTTGACGGCATTCAAGGCCCGGTTGACTGCAAAACCGATTCCGGTGGAATCGAGATAAATGATATTTCAGCCACTGTTCATGCGGCTGCGGATTCTGGCGGCATCCGCGTGAGGAACATCAAGGGCTCGCTCTTTGCCCATGTTGATTCAGGTGGAATCGAAGCCAACGGCATCGCCGGCAGCATTGATGCTCAGACTGATTCCGGCAGCGTCAGGCTCGTGCAAACTACTGCCGCACCCGTCAATGCAAAAGCAGATTCGGGCGGCGTGACCGTGACGCTCGCCCGGGGCTCTGGATATGACATCAGCGCCGATACTGAGAGCGGCCGCATCTCCACTCCCGAAATGACGGTCCGCGGTGGGTTTTCTTCTCACCATGTCGAAGGAAAAGTTGCCGGCGGCGGGCCCCTGGTCAAGATTCAGGTTGAATCAGGCAGCGTCAGGATCGATTGAAACGTCGCCGCACTGCTAATGCTGCTGAATATTATTCACCCAGCAATCTTGCACAACCGCGGGTGAGTAGCGGCTAACCACATCCGCGGGAACGTCGCTCTCCGAAAGTTGCCGAAACTCAAACTGAATGGGCTCGTCCTTCGTCACGTCTACCGTGCCCAGCATATATCCNNGGCCGTCTTGCATTCCAAAGCGGCGCCGGCGTTGGGTGGCAGCGGATAGCGGATAGCGCCAGCGGTGCCGACAATCCAACCTGGCAGCGTAGCGTCGCGTTGCAGCCAGGCCGAGGTGTTGAAAATGCCCTTCATGTAAAAATGCGAGTGGCTAGCCAGGACATAGACGGGCTTATGGGCGCGCACTTTGAAATTGACCAACCAATCGGATACGGTCCGGCCGCTCGCCGTGCCAGCCGGTGACTGGTTCATGCTGTGGTCGGCAGAAATGCTATCGGGTAATGCTTCGTGCATGCCGACAACCAAAGTCCGAACGGAAAAATCGTGGACATCGCTGTCTAGTAAATTGTGCAGCCACGTCATCTGTTCGGCGTCGAACGTGTCCAAGGAGTTGTCGAGAGTGATGAAATCAATACCGGAAACTCGCCAATGGTAATAACCTTTGACGGTATGATCGGAACTGTTATCCGCCAGTCGCTGGGTGCGAATGGGGAACGCATCAAGCCAGGCGGCAAATTGGACAAGAACTTGGTTGTGGTTTTTGGGGGGAATGTTTTCGTGATTACCGAGCGACAAGAAAACCGGTGTGTCGCCAAAGTAGGCTAACTGATTGTCAATAAAGTCGTTCCAGGCACCGGCCAGGTAATCTTGCATGGTGGGAACGGCGCCGGAACTGGTCTTCTGGTGGGTTTGGGCGTAATCCTCATCAATTTCATAAATCGCGCGAAAATCCCCCAAGTGCCAATAAAATTGGGCGTTATCGGCTAGAACATGTTGCGCGATGGCTGGCATGACGATGTCGCCGCAGTTCCGCGAATCGCCAGATACCGCAAATCGCCACACACCACCCCTCGTTTGGGCGGTGGCGAGCGAAATCGATAAAACTAAGAGCGAGAAGAGGCGGATGAGCCACATCTTCCTTAGGATAGTTTAGGTGATAGAAAGAACCGGCACGTTAGCTTTGCGGGTTAGTAGTCCAGCCGATGTAGACGGCCATGGCGGCAATAGCCAGCGCGTACAGAATGACGGCGGCCAACCCGGCGTTTTTCAATTTATCGATCGTATCGAGACGTTTGGCCATGCTGGTCTGCGTGTTGATAATGCCCGTGTCGTGGGCGTCGTTATGCAGATGGATATAGTGATCATCGTGGTTTTCGAGCCACCGGCGGTAGATATAGAGTCCTACGAGGGCGGCAATGAGGATCACGAGGACTCCAACGTGGTACATGAGATTCATAAACTACAGGGTTCCTTTCTTTGGCGTCTTTGGCTGTTTCCAAAAGTTCGCGGCGTAACCGTACGCGGCGTAATATACTCCTTTGGCCGAATGATACTCCTGTTTTCGAGGGAATACAAGGGCGTTGATCACAGCTTTTATAGGGAAAAGGCGCAGGTTTTCGGCCGAAACCAGCCGGGCGGAATGGTTGACAAACCAGTACTGCGAGACGCCACAGGGCCCGTGGAGGTAACCTCTTAAGTAGCGATTAGATTATGATGCAAGATACCGGAATGCCGAACATACAAACCAATCGGACGCAGGCGGTTGCCCGGATGGACAAGTGGAAGAGAGAATCCGCATGAATCCACCAATGGTAGAAAACATACTCTCGCAAGCCAGATCGCTACGGGCCGTGATGGCTCACCAATATGGGGAGGGGCGGGCGGCGCTGGAAGAAGCCGCCAGTCTGCTCAGATCGAGCCGCCATATTGTGCTGAGCGGAATGGGCGCGTCGCTTCACGCTTGCCTTCCTTTGCAAAATTACCTGGCGACGCGGGGCGTAGCTTGTTCCGTCATTGAAACGTCGGAACTTTTGCATTTTCAGTCAAACCTGCTTACGGCCGACACGACGCTCGTTCTGGTGTCGCGGTCGGGAGAGAGCGTAGAGGCGACCGAACTGTTGAAGAAAGTTCAGCGCGGCACCAAAATCGTAGGACTGATTAATGTGCCGGGGAGCACTGTCGCGCGGCAGGCCACGCGCGCCATTCTGGTGAACAGTCTACCCGACCAATTGGTGGCGATCCAGACTTACACCGGAACGGTGGTCACGTTGCTGCTGTTAGGCGCGGCGTACGATCAGCAACTGGACGCTTCGCCCAAAACGGATCTGGAGCGGACGATCGAAGTTCTAACGCGTTGCGTGCCGGAGTGGTATCGCTTTAGCGGAAGTTGGCCTGGATTCTTTGCCAATAACGTTCCCATGTATTTGCTGGGCCGCGGGCCAACGCTGGCATCGGTTGAGACCGGTGCGCTCTTGTTACAGGAAGTGGCCAAGGTGCCGGCGGTACCGATGTCCGCGCCACAGTTCCGGCATGGACCTGTGGAGGTGGTGCACGACCAGTTCCGGGTGATTATTTTTGGCACGCAGCGCGCCACGGAAGACCTGGAGGATACGCTAGGCGACAAAATTCTGGCCATGGGTGGCAAGGTTCGCTGGATCGGGCCGAAGCCGAAATCTCACTTGATTGATTCCTTGTGCGAATGGCCGGCTGAGAATTTTCCGGACTTGTTCATTCCCGTGGCCGATGTGATCCCGCTGCAGATGGCGGCGTATCATACAGCGCGGTGGCATGGCATCACACCGGGCGAATTTAGATTTGCCACGCCGATTACGACTTCGGAGCGCGATTTCTTTGAGCCGAACGATCCGCGGGGTATGTCGCGCGCATTGTCACAGAAAACATAGCGGCTGGATACAAACGATTGAAACTGGGCGGTTGGCGCGGCATGCGCCAGCCGCCTTCGTCATTTTGGACAGAAATACTTGAACAGTTGACCGCCAACGCCAGTCTTAGCTAATGAAACGTATGATCGCGCACAGCGAACGGATCGGGCTGGGGGAAAGCACGTTGGCCGATGAGCCGGAAATCGGGCATTGCGAGGAGCGATTTGCGGCGTTGGTGCAGCGGCAGTCGCGATTTATCTTCCGGGTGGCGTACGCTGTGCTGAGGAATTCGCATGATGCGGAAGACGTCGCGCAAGAAGTGTTCCTGAAGTTGTACCGTTCGGGCGCTTGGGAGCAGATCAACGATGAACGGGCTTATTTGGCGCGTGTTGCCTGGCGGGTTTCAATGGACAGGCTGGCGAAATCGCGTGATACGAGCGAGGTATTGAATGAAGACTCGGCTTCAGCCGGTCAAACACCGGAGCAGGCGGCGGTGCAGGCGAATTGGTCAGCAGTTGTGCATAAGTTGATGGATGGATTGCCGGAGGAATTGCGGCTGCCGTTGGCTTTATCGGCGGCGGACGAACTGACGTCGGGAGAGATCGCCAAGATTTTGGGGATTCCGGAAGGAACGGTGCGGACGCGAATGATGAAGGCGCGCGAGGTTCTGAAACAGAAATTGTCGCGGTTGATGGGGGAGCAGTATGGACGATAAGCTGGAACGGATTCTTAAGGAAGGCATCGCTAGCTACGGGCAGAGTGAACCACTGGCGGGTATGGAAGAACGCATCCTGGCACGCATCCGGATAGTGGAGCGTCCGCAGCGCAGACTGACGGGCTGGGTTGTGGCATTTACTGTTGGAGTCGCCGGGATTGGGGTGCTTTGCGTGTTGCCGCGTCACGAAGAGCCACGGCCGGTGCGCGTGGTTACGAACATTCCGCCGGCACCGGTTCGCGCTGAGGCGGCACTGGTACGGGTTTCGACGCCGCGGCGTCACCAAAGCAGCCATATGAAGGCTTTGCCGAACCTGCCGGTGTTCCCGACCCCGTCACCCTTGACGGCTGAAGAGCGGCGGCTGTTAGCGCTAGTGCGGGAAGATCCGGAAGGGACAGCAGAGGCGTTCGAGAGTTTGCGGAAGCGGAGCGAACCCATTGAGATCGCTCCGCTGGTTATTCAGCCGTTGGAGAGCGGCGGAGGACTTTAGAAAAGGGGAGATAATGTTTATATCGAGACGATGGTTTCCGGGATTGCTGGCGTTGACCATAGCCGGAGTTTGTTTGGGTGAGGAACCCAGCGAGCCGGCGAAGTTTTACAAGTTTGACTTCGTTATCAAGGAACTTGCCGGGGCGAAGATTCTGAACTCGCGGGCCTATTCGGCTCTGGTCTCGACCGGAAAGAGTACGGCGGAAATTCGAGCCGGAAGTAAGATACCGTATGACGCTGGTGCAAACAACTATCAACAAATCGATGTTGGGGTAAGCATCGATTTAAGAGCGGTCAAAGAGGTGCAAGATAGGCTCGCGTTCTTCATCGCCGCAGAAGTCAGTTCGGTGCCAGAAGGTTCGCCCGAGGGTAGACCAACGGTTCGGCAGAACAAGTGGCATTCAGATGTAATCGTGCCACTTAAGAAGCCAACTTTGCTGTTTTCCTCTGAGAATCTAGACGCCAAGACACAAATGCAAGTTGAAGTTACGGCAGCACCGATCCCCTAGATATATTTGCAGCGCGCCGCAAGGAGGCCTGTCGCGGCAGTGATGTCGATGTCCGCGAGGAGCAATCCTTCCTTGCCGTATGGCTGGTAGGTAAGCAAGGTCCCATCGGGCCGGACCACGGCCGAAGTGGTGGGTGACCCGGCGCTTGCACAGTTTACGGAAGCGAAATAGCAGGTGTTCTCGGCGGCGCGGCACAAGATTGCCTTCTCGTGGAATGAGTTCGCCGGGTGGGCAAAAATCGAGGGCACATAACAACCGGGCTCGGCTTCGTGGAAGTGAGGGTGGAATACGATGTGAGCACCATGCCGCGCGGACCAACGGACTGTTTCCGGATAACGCCAACCCTCGTGACAAATGGCGATACCAAAAGTGAGCGGACCAGTTTGGAAAACGCGCCTCCCAGAACCAGGTGAATAAACGCCCTCCTCCGATGGATCGATTTGGACTTTGTCTTGAAAACCGGCGATCGTGCCGTCCTGATTGATGACAAGGGCCGTCGCTAATGGGAGGCCAGCGACTACGCGTTCGGTGCCGAGAACAACCGCGATGTTTGCGTTCGCGGCAGCCGCCGCGACCATGGACCAAGCTCGTTCGAGGAACGCGGGATCGGGCGGCGGTATCTGTTTGCCCATCGCTCGGTAGCCAGGCACGAAGCATTCGGGAAAGCAGATGATGCCCGCTCGCTCGACTGAAGCTTCAGCGATGGCTTGTTCGGCCAACGCGATGGACTCTTCGGAATTCGCGGGAAAGCGGAGGTTGGCGAGAGCGATTCGAAACGTGTTCATTTGGAGCGAGCTGAATTACAAATCACGCGCTCTCCGTACTCATATAGTCCCACGATTGAATGAGAGTTCCACTGACGAGGTTCCTCTGCCTCAAGAATGGAGCGAGCATAGCGGCTTCGTTGCACTCCCTGGCGGTCGCGGCTCAGATGCATCCGCTACGCGGGGAAGAAAGCCAGTGTGGGCTATCATTAAGTTCGTGAGTTAGGACAATCTAAAAATGGCAGCGTCTGCTGTCTCTCGCCTAGTACATCGCGCGAAGACCGCCTATTGGTCAGGCTCTGATAGAAGCCGTGATATCCAGATTCGCCGAGCCGCTCGTCCCGGTACGTGGCTTTACATAGCCTTTCTATGCGTGGCTGCGTTGGCCACTGACTACTTGAGTGTCCACCCGAAACTTTTCCTCTTCTTCGCGGCGTTGATGTTCGTTCAGAGCCTGGTGCGCGGGTTGCTCGTTTATCTACCCCGGCGTTCTTTCTCGAGAACCCCAAAATGGGAAAACGCCGTGTCGTTTGCTGTTCTTGCAGCGGCTCTGACCTGGGGATCGTTTCTGGCGGTAACTCTTCTGCTATACGGATTTTCGGCAGGCCCATCGCTGCTGCTTCTGGTTTGTACAGTCGGTACGACGACGGGCGTCATCACGGCGTACAGTCCCAACCTCATTCTTTTGACTGCCGATCTGATCTTGCTGTTGACGCCCGCGACTCTCGTCTTCCTCTACATATCGGGCCCGTTGGGAAAGTCATTTGCAGCGGTCACTGTTCTCTTTTTTGCATTCCTCCTTTGGCAAGGCAGACTCCTCAACAACGCTCATAAGAGACGCACCCGAACGCTCCGTTTGCTGGCGCAGCGGAGGAAGGAATTAGAGGAACGCGTGGCCGACCGTACAGCGGAATTGAGCTGGGCCAAAGAGCTGGCCGAATCGGCGAACCGCGCGAAAGGGGATTTTCTGGCCAAGATGAGCCACGAAATCCGTACGCCGATGCATGGGGTTCTCGGAATGACTGCGCTCGCGCTTGAGAACGAGAACCCGGCCGAAACGAAAGCTTGCCTTGAGGATATTCAGACATCCGGGGAGTGTCTGCTACAGATCATCAACGACATCCTGGATCTATCGCGGATGGAAGCTAAGAAGCTGTTTATGGAGCAGCAGCCATTCCTGATCAAAGACTGCATCGATCGTAGTCTCCGAGTGCTCTATCTAAAAGCGAGGGAGAAGTCGCTGGCAGTCCACATCCACATTTCGCCAGAGCTTTCCGAGGAGATGGTTGGAGATACCCTCCGACTCCAACAGATTTTGATTAACCTTATCCACAACGCTATTAAATTTACAGACGAGGGTTCTATTACCATCGCCGCCTGCCGCGAGGCCATGATGGGAGATCCACTGATTCACGTTACTATCGAAGATACGGGTTGTGGCATCCCGGAAGACAAACGCCGGCAAATTTTCGAAGCCTTCGCTCAGGCGGACGGGTCCAGTGCGCGGAAATTTGGCGGCACCGGGCTCGGTCTAACGATCTCGGGTCAATTGGCTTTACTGATGGGCGGCCGAATATGGGTGGAAGGCAACGCTTCGGGCGGCAGCACTTTTCATGTCACTCTGCCGCAGAATGAAGTTGCGAGGCAATCTGAGGGTCGGGTCGCCCACGCGTAGCGTTCTGTTTCTTGCGCGATGAGTTCCGGCGAAGAAAGAGCGTTTTTTGCGAAACGAACCCGATTCTAGCCTAGGTCGCTGACGCTCCCTGCTCGGTTTCGATATTGGCTGGGTTTCAGATTTGTCGCGAATTCGAAGGGGGGCGGTTACCGAGCGCCGCGTCACCTACTTGACCTTTAGAATTTTGACGCCGGGTCCCACGTCAGCTGCGGGAACACAACTGACGGCACCGAGTGAAGTGCCGACAAAACGCGCGATAGCGGCAGTCGTGTCCAGGGTCCGCGGGAGAGGCGGAACGATTTTCCCCATGAAACTTAGTTGGATGAAGTAACGTTTGAACTCGGGCCCCGACATTCCGGTTGCCTTTTCGATGGTTAAGGCAAATTCGGGGCGATCCGGTCCGGGCGTAATTGCCAGCACTTTGGCGCCATTCGTCCAAGTAGTCTTTTCGCCGACGAACATTTTTCTGAGGTCTGCTGAGCTGATGGAATCGGCGGGATTTGCTTTGTTGACAATTACCACGTAATCATCGACAAATCCAAACGCGAAGGGGGGTTCGGCAAGCAAGCAGCAGACGGCAACGACGAGAACGCGAAATCGGCTTGGCAAAGATGGCTTGAAGGTGCGCATTTTTTGCTGTTTCTTCAAAAGGTAAATGCGAGCTGCGCCTCAATGCCGTTTTGCGTCGCTGCGTCGCGAAGGTAAATGCGATTATATTGAAGCTTTAGGGCCGCATAATCGAAAAAGTCCATCCTCAAACCTACCGACGGCCCCTCGTAGCGACCGGTGAACTCCGCAACGGGATCGTTGTTGGGGATATTGTTTTCCTGGAACCGGAAGTACGGACGATATTTTCCGAAGGCGTGGGAAAGTTGCGTGTATGAAAGGGGTGAGTTATATGAACGGCCGTCGGGAATCTGGTGATGTAGCAAAACGGCTTCATTCATGAATTCCCATTTTGAATTGATGAAGACCGCATAGACGCTCGAGATCGTTTGGTTCACTTTCGGCACTATGCCACTGGCTGGAATCAGGTCTCCCGTCAAAAAGGAGCCGCCAACCTGGAGCCCGGGAAGCCATTCCGGCTTGCTGTAAGCAGCGAAATTCAAGTCTTTGCGATTACGGTCCGAGGCGAAGGTCTCAACGCCATCGCCATAGTTGGGACTGCCAAATTCCGCGCTGCCGTTACCAATCTCGGCAACCCAGTGCAGATCGAACTTTCCTGATCCAGGCACGTATCCGGTGGTTGTTACGCCGACCTCATGAACGGGTAATACACCGCCGCTGTCCTCCCAGTAGTACATAAATGGCCTGCCGGTGGCGGTGGAGAACCACGTGCCGTGGTGAAATGCAGTGTTGTAGTAGCCTATGGAGGTGTGATAACGGCCAGCGCTCATTTCGAAGTATTTGGTTGGCCGGTAAGTCAGTTCAAATCGTTCGATGTCAGCGTCGAAGACGTTGGTCTGATCCACACCGAAAACCAACTCGGCCAGGAAGCTTAGGTTACTGGATAGCTGGGAAGTCATAAAGAGGTCAAACTCTCCAGCGCGGAACGTGCTGTTCGGTGTGGCTCCTACGGGATACTGTAGGTTCTGCGCGGCCATCCCCTTGTCGAAGTCGAAATCGAAGAAACCTCGGATATGGAGGACTGGTCCACCAGGCAATGACATCATGTGGTCGTGCGATTCTTCAGGCGGGGCCGGCACGGGCGTAGCATCCTGCGGGACAGGGGCTGGGGACGCCGGGGCTGGGGGTACCGCTGCAGATGGGGCGGCCGATGAACTTTCCGTTGCCGCTGGCGGGATGGCACCCGGAACGGGCACACCGCCACTGGCTTTTAAGCCGGCAACTTCGGATTCCAGTTGCTGAATTCTGGCTTCCGCTGAGGTAAGACGATCTATCAGCTGCTTTGTCGTGTCGGCCGCGGGATGTTGCCCACCCTCGGTCTGCGCTCTTGCCGATGATGTTCCAAGCAGTAGCGCTGTAAATATAAATAAAATAAGTTCGCCATAGGAGACGGTAGCCCTGAGCGCTTTTGAGACACGATTCCACAATTCCATACACTGCCTTAGTCGGCAGTTTCAGGCGAAAGTTGTCCTAGGCGAACACCAGAAATGGGCCTGGGATTTGTCTTGGTAGTCTCAACATCGTCAAGACTGGGAGAGTCGGCGTCTGGATCTTAATGGCGGCGCTACCCCCTCATGTCCGTCAATATGAAGACCGATATTCGAAGTGGTGCTGCTCCGCAATCGATTCGCGGTCCTCTTCTACTTGCTATTAGCATGTCTTACGGGCTGTTCTCGTAACCGGCAGCAGACCGAACACGATGTTTTGACCACGGTTGCCGAGGTGCGCGAGCTAGACTCCCAAAGCCTGACACGTCACGTAGCTGCGCGAATTACCGGGCGCATTACATATTTCGACGGACTTAGGGAGCTCTTTGTACAGGATTCTAGTGGAGGAATAGTTGTTGACTATCCCAACGCCGAGGCTGAATTCAAACTGGGACAGGGGATTGAGGTAGAAGGGGAGATCACGCGCAGCCAGTCCACGCCAGCGATGTCTGGGCTAAGGATTCGCCTGACGCAACCGCAAGAATCGATGCCCTCGCCAGTCCGAATTCGGGCAGGGGATCTTGATTCGGCTCGATTGCAGTACACCTATGTGGAGCTGGAAGGAGTTGTGCAAGCGGCGGGCACGGGACACAGCGATCAGTCAGCTTGGAGCCTGTTCTCATTTGGCCGGACTATCGGAGTTTCGATTCGTGACACAGCAGGTTCCGACTACGCGCGCCTGGTAGACGCATCGATTCGGATACGAGGAGTGCTGCGCTTGAATCTTGACGCAGCGGGTCAGCCTATTAGCGCCGAGTTGGCAGCGGAGTCGAGGAACGACTTGCAGATCCAGGAGCCAGCGCCGGCGTTAGCGCGAATTCCAGTGCGTACGGTCTCTGAAATTCAATCGCGGGGTACAGACGGCCACAGAATCAAACTGCATGGTTCGGTTTTCCGGGGCGCGAGTGGGCTTATGTTTCGAGATGCCACCGGGAGCATCCCACTGCAGCCGGACCCTACCCGTGATCTGCTGCAAGGAGACGACTTGGACGTGATTGCCTTCGTCTCCAAAGAAGCGGGAGGGACGATTCTGACTGAGGGCTTGGTCGAAGGCGACGACTTGGCGGGACCGTTGCAGCAGAAACTTCTTAGAACGGTCCGGGACATACGACAGCTCTCGCTGGGCGAGTTGTCGTGCGGTTATGCGGCTCAACTTGAAGGGGTCGTGACGTATTCCGATCCGAGCGTGGGGGACACTTTCATACAAGATAAGACGGGTGGCATATTCGTCTTTTCACCTCCCGGGGCTAAGCTGGACCTCAGAGTGGGCCAGTTCGTAAGGCTAAGAGGGTTAACGAGTCCCGGAAGATTTGCGCCGGCGATTGTAGAGCCTCGGGTACAGGTGCTGGGCCATCGTCCCTTGCCCGCGCCCTTGCCGCTTGACATGGAGCAGCTTCTTACGGGCGCAGATGACAGCCGTTGGGTGGAAGCAGAAGGAACGGTGCGTCAGGCTAGCATCGAAGCCGGACACTTGCGACTGACTGTAATCTGGGGTCCCTTTCGATTTCCGGCTACTGTTGCAGGTGCTGCGCGCATCCCGCCGTGGTTACTGAACTCGCGCATTCGCTTCCGCGCGGTTTGCGATGGCATAACCAATTTCCAGCACCAACTGCTGGGAATTCAGTTTAGCGTCCCGGATTTATCATTCATCGAGAGAGAGCGGGCAGCGGTCTCAGAGCACATCCCATTGTTCAGAATCGATGAACTCCTGCGTTTCTCGAGCGAGACGCGAGCGGATCTGAGGTCGCGCACCCAAGGGACGGTAATCTTCACGCATTCTACCGGTCCAACCTACTTAAATGATTCTTCCGGCGGACTTCTGGTTAAGACACATGCCCCTGTCGACCTCAAGGTAGGAGATTTGGTTGAAGTTGTTGGCACCGCGCGTCTTGGCGATTTCGCCCCGTTCTTAGAAGATGCACATCTGACCCAAATTGCGTCTCTTGCTCCGCCCACGCCCGCTCTGTTGACCGCAGACGCTGTGCTAGAGCACGGCATAGATGCGCGGTTCATTCAAATCGAAGGCTTCCTGGCCAAGGATTCGGCCGGTGCGGGCCAGCAGACGCTTGTCCTGCAGGCAGGCGATCGCTTGTTCGATGCCCGGCTTTCGCAAGGGCAACTGCCGGCCTTGAAAAAAGGGACCCTGTTGCGGATCAGGGGGATCACCTCGCTACTGGTTGACAATTCCGCGCAACGAGTTGAACCGGTCGGATTTTCCATTCTGTTGCGCTCTCCCGACGACGTAACGGTGCTGCGAGCCGCACCCTTGTGGACCGCCGAACGCATGGTGAATCTGGTTGCCGGCGGAATCGCGCTCATTTTCGCGGCGCTTACCTGGATTGTTGTTTTGAATCGCCGCGTCCAAACTCAAACGGCAAACTTACGGAAGGCAAAGGAGACAGCCGAAGAAGCCAACCGAGCCAAGAGCGAATTTCTCGCAAATATGAGCCATGAAATCCGCACGCCCATGAACGGTGTTTTGGGAATGACGGAGATGATGCTGGAAACGAGTTTGACAGATGACCAGCGCGAGTATATGACGGTGGCAAAACAATCCGCGGATGCATTGCTGAACGTCATCAACGACGTGCTGGATTTCTCGAAGATCGAAGCCGGCAAGCTCGAACTCGATCCTATTCCCTTTGGGCTGCGCGAGAGCTTGGCGAACGACCTGCGGGCCGTGGCCATGCGGGCGCAACAAAAGGGGCTGGAACTCGCTTACGAAATCGACGAAGGGATTCCAGATGGCTTGATTGGAGATCCAGGGCGGCTACGGCAGGTGGTACTCAATCTCGTCTCGAACGCAATCAAGTTCACGCTCGAAGGTGAAGTGTCGGTGAGTGCCTCGCTGGAGTCGCGATCCCCCGATGCGGTGCTAATCCATTTTGCCATTCGGGACACGGGAATCGGAATTCCGGCCGAAAAACGCGACTCTATCTTCGGAGCCTTTTCCCAAGCCGATAGCTCGACGACTCGCTCCTTTGGCGGAACAGGCCTGGGCTTGTCTATCGCCAAACAGTTGGTGGGCTTAATGAACGGCAAAATTTGGTTGGAAAGCGAAGTTGGGAGAGGTACCTGCTTTCACTTCACAGCCGAATTCAAATGTGAGTCGAAGGCTGGGGACCTTAGCGATCAGCCGGTTGGCGAGGTGGATTTCCACAAGCTCAATGTGTTGATAGTCGACGGCCACCCGACAAACCGACGGATCCTCGCGCAGAGCCTGGCCAAGTGGGGAGTTACTACTGTGAGTGCCGAATCCGGGGCGACGGCGCTGCGTTTATTGGAGGCCAGGAACTTCGATTTGATGCTCCTTGACGTGAACATGCCTGAGATGAATGGGTATGAACTGACGGAAGAGATCCGGAGCCGCTGGCCAGAACTGCCGATGAGAATCGCGATCCTGACATCTATGGGGCAGCGTGGCGATGCGGAGCTATGCGAGCGCCTGAAGATCGGCGCGTACCTATCCAAGCCGGTAAAGAACTCTGAGTTGTTCGATGTCATACGGAAATTGACGGCATCGATGGCAGTTGAGTACGTGGCGCCCGAAGCAAAGGAAACACGGGAGCCGCAGCTGGCTTCTCACAATCTGAGAGTACTCCTGGCGGACGACAATGCGGTAAATCAATTGGTAGCGAGCCGATTGCTCGGGCGGCTGGGCCACGAGGTTGCAGTGGCGGGCAACGGCAGGGAAGCACTCGAGTCTTTTAAGAGAGCATCGGAATCGGCCGCTGCCTTCGATTTGGTTCTGATGGACGTCCAGATGCCGGAGATGGACGGATTGCAGGCGACACGAGCCATTCGTAAATGGGAAGCCGGAAAATGGCGGACACCGATACTCGCGTTAACAGCACACGCGACTGATGATTATCGCGATGAGTGCCTAGCAGCCGGAATGGACGCCTTCGCTTCAAAGCCAATTCAGTTCAGCGAGCTGGCGGCGGCAGTGAACCGGCTCTGCCCGCAAGTTCGAGAGAAGACGATTGCCTAATAAACACTCGACCAACTAGAATGCTGCGCGATGCGGCGTGGCGGCGCGCCTTCAAACGGGTATGGGAGTGTCGATTGGTAGTCCGACGTAGTTCTCCGCCAAGCAGGTCATGCCCGCGGGGGAGCTTGTGACGTAGTCTAGTTCTGCGATTTGTCTGTGATAGTCGAAGTCGTTTTCGCCTCCAAAACGGTGAAGCATAGAGGTCATCCACCAGGAGAACCGTTGGGCCTTCCAAATCCGCCGCAAGCAGGTTGAGGAATAGTTTGTGAGTTCTTCGCTCTTGCCGGTTTTGTAATAGGCGACTATGGCGTGCGCCAGGACTCGAATATCGGCCGCCGCCAGGTTCAATCCTTTCGCGCCAGTAGGTGGCACGATGTGAGCAGAGTCGCCAGCCAGGAAAAGATTGCCGTAGCGCATGGGGTCGACGACAAAGCTCCGCATGGGAGTTACACCTTTCTGGAAAATCGGACCTTGGTTGATACGCCAGCCATCGGAGGTTTCCAACCGAGTTTGTAATTCTTTCCAAATCCGGTGATCGGGCCATTGCGTGATATCTTCGTCTGGGGAACACTGCAGGTAAAGGCGCGTGACTTGAGGGGAGCGCATGCTGAACAGCGCAAAACCGCGGTCGTGCAACGCGTAGACCAGCTCTTCGGACGAAGGCGCGGCCGTAGCCAAGATGCCCAGCCAAGCGAAGGGGTAGACCTTTTCGTAGCAGTGCCGATGGCTCGCTGGGACGGCCAACCGGCAGATGCCGTGAAAGCCATCGCAGCCGGCGATGAAATCGCAAATGAGTTCTTGGTCTATGCCATCCTTTCGAAACCGGACCTTAGGCGTAGCGCTTTGGATTTCATCGACTGACACATCTGAGACTTCGAAATACGGCGGATGGGAGGACGATTCACACGCCGCGATATAGTCCTTCAACACTTCGTTCTGGCCGTAGACAACGATTGATTGCCCGGTAAGATCGCGGAAATTGATGTGGTGGCGGTCTCCGTTGAAGGCGAGCCATACGCCGTCGTGGCGGAGCCCTTCGCGCTGGAGACGTTCGCCGACTCCGGAGGCAATCATAAGATCGACGGTACCTTGTTCCAGAACACCGGCACGGACCCTGTCAATCACGTAGTCTTTGCTGTGGTTTTCGAGAATGACAGAATCAATACCGTTTATCTCGAGCAACCGGCCAAGCATTAATCCCGCTGGGCCGGCTCCGATAATGGCTACCTGAGTTCGAGTGGTCACCGACTAGCTCGCGGCTCCGTCCAGCCCAAGGAGGCGAATCGCGTTTTCGCGCATGATGAGCGGTCGCACTTCGTCGCGGATGGCTATTGTTTGGAAATCCGCTATCCAGCGGTCGGGAGTGAGCAGCGGATAGTCGGAACCGAACAGCACCTTGTGCTTGAGCAGAGTGTTGGCGTATTGAATGAGAGTGGGCGAAAAATACTTGGGAGACCAACCGGATAAATCAATATAGACAGTCGGCTTGTGCAAGCAAACGGAAATGGCCTCGTCTTGCCAGGGAAAAGACGGGTGGGCCATGATGATGGGCAGATCGGGGAAGTCGACGGCCACATCATCTATATGCATGGGATTGCCGTACTTGAGACGAATTCCGCCGCCGCCGCGCATTCCAGTGCCGATGCCGCTGTGACCTGTGTGAAAAAGCACTGGCAACTTGGCTTCGGCAAAAACTTCGTAGAGCGGATAGGCGATGGGGTCGTTGGGGAAGAACTGCTGGAGTTGGGGGTGAAGTTTGAGGCCGTGCACGGTGCCCGAAGATACGAGACGGCGCGCTTCTTTCACGGCTTCGGGTCCGCGCGTCGGGTCGATGCTAGCGAAAGCGATGGCAATGTCGGGGTTTTCGGCGGCAAATTGGACAACCTCGTCGTTTGAAACTCTTGGGACGCCGGACAGACGCTCGTCCACCGTGAAAACTACGAAACCCATATCGCGAGAACGATAGTAATCGGCCAACGACTTGGCGTCGCGAGCAGCGCCACTATCGCCGAAGTATTTTCTGGCAGCGACGTCGGCGGCGGTTCCCGAAGCTGGCGGTTCCAAGTGGACGTGAACGTCAATGGCTTTCAGTTTGCGGGCGTCCAGTTTAGCGTTCAAGTTGTTGCTCCATTCCGTATTGAAATGACTCTAGGGGAAGGTTCAGCTTGGTAGAGTTCTTCTACTAGCGCGGCGCGATTTTTCAAGACTTGCTTCTGATTGACGGAGCCTTTGTCAGTGAGTTCCTGCACATCGAGACGCGGAGGCTCCGCAAGTAAAAGGATACGGTCTATGCGAGTCGAACTCCCGGTGCTGGTTTCGGCGAATGAGTCGAGCAGGTTCTGGAATTTCGTTTGGACTTGCGTTGATCCCAGAACGGTTTCGACTGATGTAGCTGGCTTAGCATCGGCCAGTTTGCGGCAGGCGTTGATGTCCGGAAACACGAGACCAGCGACGAAATCGCGGTCAGGTGCCGCGATAACGACATCATAGGCAACGTCGAGGAAGTGAGTCAGAAAGCGTGTTCGTAAAGGGCCCACACTTACCCAGGTACCGGAAGCCATCTTGAAATCTTCCGCCAGCCGGCCATCAAAGAGAAAGCCTTTGAGTGGGTCGGAGAGGTCGGCAAAGACCAAGGCATCGCCCATACGGTAGAAGCCTTCTTCGTCAAAAGCCGCTTGGGTGACGTGTGGCTGCTTCCAATAACCGGGCGTAATGCTGGGGCCACGCAAGCGAGCTTCCAACTTTTGTTCGACCGGCGCCAGTTTCAGTTCCAAACCGGGGACTGGCAGACCAACTCGCCCCGCCGCAGCGCCTTCTTTCGCGGTAGACAGTGCAAATGGCGCGGTTTCTGTGGCACCCAGTCCGGTGACCATTAATATCTCTTCGCCGCACGCGGCGAAAGCCAGATCCTGCAACTCGTCCCAAAGACTCTGCTTCAAGCCTGCCGCCGCGTAGAACACGATGTTTAGCTTGCTGAAAAAATGCTTGCAAAAGGCGGTGTCTTGCTTGAGCGCGGGAATCAGCATTTCATAGCCTTTGGGCACGTTGAAGTAGGCAGTTGTCGCGATATAGCGGAGGTTGCGCAGGGTGGCATCGAATGCTCCGGCTGTGGGTTTGCCTTCATCTATATATAACGTCCCACCGTTATAGAGTGCGATTCCAAAATTGTGATTACCGCCGAAGGTATGGTTCCAAGGGAGCCAGTCACACAGTATGGGAGGTTCGTCGGCCAGAAAATAGAGCACTGTGCGCAGCATTTCCTGGTTCGAGCAAAGCATGCGCTGAGTATTGATGACGCCTTTAGGTTGTCCGGTTGATCCCGATGTATAGAGAAACTTAGCGATAGTATCGGAAGTAACGCGAGCGTGGGCTGAGTCCACCAGGCCGGTTGCATCTTCGGCTTCCATCTCGCCGAAAAGGGTAACGTCGAAGCCTTGCGCCGGTTCCAAGGCCACCACCTCCATGCCGGAGTCTGTTACGGAATGCAAAGCGGCTTCGAACTTTGAGGCATTATCGACGAAAACTAGTCCTGGTTGCAGAGTGAAGAACAGAGCTTTCAAAGCTTTAAAGTCGCGCGATGCCAGAGAATAGGTAGGCGCCACGGGCGCATAAGGAACACCGATATACATGGCAGCCAAGCCCAGAAGAGCGTGTTCCAGGGTATTGCCGGATAGAATGGCGATGGGTCGATCAGGCGAAAGCCTCCGCTTGAGTAGGGCCTGGGCAAGTAAGCGCGTTTTACCTAGAGTTTGCTTGAAAGTTAGCTTACGCCATTGCCCGTTGGCGTCGCGTTGCGCGAGGAAGGTCCGGTCAGGCACATGCTCCGCCCAATGCTCCAAACGCTGGGTCAGTTTATCCGGGTATGCGCCGAGTCTTCGTGGAGAGCGGATATAAATACAGCCATTCGCGTTTTTCTCAAACGTTGCCTCCGCGGCGATAACTTTGACTTCGCGGATTGTCCGACGAGGAGCCTCCTGGCCTGTTGCCATGGATTTATGTTATCCAAGGCACTCATGTAAGCTACAAGAGAAAACTGCGGAATGACTTAGTTTGGATTGATTTGTTTCAGTACTAATTCGATGCATCCTTGGGAGGTTATTGAGACTATATTGAGTCAGGTGGTCTTGCGAAACACTTGTTATTACCTTGGCGGAGAGTACTTTTTACATCAATCGGCTCGGTGCTAGTTGCAGTTGTTTTGATTGCGGCGTTTGTCTGGCGGAAAACCCAGCGCACTTTGGAAGAGACTGCAAGGCAGGTGACAAGCGCGTCGGAGATTTCTTTCATCTTTATTCCCTTGATGCCGACATCGGGGAGCGCGGGACTTCAGTCATTCGGGATTCGAGGCGATTTTCGCGCCTTCACCCGCTTTGGAGGGGAGTGGATGATTTGCAATCGATCAACCCTCTTTCGCTACGACAATCAGGGCAAACTGCGTCAGACCTGGCGCGTTGGTCTGGAGTTGCCTGCTTATCCTTTGACGGGGTTGGCGGTACGCCGTGGGATTCAGCAACCGGAGCTATGGATTTCGACGGACGGCGCAGGGACGTTGATTTGGGACGGCCGTGTCTTTCGCCAATGGGTGCCTGCGTCCACCCCACTCCGCAAGGTGACGGCACTCTTGCCCCTCCCAGACGGAAAAATGTTGGTGGGGACGCTGAACGCCGGAGTTTATATGACCGACACCCGGCAGTTTGCCTTGTTCCGGCACGAGTTGAAGGATGCGGAGGTGACGGCTCTTGCCCAAGGTATTACAAGTGAGGAGGTCTGGATTGGGACACGAAATCAGGGACTCTGGCTTTGGCGGGCTGGCACTCTGGTTCACTTCTTGAGTGCGCTGCCCGACCCTCAGGTACTTTCCATCTTCGGCAGCGGCGCGGGGGTTTGGGTGGGAACTGTCAATGGGGTGGCTGAGTTCATGAATGGGCAGTTTCGGAGACGCTTTGCGGAAGGTGTTTTCGCGGCTAGTTTGGCTGAGAGCGCAGGCACACTTTGGATTTCAACGATTGATCAAGGAACCCTCGCGGTAGATTTGAAGGCCCACACCCCGCGCCCTTCCGCCGGAATCACAACGGGCGAACACAATGCACTTCGCACAGTGGCGTTGTTGCCGGCGGCAAGGGGAGTTCTGGCTTTGGCAGAGTCAAATATCAGAGAACTACCAAGCGGCATGGACGTTCTTGCGCCGAATTCGATTGGATTGACGAATGGCCACATAACGGCCCTTAATGTAGATAGCCAACGACGACTCTGGGTCGGCTATTTCGACCGTGGGTTGGATCTCCTCGCCGACGAACCTGGCGCAGCGGTGCGGCATTTAGAGGATGACGTTCTTTTCTGTGTTAATCGCATCAAAGCAGATTCAACAAACAGCCGGGTGTATGTAGCTACTGCGAACGGTTTGGTGTTATTCGATAGTAGTGGGAAACCTCGACAAGTACTCAGAGCGAGTGACGGACTAATCTCCAGCCATGTAACGGATGTTCTTTCTCTTCAAACGCAGCAAAGCGAACCCACCACGGTAGTAGCCACAAATTCGG
This sequence comes from Bryobacterales bacterium, assembly GCA_003167495.1. Lineage (GTDB taxonomy): Bacteria > Acidobacteriota > Terriglobia > Bryobacterales > Bryobacteraceae > Bog-105. The sequence goes on along the minus strand of PMSX01000207.1, from coordinate 17,894 downwards.
GCCTAACATTCGTAAACGGGTCGACGGTTTCCAGCGTCTATGCATTTCAAGGGCTCGTGAACAATCACGTTTATACACTCGCTCAAACAGGGAACGTTCTTCTCGCGGGCACTTTGGGAGGAGTGTCACTCCTAAAGAACTCCCTCGTCCAGAACAGCCTCACAACGGCGAATTCGAATCTCAGCCAGAACTGGATCACTGGATCAGTGGCCGTTGGGGACGATATTTATCTCGGGACCTACGGATCGGGTGTTGTCCGGCTGACCTCCCGGTTTGATGTGCAATCGTTTCGAGAGTTCGACAACGTGAGGATTGAAATCAATCCAAACGCCATGCTCGTCACAAAACGAGGGGTTTATGCTGGTACGGCTGGACAAGGTTTAGCGTTTCTTCCAACCGGGCACGAGCGATGGCGCTTTTGGAAGGGTGGCTTGCCGTCCGCCAATGTCACGGCGCTGGCGACTGACGGAGACAACCTATATATAGGGACTGACAATGGCTTGGTTCGTATTCCGGAGCGAGAGATAACCTTATGAGGACGTTTATGACCCGCCTTGTAGCGGTGGCCCTCGCCCTTTGTCTCTCTTCGCGCTGCGTAGCTGATAGCGGGATCATCATTCCGAGCGGCAGACAATCTCCCGACGCCAGTGTTCTGAGCATCGACTCCCTGAAGATTCAGGTTGTGCTCGATAACGGCCACGCCACTGTCGACCTACAGGAGATTTTCCACAACAAAACGGAACAGAGCCTGGAGGGAACCTACTCGCTTGCCCTGCCTACCGGCGCTTCCATCTCCGACTTTGCTGTTTGGGACGATTTAACCCGCATTCCTGGGGTAATTCTGGAACGAAGGCGCGCCTCCGAGCTGTATCAACAGATTCGAAATCAAACGCTCGATCCCGGCTTGCTGGAATCGGGCGAGGTAAGCGAAAGCGAGAACCCCGGCGAAGCGAGCCATTCGAGCGAATTTTCAGTCAAGATTGTTCCAATACCAGCCTATGGCTACAAGCGGGTTGAGGCTGAATATCGCCAAACTCTGCCAATGACGCGATTACACGCCGGTTTTGTCATCCCTCTCAAGCCGGTTAGTTTCTCGCCCCAGATAGCCAGGAAGTTCGCGATTGAGTTCGAACTGAAGAGCGGGCTCGCCCTCACGGGGTTCAAAGTTGCGGGATCGACGTTTCCGTTGAAGATCGTCTCACAAGACGGTCATTCGGTAATTGGTTCGTACGACGCGGAAAATGTTTCTATAAACGACGATTTTGCGATCAATTACGGAGTAGTTGATGATCACTCGCTAGCCGTGCAGGCATATCGAGACTCTGATAGCGAGCCTGGGTTTTTTGAAGCTTCAGCGATTCTTACGGCGATCGATGGCAAGGCCACTGCTAAAAAGCCCTGTTCGGTGGTTGTTTTGTTCGATACCTCACTCTCCATGCAATGGGAGAAATTGGAAAGGAGTTTTCAGACGTTAGAGAGCACCTTGCGGTCTTTGCAGCCGAGTGACTCATTCAATGTAATTATCTTTAATTCCGAGAGCCGGGCAGCGAATTCCAGGCTTACTCCCGCCACACCGGAGGCAGTGGCTAAGGCGCTCGACTTTGTGCGCGCTTCACCTCTCCGTGGTGGAACGAACCTACAATCTGCCTTGACGAGCGCTTTTGCACAATCGCGCCAAGACACTTACATCGTTCTGATTACCGATGGAGAGCTGACCGAAGGTGCTATCTCAGCCAGCCGTTTCGGGGATTGGGTAGACGAGACGTGGCGGACGATTCCCACCGGACGCCGGCCTCATCTCTATACTTTTGCCGTCGGCGATGATGCGAACACGCGACTGCTGCGGCGGGTGGCCGGCCATGACGGCGTCTTTGAACAGGTTGGGGCGGCTGAATCGATTGATTTCAAACTGGAGTCGTTTATAAAGAAAATTGGTCTCGACCCTCTTACCCAAATCTCTTTGTCGGCCTCGCCGGAAGCCAATTTGCGCATGATTTATCGCTTGGGAGAGGATGATTTTCCAGGTTCGATCGCATCCTGGGTTGGGCAATACTCCAAGCCACTTACAACAGATTTCACTGCGCTCATGGGTAGCGGAGATAGTGTGTCTCGCGAAACAGCGCACGCCCATTTACCAAGCTTGGATTCATCTCATCCTTATCTCCCAGCGACCTGGGCCCGAGCGAGAGTGGACGCGCTGCTCGAAAAGATGGATCGGGAGGGCGAAGATAAGGCGAGTATCGATGAAATCATTCGGCTCTCGCGCAAATACAAGTTCGTAACGCCCTATACCTCCTTTCTGGCCGCCCCAAGAGCGTTGCTGCGACCGCGCTTGATTCGGCCCGGAGATCCGCTTCTCCGTGTGCGAACTGATCCATCAATTGAATCGGTGGTGGCACTATTTCCATTTGGCGCCATTCAGCCTTTGAGATTCATTCGCAGTGAGGATATCTGGCAGACGCGTTTTGTTGCCCCAGACGATATGCAGGACGGCTCCCATACAGTTAGGCTCATCCTGCGCGACCGAAGCGGGAATGTATATCGGGAGCAGAAGACCTTCATTATTTCGAGTCATGCGCCCGTGGTGCGCGTCCGTTTAGCTTCGCAACGGGTTCATGCCGGCGAACGCGTGGCTCTAAGGGTCCAAAGTTCGCAAACGACAAAAAGCATTACCGCGAGGCTCTATGGGGCTGCCCTGGTAGTTTTGCACTGGGATGAGCAAAGCAAGGCGAGTACAGGTGTGCTGAGTATTCCAGCGTCCCTTCCAGCGGGACGGTATTCGGTGCATGTGACGGCTGAAGATATTGCTCACAACATCAGTCATCAGGAGGTGCCGCTTGAAGTTCTTCCCTAAATGTTTCGGTTCACTGGCGGTGCTTATCATTGGTTTTGAGTGCGCGAAGGCTGGAATTGGTCTCTCTCCGGCGGCTGAAAACGCCATTGCTGCGAGCGGATTGGAAGAGGCGCTCTACCGTTTGATGGCTTTGCCCGACGGGTCAGTCATGGCGCGACGCCCTCCAGTTGAGTCACGCGCACAGCTGGATTCACTCATACGGCAATCCGCCTCGAATGCGGAGCTTTATGCCGTCCGAGCGCAGGAAGATGAGAGGCAACTTGATTTCAAGGCCGCGGAGAAGGACTGGAGGGAGGCGGCCGAGCTCAGCAGAGATAAACCGAGCGCTCTTTCGAACCTAGCTGATTTTTATCACCGGCGTTTGCAGCCTCGGGAGGAAGTACAGGTGCTTCTGCAATCGGCAAACCTCCCAGCTCACACTATAGATGCTTATCAAAGTGATTCCGAACAGGCTGCCTGGAGAGCGATTCAACGCGCCTTGCAGGTTTCCTCCGACAGTCAACTCCCAGCGGAAATCCGCGCAGGCATTTACGAAGCGTGGATCAAACGCTATCCAAAGGATATCGAGCCGCTGCAGGAGTATTTTCGGACTTTGATTCGAGCGAAAGATATACAGGGAGCACGCACTGTGGCTACCCGAATCCATTCGGCGTTTCCAGGTCAACTGTCGATTGGACTCGAAACGGATTCGCAACTGGCGCGCCTCGATCACGGAGATCAGGCGGCGTTAGCGGTCTATGAGAAGCAATTTTCGCCCCTTTGGCCGGCGGAGTTGCGTGCGGGTTACTTCGCGCTTCTGTCTGACGCCCATCAGTTGAGAGCGTTTCTAGCCGAAGCCCGAAGCGCCGCTGCCGCAAATCCGACGGCGTATGAACCGCCGCTTAGAATGTTCTTCTATTACGAGCAGCAGGGAAAACAGGAGCTGGCGGGCCGGCAACTACTTGAACTTCAGGCAAGACGCACCGTCGCTCAGGCTAGCTGGACAGCAACGGAGCTCAAAGCTTTGGGGAGTCTCTTTACTCGCGTTGCCGACTATGACGAAGCCGCCCATGCTTACTATTCGCTGTATGCTTTGCCTGGTGCGACTGATGGCGATAAATCGCTGGCCATGGCATCTCTCATTGATTTGTTACTGGATGTTCCCGAGCAATCTCTCCAGCTCGGCGCCCGCGATTTAAGCATCTACCGGAACGTCGCCACTCTCGATAGGCACCCTGGCTTTTTGAACGGAATTCTTTCGCTTGTTCTGAATACGACGTTGCCGGAGGACCAATATCAGGCTGTCTCACAGACGAGCATCGCTTATTTCCACCGAGCGACGGCGGCGCGACTGATCGAGAGGATGAAGCATGAATTCCCCGGTTCCGGTTTGATTGCGCCTCGCGAGGCCAAACTGTTTTCCGCCTATTCTGTCTACGGAGAGAAAAATGCTATCCTCCGACGGACTCCGCCCTGGCTGGCGGCCCACAAAGACTCCCCTGAATACACGAAAGTGGCGTTGCTGCTAGGTGAGACCTATGCTGCAACTCGAAACTTCACTCAGGAATTGGCTCTCTATGACGGTTTATTGGAGAAGTTAGGCGAAGCGAGTGGTCACCGCCCGCTGGGCGATATTTCCGATCGGGTCCTTCGATCGGAAGAGGCGAAGGCCAGCCCGGCTCGTTCGCCGGAGTATGCGCAGGTGCTGGATCTCTATGTTTCGCGACTGACCCAGCTCAATCGCCTCACAGACGCTGTTGGACTTTACCGTCACGAGATTGATCGGAACCCCGATGACCCCGGAATTTACGAGCGTCTGGCGCTGTTTGTCGAACAGAATCATTTTGACAGTGAGCTTGAACAGACCTATCGCAGTGCTGTGAAGAAATTTGACGGTACGGGTTGGCCCAACAAACTAGCTCGCTTTTACCTCCGCAAACATCAAACAACTGCGTATCAGGCTTTGGCAAGAGAACTGACCGCAAAGTTTGATGGTTCGAAGCTGGCGGAATTCATTTCGGCTGTTCCTCCCGGTCCCACGTTTAGCGCCTTGGTCTACCGTCAGGTGAATCTCTATGCGCATCAACGGTTCCCGCACAATTTGACTTTCGTGCGAAATTTGCTTGCTTCGTATCAGGCCAAAGGATATGTGGACATGGCTGCGTATGAGAAGTTGCTTCGGGAGAATTGGTTTTATTCTGCGAATTTGCGCACTGAATTCTTTGAATATCTAAGCCGCACCACCAAACTAGCGGCGGAACTGGCCGCGTTGCCCAGTGTGGAGCAGGCCGTTCAGCAGAAAAACACGGCAGCCTTAACTATGTACGCGGAGGGTAAGGCGTGGCTGGCGGATTTTGAAAATGCCGGGCCGGCTTTTGTAGATTTAGCTGACCTGGTACCGGGAGATGAAGAGTGTTTGACACGCGCGATCAGTGTGGAGAGATCTCTCGCCGCGTCTGTCCCCGGTGCGTTCGATACAGCAATCCGGCTAGCTGAGCAGACGGGCAAAGCGATGCCGGCGGATTCGGTGGCCGCGACTCAGGTAGGTGAGATCTACGCAGACAGGGAACAGTTCGCGAAGGCAGCGGCTTGGTGGAACAGAATCGCCACTATGCGGCCGGGTGTGGCGGAGGGATATCTGGATGCCGCCACGGTGTTTTGGGATTACTACCAGTTTTCCGATTCACTTCGTGTTCTAGAAAGCGGCCGGCATGCCACTTCGAATCCGGCATTGTACTCCTATCAGGCCGGCGCGATTCACGAAAACCAGAATGATTACGACGGCGCTATTGATGAGTATTTGCAGTCCGTTCTTGCGCCTCGTCGAGTCGTGCTGAAGCGGCCGAAACCAGCGGATGGGAAGGAGTCTAACGGAGAAGAGGTTGCGGGCGAGCGTGATGCTATGGGGCAGAATCGGCTGATTCAACTCGCCAAACGAAAACAGACCTCCGTGGAGATTGAGCGCCGCACGGCGGCTTTGGCAGCAGCGAAACCTTTCAATTCAGCAGCATTTCATCTGCGCTTAGCGCTGCTGGAGGATCAAGACCGCCGCGCTGACATCCACGCCCTGCTGGCGGATTCTCTCGAGAGACTCTCGGATCTGGATCAAGTGGATCTGATTCAAACAACTTGCGAACGCTTAGGGTTTGACGATGTTTCGGCTCTCGCTTTACAGCGTGAGGCCGCTCTCAATACTGATCCGGTAGAAAAATTGGCCTCCCGCCTGAAGCTAGCAAAGGTTTACCAAGCTCATAAAGATCTGACTCGCGCGGAGAGTGAATTTGCCGCGTTGCTGGCCGAGAATCCGAATTCGCTGGGTATTGTTCGAGCCAATATCGATTTCTATTGGGCTGAGAAGCAGCCGAAGAAGGCGGTTACGACACTTGAAGAAGCAGCTTCGCGGGCACAGCCGCCTTATCGCGATCAACTCCGGCGTGAAGCCGCCCAAAAGGCTACCGATTCCGACGATTTTACGACTGCGCGGCGGTTGCTTGACACTTTGCTCAACGCCGATCCTTACAATGGAGGTCTTCTTGCGGCCAAAGCAGCAACCTACGCACGCGAAGGCGACAACAAGTCTTTGATCGAGTTTTACAGCGCCCAATTAGGGCAGCTTAAGAGCTCGACACTCTCGGAGGAGGAGAAGGTGCAGCGCACGGCGAGCCTAAGAAGGGGATATATCAACGCGCTGATTACCGCCAAGCAGTTTGACGAAGCGTTGGAACAGTACGAAGCGTTATTGAATGTGTACCCGGAGGACGAACACCTCCCAAGGGAGATGGCCCACTTTGCGGAGGCCAATCATTTGGTGGAACGACTCACCAAGTATTACGAAAAAGCAACGGCAGACTCGCCGCGCAACTACCGATGGCCCATGGTGCTGGCGCGGATCTACACCTCGCTACGGCGTTATCCGGAAGCGGTGGCTGCGCTCAATAAAGCGGTCTACGTCAGGCCCGATCGCACGGATCTGTTCATTGCAAAGGCCGATCTTGAGACTCGGCTGCTGCGCTTCGACGATGCTTTGAAGACCTATCAGAAACTCTATGAGGCCAGTTATCACGACTCCCAATATCTGGTTTCACAGGCTTCTGTGCATGCGCGTTTAGGGCAAAACGCCGAGACTGTTCGCTTGTTGAAGGCTGCTTTCGTTGAAGCACATCCGAAGGAACTGAACGGATATATAGAAGTTATGAGTCAGTTGGCCGCCTGGCACATGAATGCGGAAGTCGATCAGATTTATCAAGAGGCAAAGCCTTTTATTACGGCGAGCAGTGGCGATTATCGAAGAATCGCCACAGTGGAAGGGCAAGCATTGGTGGCATTGCGGCGGCCGGTGGAAGCGCTCGAGACAGTGGCGAGCGTGAGGCGCGTAACTGGCGATCCTAAGCATCCGTGGAGCTTGCAGCCGCAGGTGGACGCTATCGGCGCTGGCGTTGATGATCTGTACACGCCCGAAGAGAAGGCGGCGTTTGCGGTGAAGTTGGAGACGCCCATGGCAATTCCTACGGAGATGAATGTCTACGATCTTGCATGTGCCAGTGGGTTTGCCGAACTGGCTGCAAAACGTCTCTATAGCAGTATTATCGCGCATAGGAGCACAACGTGGCGAAACTTAGAGCTGCTGCAGTCGAGCCGTTTATTGAACAGGGAACTGGCGCATCAACTGGAAGCTGTAAGGGCATCGGTATCCACGCAACAAGAGGAGGCATTTAATGCCGCCATGCTTGCCGCCTACACGCGGGCCGGGGACACCGCAACCGAAATGCGGCTTTCTGAGGCAAGACTGGCGGCGGGAGCAGGATTGACGGACCCCATTCGCTACGCGCACCTACTGGTGCAGTCGCACGCCGACCTAGCCACGCTGGTTAGCAAGCTAAGCGCGGTCAATGCTGCAGCTTCCAATCTACTTGTGCAGGAATTGGTGACCATGTTGCCCGAGGATCAGGCGTTGGCAGTGATCGAATCGCGCGGCGCTAATCTCCCTAGCCTTTGGACGCACGCTTATTCCGCCCTTGCGGGACTGTATTTCCTCTCTCCGAAAGCGGCTGCGCAATTCGACGCGACACTGGGGCCGCGCGTGGTTGGCGCACAGCTATCGTCAGCAAAGGGAGATGGCTTGCGCGGGGCGGTCTGGTATTACTATGCGGCGCGCTACGGCGACTACTTAACGGCACAAAGAAACACCGGCGCAGCGGATCTGGTAGCTGCGACGGTGGAGGCGTCTCCCATCGCCTCCGATAGCTATGTCGCTTGGGGAATGGATGAATTTGAGCTCGGCCAATTCGCGCTCGCTACCCGGGCGTATGAGCAGGCGTTGGAATTGAGCCCTGATCGCGCAGACGTTCACATTCTGCTAGCTGAAGCCGCGCATTCACTGAGCCACTCTCAGGAGTCGATAGGGCACTTGAAAACCGCTCTCGAACTATTGACGAGACAGGTGAATCAAGGCGCACAGACGCCCGATTATTACCAGACGGCCGAAACGGCTCTAACCCGCATGAATGACTATGCGGCCGTGAACGAATTGCGTCCGGCGGTTGACGTTTTGCTTGGCGCGAACAGCAAGAAAAACCAGAGTTATCAATTCCTGCCCTTTGTGGAAGGAATTCTGAGTGATGCTGCTGACCGGAAGGCTGCTTTAGATTGGGTATTCCAGCTAGCACGAACTCCCGAATTGAGTGGCTTGCCCGAGCAACTGATTGGGTCGGCTCTCCTCACAGAGCCAGAAAAACGGCCTCTTTATGCGATGACTATCGAGATCAACCGCGCGGAACTTGCGAAGTCGGCGGGTGAGGCTGCGAACCAAGCCCGACAGTCTTTACAGAAAGCGCAGGCTGCCTACGCAAGCTATCTGAACCAGCAGGGGCAGGCGCAGGAGGCTTGGCGAGTACTGCATCAGATCGAACCGAAAACCGAGAGATCCGGCGCACTTTTGTTGGAACTGGCTGCGAAAACGGGCAGACTATCCGAGACGTTCGCGCAGTATGACAGCGGGACGCTTGAAACTCCCCAAGGCGAGCAGATGCTAATTGTGGCGTCATCCTTCGCAAAAGATCACCCAGAGTGGTCGCTTCAGATTCGGGAGTGGGAGTACCAGCGCGAATTGCGTACGGAGAATGCACCCGCGGCGGCTTATTTCGGATTGGCCGAGGTTCGCATTCAGCAGAAGCGAACGGATGAGGCGTTGGCGCTGCTGCGCGATGTGACGCTGAGTGTGGGTGCGCCGTTTGAAAATTTGCCCTCTGCGATAGATCTACTGGAGAAGCATGGGCTGAAGCAAAATGCCGCTGACTATGCGCGCGAATGGCGGAAGGCCGAGCCGTGGAATCCGGAAGCTATCTGGGCGGTGGCGCGGACGACGGAAGATAAAGGGTTGCTGGATTCGCTCCGCAAATCGAACCGCGCCGTTTACAGTTTGCGAGCTCAGGCGGCGCGAGCGTTGCGAGACCTCAAAGCGCCGTTAAGCGGAACCACGGAGTTGGACTTGTTAACGCATGAGAAGATTTCTCCGCAGGAAGCCTCTCAGCCGTTTTTTGTCTTGGCGCGTCTGCGAGCAGGGGAGACTACGCCGGATGTGAAGCTTTACACGGAGAGTATCGCGCTGAAGCCGTCGCTGCACAACCAACGCTTAGCCCTAGCGGAAGCGGCTTTTCTGAACAAGCAGGAAGCGCTGGGATTGGCGGCGTGGAATAGCTATGATTCAACGCATGAGATTGGGTGGTTGCATTCCGCGGCGTTGGATGGAGCGATTGATCCGGGGGCGGACCGAACGCTGAAGGTTCAAGAAATGGTGGCCGGTGTCTTGGCCAAACAGAAGCAATACGCCGCCGCCGAAGCGCTCTATGGCCGGATGCTGCAGCAAAGTGAAGACCGGGCCTTTCTTGCTCACATTGAAAAGTTGAAGGCAGCGGTGGCCGTGGAAGCGACTCGCGAACAAGTGAATCGCAGCCGCGCACCGACTATCAGTGCTGAGTTTACACAAGCGGGAATTGTTAGACCGAAGGTGGCAGGAGGATCCGAATGATTTGTTTGCTCAAATCCAAGCGAGTGTTTATCGCGGCTGCCGCGGCGATGGGGATTCTTCTGGTTGGCTCGGTTTGGTTGCACGCGCAACGCACTGACAGGCGCGGGATCGCCGCACTATTGCCGTCGGGCGCTATCTTTTACTTGGAGGCGAAAGACTTCCACCAGATACTGACGCAGTGGAACTCGTCAGAAGAACGACGCCGGTGGCTCGCGAGCGATGATGCAAGCGTTCTCTCACAATCGCGCCTGTTGCAACGTCTCATGCAGGCGCAAACACAATTCGCCACAGTGGCTGGGCTCCCAATTGAGATGAGCTTGGTGAGTGAGCTGGCAGGCGGAGAATCGGCTTTTGCGTTCTATGATTTCTCAACCTTACACTTTGTCTATTTGACGCGTATGAATGGCGCTCGCCTGGACCAGAACAGCCTTTGGAAAAGCCGCAGCTCATATCAGGCGCGAGATGCCGCCGGCATTCCGTTCTATGTGAAAACGCAAGTGGACGGCCGAGAGAGCTATAGCGTGGCGTTCGCGGCGCATGATGGGTGGCTGGTTGTGGCAACCGAGCCCGGCCTGATGGCTCGGACGCTAGCCTTGCTGGCGAATCAGCCTGTAACCTCGCTGTCGGGAGAGATGTGGTATGAGGATACCGTGAAACAGATTAGGGAACAGGGGGATTTGCGGCTGGTCTACAACATGACGGCTTTGCGCAAATCGCCGCAGTTCCGCACTAATTGGATTCAGCGCAACAAGAGTGAGCTAGCTAGTTTCGATTCTGGTAGTGCGGACTTATTTGAGCGGTCAAGCGGTTTCGAAGAACGCCGAGTGTTGCTGCGCTCAACACCTCCTGAAGCTAAGACCGATACCACAGCATTAACTCAGGTTCTGTCCCATATTCCGCGAGGTGCTTCTCTTTATCGAGCATGGGCGACTCCCAACCGCGCTGTAGTGAGGTCGGTTCTGCAACAGGTCATTGTGAGCGAGTCAGCCGCGGGCCCGGATTTGAATAAGAACGCGCCCGAGGTTTCAACCGACGCACCAATTGCCGGTAGCGACAACGATTTGGAGACGAGGATTGATGAGGCGCCATTTCAGAGATCGTCCGATAACAATATCGAGGCAGTGACTGACGCTGTGATGGCGATGGGGCCCAGGGCGCTGTTGCATAGCCAGGTGACTCAGGTGACCGGGGATCGAGTGTTTGTCTTACCGCAGAGCGCAATTGCGTTGGTTTGTAGCAAACCGGATGGCGCTGCGCTAGATAAGGTTCTGCATGGTTCAATTGGTATCGCCAAGACCGGCAACCTTGATCCATTGCGAATGTCAGCTGAGAATGGCATTGTGGAGCTCAGCCGGATTGCGTCTCATACCCCTTTGACAGCGCCCGCCGTTCTGAGCGGCGAAGCGTATGCGGCCAGCTATGAACATGCTGCTGAATGGCCCCGATATAGGCATCTATTCGGAGTGTTGGATCACAAAAACGGGGATGCTCCCGCATTTTTCTCAGACAATATACGTAGCCTTGGTGATTCTCTGTATCGTATACGCCGGGTTTCGGTGATTGTGCAGCTGGAGGGTCAGGTGACTCGCGACACTGTCCGTTATGAGTTCCTGGCGAAGTGACTCGTAGGGAGCTACTGGCGGCGTTGGCGGGGGTAGCCAGCAGTGACTCCATTTGCTGGATTGAACTCGATCTGCTGCACAAGAGCAGGAGTGTCGTTTGGCCGGACGTTTCACGGCCTATCGGTTTTGGATCACTCTTGAAGCCGTTCCTGGTATTAGCGTTCTCGGCGACTCATGCAACGTTTCCCACGGTGGTTTGCCGCGGGGCGCGAGACAGATGCTGGCTTGCGCGCGGGCATGGCGAACAGGGTGTAGTATCAGCGCTAGCCAATTCGTGCAACTGCTATTTTCTGCATCTTGCGCGACTGATTGACCGGGCTGCGCTGGATGCGGTGTGTCTTAGATATGGCCTTATGCGACCGGCTCGCTCGGTGGATGGCGACGCTCTCATCGGGCTCGGATCTGGCTGGCAGAATCGACCTCTGGATGTGGCGCAGGCGTTTTCTCAGGTGACCGATCAAATGGTTCTTCACGGGATGGCACAATGCGCAGTCAGCGGTACGGCAAAGAATCTTCATCTCCCGTGCTATGCGAAAACCGGAACGGCTCCTTGCTCTCACACACCACGGGCAATGGGAGATGGTTTTGTGGTTGTGGCGTATCCTTTGGAGCAGCCGAGACGAGTGCTTCTTTTGGAACAACACGGAACGACCGGTGCAGAGGCATGCCGCGCGGTGCGGAGCAAGATAGACTTGCACTAGTGTCAACCGTGATTACACGCCGTTTGTTTCTGGCCAGTGGTGTAAGCTCCTTTGCGGCTTTAAACGGACAAGCGAAGTTTTCTTTCTGGGTGTTGGGTCTGCTCAAGCCCTCCCAAATCAACGTTTATCCGCTATCGAACGCGCGGCTGCATCTTCATTCGGCGCAGGGCGCGAGTATTGTGGAGGGCGAAGGGGCTTTTACCGTTGACGCGACTCGCACACCGATCGTTGTTGCCGGCCCAAACAAGAGTCCGGTTTCCTTTCTGTTGGAGATTCCAGGGGTCATTCGGCGACGCTATTTTGGTTTATTGGCGATCACTTCGGTTGGGCGATTGTTGCGGCCCGTGGTCACGATGGATGGCGAAGTAGCAGTGGGTTCTATTGCAGGAGCGGAACTGCCAGGGCGAGGTACGCCAATCCACGCGTTATCGGCGCAAGCGATTGCGGCGCGTTCCTTCCTGTGTGCTGCCGCGCCGCGCGCGCGTCATATTGGAGCGCAGTTCTGCGATACGACGCACTGCCAATTTCTACGTGCGCCAGCCGATTCGGGGTCGGTAGTGGAAAAGGCGGTGCAAGCCACGCGTGGCTTGGTGCTCTCGTCGGGAACGGCTGTCATTCCGGCACATTATTCGGCGGCTTGCGGAGGGCAAACTGACAGTGCGGAGTTAGACAACTATCAATATAGATCGGTAGTTTGCGAACCGTGCCGCCGGGGTGGTATTGTGCGGCGGGGGCATGGCTTGGGTCTGTGTCAAACGGGAGCTATCAGTTTGGCGAAGTCGGGTTGGCAATGGCAAGATATTGCCGCTAAGTACTATCCGGGCTGTGTGATTCGAAACGTTTGATTTCGATGGACGGCGTCTTGTGCTTGACCGCGATCGCCGCGACGTAGTCTTCATCGCCAACGGAAAGACTTTGCAGTGTCCAGTCGCGTATGTCTGGTATTTCCTTGGTGGAAGCGGACAGCAGCTTTGGCGCATCTGGATAGAACGCTATTTCGATGCATTCGGGAGGAACGGAGAGTCCACTGCCGATGCCCTTCAACACCGACTCTTTGAGGGTCCAGATTTGAAAGAAGACTTGTTTGCGGTCGGTCTCGGCTAACGACAGAAAGCGTGCGTGCTCGAGAGGCGAGAGTATGCGGCGTGCGAGATCGGTCACGATGCGATCTCCACTGATTCGCTCTATATCAATACCAACTGCCGACTCTTTGGCAAACGCAATTAGGGCATAATCGCCGGAATGCGAGACATTGAACTCGATTGGTCCACTCTGAACGGAGAGCTTGCCATATTCGTTTTGTGTGAACTCGATTTCGGTTGCCAGGCGTCCGAAGTAGCGCGCCAAAAGAGTCTTCAGAATCGCGCGAGTAACAACAAAACGTTTCTGATCTGCCGGCATGCGGAAGCGCATCGCCTTTTCCCATTCGCTTTGCGTCAACACAGAACGCCAGCTTTCAGCAGATTGGTCGGCTAGGCGAACCACCCAAACCTGAATACTTTCGGCGATTGTGGACATCAAAAACTGTATTCTGTCACGATAGCTCTTTATGCCTCTCTTATTGGCCTATCTTAAGCCGCACCGGCGATTGGTGCTTTTTGCTCTGCTGCTTGCCACGATTAACCAGACTTTTTCGTTGCTCGACCCATCGATCTTCCGCCACATCATTGACGACTACGCCACCAAGTTTCATCAGTACTCTATCGGACAGTTCATTAAGGGCGTAAGCGGGTTGCTTGCTTTAGCGGTGGGCGTTGCGTTCGTTTCGCGAGTGGCCAAGAACTTTCAGGACTATTACGTGAACGTTGTCACGCAACAAACCGGGGCGGAAATGTATGCGGCGGGTGTGGCTCGGTCACTCTCACTCCCTTATGCGCTGTTTGAAGACCAGAGAAGCGGCGAAACGCTGGGCAGGCTGCAGAAAGTCCGCACCGATGTAGAGCGATTTATCAGCGCGTTTGTAAACATACTGTTCACCGCGCTGGTAGGCGTTGTGTTTGTGACCATTTATGCGGTGCATGTGAGCTGGGTGATTGCGCCCGCGTTTCTCTTGACTGTCCCAATTTTGGGTTTCCTCAGTTCCGCCTTGAGCCGCAAGATCAAGCCGGTGCAGAAGACTATTGTGGCGGAGACGGCCGCATTGGCTGGTTCGACCACCGAATCTTTGCGCAATATTGAGTTGGTGAAGACGCTGGGTTTGGCGAATCAGGAAATCGAGCGCCTGAATACGACGACCAGCAAGATTCTCAAGTTAGAGTTGAAGAAGGTCCGGTATATTCGCAGCCTGAGCTTTTTGCAGGGCACGTGCGTGAACTTATTGCGTACGAGCATCCTGTTCCTGATGCTGTACCTCATCTTTACGCAGCGCATTTCGGTTGGCCAGTTCTTTTCGCTCTTCATTTATTCGTTCTTTATCTTTGGCCCGTTACAGGAATTGGGCAACATCATCAACATTTATCGGGAGACAGAGGCATCTCTCAACAATCTGAGAGACATTTTGAACATGGCTCCGGAGCCAAAGCCGTTGCACGCGCAGGCACTGGGAGATCTGCATTCGCTGCGGTTTGACTCAGTCAGCTTCCAGCACAATTCGGCCAATCGACCCGCCGTCTGCGGTGTCGATTTCCAACTCAAGAGTGGCGATACGATCGCGTTCGTCGGCCCTTCGGGGGCCGGCAAGACGACGCTAGTGAAACTGTTGGTGGGGCTGTATCCGCCGAAAGAGGGATCGGTCAGGTACAACGGGATTGACAGTTCAGAGATTGACCCAGATGAGTTGCGGGCGCAGATCGGGTTCGTGACTCAGGATACGCAGCTCTTTTCGGGTACGATTCGCGAAAACCTTTTGTTTGTGAGACCCGGCGCGAGTGATGCGGAGTGTTTGGATGTACTGCACCGAGCGGCGGCCGATTCGCTGCTGGCGCGAGCCGACAAAGGTTTGGACACGTTGATCGGCGAAGGTGGCGTAAAGGTTTCGGGCGGAGAGAAGCAACGGCTGAGTATCGCCCGTGCACTACTGCGAAAGCCAAGACTGCTGGTGTTTGATGAAGCTACCTCTTCGCTCGATTCGATTACGGAGGAAGAGATCACGCGGACGATTCGCGATGTGGGCGAGCGTTCGGATGTCATCACCATCTTGATTGCGCACCGGCTGTCGACTGTGATGCATGCGAGCCGCATTTTTGTATTGGAGCGCGGCCGCATTGTGGAGGAAGGCAGTCACGGGGAGCTTGTCGCTAAGACAGGGCTTTACTACGCATTGTGGCGGCAGCAGATAGGAGAGAATACGGACAACAGAATACCTCAGAATGGCGGGCACACTTCGCCCGTTGCCTTGATTCGCTAATGCGGTCGCACGGCCCACTCGTCTCACATTTGGCCGGTTGATTTCGGAGCAACCCTTTCCCGTAAACGGACAGCGGGGAAGCAAGTCAGCATTCAAAAACCCGAATAAATCCAATGTTTTAGCGTGGATTTTGAGCGGCCATCTTCGTGCTACATAAGGTGGTGCGAGGCATCTGATGTTTTTCCAAGATTTACAATTCGGCGCACGTCAGCTTTTGCGATCACCCGGCTTTCTCATCGTGGCGGTGTTGTCGCTGGCACTCGGCATCGGGGCAAATAGCGCGATTTTTAGTGTGTTGAACAGTGTCCTTCTAAAGAAGCTGCCCGTTCGCGAACCCGATAAGTTGGTAATGTTGACGGACCCAGGGGCCGCTGGGATGGCCACCGGGAAATGGGATGGCGAACGTGGTCTGCTCGCGTACCCGGAATTCGAAGACTTCCAGCGCGAGGGTTCTCTCTTCGAGGGGTTATGCGCAGTGGAAAGTTATTCTTCGCGCCTCCTCGCTCACGTCGATGGTGACAATGAAGAGATTTGGAGCAAACTGGCCTCGGCTTCCTATTTTTCCGTCTTGGGCGTTACTCCGGAAACGGGGCGGTTTTTTGATGCGGGCGTAGATAAGCAGCTTGGCACAGCACCCTATGCGGTGATCAGCGACTCTTATTGGGACCGGCGTTTTGGGCGCAACGCGCAGGCGATTGGGAAAACGATCACAATAGCGAAGACAGCGCTCACGATTATTGGCGTGGCTCCGCGCGAGTTCGGCAGTGAAACGGTTGGCCAGAAGCCTGATATTTGGGCGCCGCTTAGTATGCAACTCCAATTGATGCCTGACCGCGACTTGCTGCACCCGCTGCACGACCCCACAGAAAAAGCGATGTGGCTGCACGTGTTTGGGAGGCTCAAGCCGGGCGTGACGCTTTCGCAGGCCAGCGTGCAGGCGAATGTTATCTTCGAGCGGAATCTGGAAGCCAGTTATCAATCGGTATCGGCCGCGCGGAAGAAAGAATTCATGAACCAGAGGCTGAAGCTGCACGAGGCCGCGACGGGTGCATCGGATTTGCGCGAGTCGTTTACGCAAGCGTCTTATATTCTCTTCGCCGCAGTGGGGATCACACTGCTCATCTGCTGCGCGAATGTGACGAACTTGCTTTTGGCGCGAGCCAACTCACGGCAACGCGAAATTATGGTTCGTCTCGCTCTGGGCGCGAACAAGAAGCGGATTGTGTCGCAATTATTCACGGAGAGCCTGTTGCTCGCACTGCTGGGTGCGGGCGGAGGTTTGCTCATAGCGGGTGTTGCCGCTCCCTTGATGATGCGAGCGCCAGCGACTCCAAGCGAGCCGGTGGAAATTGATCCGACTCTGGATTGGCGGGTGTTGGCTTTCACGGGAGTGGTGGCGATCGTGACAACGATCATCTTTGGTCTGGTACCCGCGATGAGAGCAGCGAAGATGGATATCAATTCCCCTTTGCGCGAGGGCTCACGAAATGCGACTGCCACAGCAGGCAAACTGCGGCTGGGCAAGATCTTCGTGATCGGCCAAGTCGCCTTATCGCTGATTCTTGTCGTAGGCGCAGGTTTGCTGCTGCGATCGGTTTTGAATCTACAGAACACGGACCTAGGGTACGCGCGCGACAAAATGCTGATGGTGCAAGTGGACGGGGCGAAAGCGGGTTACCAAGGCGAAGAACGAATGCTGTTTTACCGGCGGATTTTCGAAAAGTTGCAAGCCATCCCCGGGGTCCGGAAAGCGGCGTTCTCGAAACTTGGCTTATTCAGCGGAGGCGACTCCAGCGACCAGATCGAGGTGGAAGGGCATACGGCGCACGGCAAGAACGACCGTGGATCGAGTTGGGACGAGGTGGGTCCCGGTTATTTTTCAGTCCTTGGCATTCCGATTAGTTTGGGCCGGGAGATCAATGACCGCGATCAACTGGGAGGCCCGCTCGTCTGTGTGATCAACGAGGCGTTCCGTAAGCTCTTTTTTGAGGGTCGAAATCCGATCGGTAAGGGGATAACGGATGTGTATGGCGATGAGAGAGTGACGTTTGAAGTTGTAGGAGTGGCGGCAAATTCCCGCGACCATAATTTACGCGGCGAGGTACCACCCCGGTTCTTCATGGCGGCTGCACAGCACGCAGTGGGCAACGACGTCCCGCGAGGTATGGACTTTGAGCTTCGAACATTGGCCCAGCCAGCTTCGGTGACGAATGCCGTGCGGCAGGCGATGGCCGGAATCGATCGGGATGCGCCGTTCGAAGTGAGGTCGCTGGGCGAAATCGTCACACACGCCGTTGAACCGGATCGGATGCTGGCAGACCTGGTTGGGATTTTCGGCGGACTGGCGCTGTTGTTGGCGGGCGTC
>PMSX01000090.1 GCA_003167495.1 Bryobacterales bacterium | reverse complement strand
CTGCGGCCACTACGTTTTTGGGTGCTTGCTCCACTAAACGCACACGCGCTTCTAACGCAGGACGGAAGATTCTTATCACCAGCCGCAGCACATCGCCTTGCGGCACATCGACTGGCGCGCCCGGTTGAAGGTTCAAGGCGGTCATGCGAAAGGCATCGGGGCGGTGGGTATTGAGGCGTTGAGGTGAGCCCACGTTCTCCTCACCTACCATGCCGGCGATGCGCGCCAAGGTGATTTGCAATTTATCGGGCAGCGGCGTGGCTGGCAGAAAAAGGCCGCCTTGCACGCGCCGCGGCTCAACAGGCTCTACTCGCAAATGGAACGCCACAATCTGCGCGTCCGGCGAATGCCGCTCCAAATGCAGCTGCAACAGCTTCAGCATAGTGCGGTGATCTGTCACTGGCACTGGAAACTCCAGCACAGCCCGGTATGCTGGTTTGCCTTCCAAATCAAGGCTGGCTTCGAGCAGGCGCGCCGCGCGCGATTGAGAACGGAGCAGGGAACAGATCTCCGTCAGCGCGCCGCTGAACAAAAAGAGTAGCGGCTCTAACAGTGCGATAGGATGCTCCAGTTCCACGCGCCGTTCATAGTTGCTCGTTTCGGCCTGAATTCGCAAAGGCCGGTGAATCACACCCAGCGCCAGGTTGCGCAAATACACTCCGCCCGGACCCAAACGTTCGGCCACGCCTGGTTCGGGCAAGACGCCCAGATCCTCGCAGGTCTTCACGCCCCAGCGCAGCAGAATATCGAGCATGGCTGCATCGGCTGTGAGCGCAGCCAGCGGCAGAGGGGCTAATTTTCGTTGCTCTTCCCCCGGCGGCACAAGCGTTACCCCTTTCCAATAGTGCGCCAGCAGGATAGCCGTATCCGGATTGGACGCAATCGCCAGGTTCGCCTGCACTTTCCGCTCGAAGCCGGCGCGCGCGATGTCCGATGCAATTTGATACGGCGAGCCAAGCAGCTTGCGCAGCGGATCAATGCAGAAGAGAACGGTATCTGCACTGGCCTGCTCCACATAGGGAGAAAATTCTAATGCCAGATCGAGCAGACTTTCTGGGCCGATTCCCGGCCCATACAGGCAGGCGTACATGTTTAAGCCACCGAAATTTGTAGAGGTTCGGGATGAATGGCCGCCAGCTTCCTTTGCCGTGCGATGGTGGTCATGCCACACAACCGCGTGAAAGGCTGCTGGCCCGACCAGGAAAATGATTTTGCCTGGCAATTGAGCGAATCGCGGCTGGCTGCTTTGGCTTGCGGCGCATCGGCACAAATCAATAGAATGGTGGGCGTGTTTTGGATGGCTCGTTGAAAACGGTACCAGTACGAAATCGGAATCCGATTCAAAATGCGTGTTTGCGCTTCGCTCAAATCAAGCAGCACTACGCCAAATCCGCCGGCATGCAGCAGCAAATCGGTGGCTTTCATTGTGTAATCTGGATTACACTGGCAGCGGATCCAAAGCAGCCGGTCGAGTTGCACGCCGCTGGCAGCGGCTGAATCCGGGTGAAAGCTGTTGTGTAAATCCACCACTGCGCAGACTTCTCCGTTCTGCGTCGCGCGCGCCAGAATATGCATACAAAGCGAAGTCTTACCGGAAGACCGCGGGCCGCTGGCTTCAACTAGAGCGCCACGGTTTAAACCATTTAATAACAGATGGTTAAGAGCTGGTATGTGAAGTGGGTTGGAGACTGTTTGGGGAGTAGTTTGAGGTAATTCCACCGCTCTTTTCCAGCGCGGATCAGAGGGCAGAACTGGTGATAGATTCGCCATTTATTCGCCTAGCTATAGTCTGCTCGATTCGAGCCAAAAATGCAACTAGGACAAAAGATTTTGCATCTTTCTACGACTAGCAAGTAAACGTATTCTTGTTTTAGTGTATTCTTTCCTACATGGATGTATCCCTTGCGGCCTACCAAAGGCTCGCCGAATTCCGTCACCAAATCCGCCAGTTTCTCCATGTCAGTGAACAGGCTGCCCGCACCAACGGTATCGAACCTCAACAGCATCAATTGATGCTTGCTATCAAAGGCTTACCGGAAGGAGCGCGGCCAACCGTTACAACACTTGCGCAGCGACTCTGTTTAAAGCATCACAGCGCTGTGGAATTGGTGAATCGTTTAGTTGAACGGGGCGCCGCTGTCCGCCGCCAAAGCCAAGAAGACCGGCGCGAAGTTTTAGTAGAACTGACGCCTCTGGGCGAAGAGATTTTGGATAAGTTGAAAGACTTACATATGCAGGAACTGCAAACGAAAAGCCCTGAACTCTGCCAGGCTCTACAAGCGATTGTGGACAGTCCGCAACCTGAGATAGGCAAGGTTGGAGCAGCAGCTACGCATTAGCTCCCTTCCGCAATCAGTGTGCAGCCAGTGTTCCAAGAGGTAGTATTCATAGAATTAGGCATTTAGCAGTCTGCACAACAGCACGGGGGCCTGGCGATTTTCTGTTTGTGTTGACCAACACACTTGGCTGCCAGGCTGGTTAGTGTATGCCCGAATTGCCGGATATTGCCGCTTATCTCAGCGCGTTGGAGATGCGCGTGATCAACCAGACGTTGCAGCGCGTACGCTTGGCCAACCCTTTCCTGCTGCGCAGTTTGCAACCTCCGCTCTCAGCGGCGGGTGGTCGGCCCGTACGCGCACTGCGCCGCGTCGGCAAACGCATCGCGCTGGGGCTGGAAGGAGACCTCTGGCTGGTGATCCATTTAATGATTGCGGGGCGCCTGCATTGGAAGCAGGCCAACCACAAACTCGCCGGACGTCAAAACTTGGCTGCTTTCGATTTTGCCAGCGGTACACTCTTGCTCACGGAAGCGGGAACCAAGCGCCGGGCTTCTTTGCACGTGGTTGCGGGCGAAGAAGGATTGCAAGCGCTCGACCCGGGCGGGATTGATGTATTTGCCACGAATCTCGCCGATTTTCAACAAATCTTGAGCGCGACCAATCATACGCTCAAGCGCGCTCTCACCGACCCGCGGCTGCTGAGCGGCATTGGCAACGCTTATTCCGACGAGATTCTGCATGCCGCCCAGCTATCGCCTATTGCCCAAACCCAGAAATTAAAGCCTGAAGAATGGCAGCGTCTTTTTGACGCCACGCGCGCTACGCTCACGCATTGGATCGACAAATTGCGCGCCGAAGCCGAGCGGGCTTTTCCAGAAAAGGTCACCGCTTTTCGTCCAGATATGGCCGTCCACGGCCGCTACGGCGAAGCCTGCCCGCGCTGCGGCCAGAAAATCCTGCGGATTCGTTATGCAGATAATGAAACTAACTACTGCGCGCGTTGCCAGACCGGCAGTAAAGTGCTGGCGGATCGCGGTCTCTCGCGGCTTTTAGGGGCCGATTGGCCGAGAACTTTAGAGGAACTCGAAAATCTACAGCAACGTCGATGAAAGTGTCGATGAGTACTAGGACGGACATCTTTAACAAAAAGGTTGCTAAATCTTTGAGAGGAGATGTACCCTAACAGCAACGATTGTTCAGGAGGATTTCTCTAATGCGCGTCATTTCCGGATGGATTTTCCGCAAAGTCGTAGAGTTTTTTACGTTAGACCCGGTGTATCCGGTTAGTCACTAACGAATCCTTAACTCCCCCGTCGGAACAACCAGAGCGTCCACGAAGACGCGCGTGAAATTGATCTATATCAACGGATCCAAAACAGGAATCTATGGGGACGTTGACGGGGAATTGTACAAGCCGCGTACAATGCTGGTAGGGTTGATATTACATGTCCGCAGCGCCTCCTGTCGAAAATATTAATATTCCCCTTCTCCCTGAGTTGTTTAATCCCCAAACACACCGCTTGGACGCGAGCCGCATGGCGAATGCGTTGGGCATTCCGGTAGGCAGCGTTACCGCCACCATTGGGCGAAAGGCGGAGGGCGTCCGCAAAAGGCCTGATGCAGAAAGTCTCCAGACGGAACTGGGACGTCTCTATCGAATTTGGGAGAGCATGGTGGAACTCTACGCTGGAAATCAGACGAATGCTCGCATCTTTTTGAACGCTCCTAACCGCCACTTAGAGAATAAGACACCCCTTGCCCTCATTAAGTCCGGCGAGTTCGCAGCGCTCGAATCTCTCCTCGCCGCCATGGATCTGCGGCAGCCCGCTTAAGCGGGAATCGGATTCCGCGCCCTTCCAGGACTTCTGAAGGCTATTGAGGATGTTGCACTTCAATCCTATTCCGCCCACGTATACCGTCTTGTACCCTATAAATATCGCAGTTCTCTTCTTTCGACCATTGGCGCGCGGACTGCTGGCGGGCGTTATAATCCACCCGGAGAATTCGGAGTTCTTTATAGATGCGATTCCCCACTGACTGCCAATCTGGAAGTGGCCGCCTTGTTCGTTGACCCGGCAGGCCAGCTTGTCGGAGCGGCGAGAGATCCCGATCTCATGCTGACCTTGACATGCGAATTGTCTCGAGTAGTGGATTTGAGAGTCCCAACGGTGCAGGCGGCAGTGGGAACAAACCACGCTGAGATCGTCTCCCTCAGTCATTCCAGACATATCCTGAATGCCCGCGGACAATTGGCGCCGACTCAGATTCTCGGGAAGGCTTGCTATATCAGCGGAAAGTTTCTGCCTTAATCGCGCCCGGTGCCGCCAACACCAAGGGGTTCTGCCTTGACATTTTTCCGGATCGCCTGGTCAAAGGAGAGCGTGTATCAATCCTGGACAGCCAGGGCTCGCTTACAGATCAGATTGTGGGAGAACTTTGACGGGTAGGCGAACACGAATCATCGCTCCCCGTTACTCTGCTCGTAGAGCTTTCACAGGATCAACCCCCGCCACTCCCTTTGCCGGCAGATAACTGGCCAGCACTGCGGCGGCCGCCAAAACAACCGGAACCGCGACGTAAGTCAAAGGGTCCAGCGGACTAATCCCGAACAGCAGCGACTTCATCAACTGCGTTAGTCCGCCGGCCGCCGTTAGCCCAATGGCCACACCGATTCCAGTTAACGCCAGTCCAGAGCGCACGAACATCCGTGTGAGTTCACCTTGCTGCGCCCCGAGCGCCAGCCGAATTC